>JALSPW010000114.1 GCA_026985735.1 Saprospiraceae bacterium
ATAATTAATACCAAACCTTTATCTATATGGTAAAATAGAAAAGAATTAGTTTTTTGCTCATTCAATGAAAAAAAATATTTGCATAGCTAAGGCTAAGACTATGCAAATATTTTTTAAGAAGTAAAAGCTAAACTTTTTATAATCGGAATATTGGTAAAAGTTTGGTATTAATATAACAACTCTTATATTGATATTTTATAGACAGCCACTAATTACTCAGGCAGAATCTTTTATAGCCATAATGATTCCACCTGAGTAGTTACAAACAAAGCCCTGTATGCATTATTCTTTAATTATTCTCCTGATGATAGTCTTGTCTTTTCCAAAATCAATTTTTATAAAATACATTCCCGGTTGTATTGATGACAAATCATATATGCCGCTACCATATATTTGACTTATATTGTATTTACTGCCGGAAACATCCAAAATCTCAATATTTGAGATACAATTGGAAACTGACCGGATTTGCAAAATACTCACTACAGGATTCGGATAAATAATTATATCAGTCATACCGGTATCATCATTGCTATTTTGAATCTTTTGGTGGATAATGCCTACAGCATCCAGATCAAAACCTCCAGAATTGAATGGTGTCGGAAACGGATCATTAATTTTATTCCCTTTTGAGTCATAAGTAGCATATCGATCATCCAAACTACCAATCACATCAATTATCTTAATAAACCGAATATTATTCTTATCAAGCAAATTGTTATCTTCTATGAAATCAAGATCAAATGGAGTCCCGTAGTTAACCCTGTACTTACCGGCCAGATTATGAATTTTAGTAGCATCCGTTGCCCCAAATGTCCCCGTCTGTACAGTAGTATCAGTAAAAGAAACAGCGGGAAATCTATAATAATGATCACCATCCGAACTAACTTCAACAAAAGCCAATTCAAGAAATTCATCATTAAAACCATTTTCAAAAACCGCAAAATCCCATGAATCACCGTTAAATACCGGTTTATCCAATTTAATAACCACTACCCCACTATCCCCCAAACTTAAAACTTTACCATCCGCAATACCAAAAATATATTCTTTATCACCATAATCCGCAAATCCAAGACTTTTGTCACTTATATCAACATAGCCACGATATATTTCCACATTTTGAGCCCAGCCCGTAAAAACAGGACTTTCTTTATAAATAGCAGTCGAACCCGGTTGGCCTGCAGGTGGAGCAAACTGAGCAAAAGCAAAATTATTTAACACAAAAATCAAAATAACAATTAATTTCATAATTATAGTTTATCAAATTTAGTAATATAATCACCCTCATTTGATAAAATTCTAATTATATAACATCCCTTTTTCAGAGCAGAGACATTAATGGCATCATTTAGCAATGTCCCTTTTGAAAACAATATTCCGTTCATACCGTATATTTCATAAACCGGATTATTTAAGAGATTCTCAATACTTATTTTTATGTAATTTGTAGCAGGATTCGGATACACAATCAGAGAATTATTATTTAAATCTTCAACTGAACTTAGTAAATCAAAATCAATATCGTCAATAGCAAAAAATGCAGGTGTATTCATTCCCCAAGTACCATTATCACTAGAACTTAGTTCAAAAGCTAATTCCGAAACCTCAAAATCAAAAATAGAATCTATATTTATATTTACCCAGTCGTCCAAAATGTAGTCCTTTGAATTATCATCAAATCTGTAATCAGCTAAATAAACATCATAATACCTGCTCGAATCTATAACACCGAAATCAATTAATTCCAATGGATATATTCTTAACTTGAAAAAATCTTTATCTGTACCGTCATTCCCCCCAAATTTTTTAGCAAATGCATCACCGTTTTTCATACTGTAATAGGCATAAGTAGTATTTGTTATTTTTATGCTTTTTATAACCGGATAAGCATCAGCCCACCTGGAATGAAAAGAAGTATTGTTCTGGCTTATAGCATAAGTAATACCGTCATAAGCCCCCCCGGGAATAGCGCTGTACAAATTAGAGCTTCCTTCGGTAATATCATCTCTCATTGTTGATAATGCAAAACCCGATTTCCAATACCCCCCATAAGCCGTGTCAAAGACACAAGGAAATTTGAAGCCCGAATCATAAAAAACAGGATCTTCATCTTTTCCATTCCAAAATGAATCTATAGGGATCTTATTTTGTTCATACGATACATGATATGAATTGCTTAGTCCCGGTTTGTAACTGTATTTTATCTTATCCACGGCAAAAAATGCAGGTGTATTCATTCCCCAGGGTCCATTGTCCGAAGAAGTCAATTCGAAATTTAATCCTTCTACATACCCCAACGGAGATAAATCAACATACCACCAATCTCTGACAATATAATCCAGAGAATCATTGTCAAATCTATAATCCGCAAGATAAAAATCAACATAATTGGAGCTATCCACTTTGCTGTCTTGAATAGCATAAATTCGCAATTTAAAAAAATCTTTATCTGTACCGTCATTCCCCCCAAATTTTTTAGCAAACGAATCACCGTTTTTCATACTCAGATAAGCATAAGTAGTATTCGTAATATAAAAACCTTGGAAAAACGCCGATATATCGGCAACAAATTTCAAGTCGGCATGATTTTGAGCTATAGCAAAAGGACTTTCATCAATACGGGAATGTGTTACAATACCATAAAGATTGTCAGCACCACTCGTACTATCATCCCGCATAGTCGAAACAGCCCAACCTCCCGACCAAAACCCACCCCATGAAGTATCATAAACACACGGAAAATCAATTGCGCCATCTACAAATCCACCTAATAAATCGCTACCGTTCCAAAATGTATCCTTAGGCATATTTTTAAATGCCTTAAACGAAGATATCGTTTGTGAAAATACAGCAACAGTTAAAAAGTTAAAAAAAACAATAGTAAAAATTCTTTTCATTTTTAAATAATTTTTAATTAATAAAATATTTCAAGCCAACAGAAAAACATCTACCGGGCATTGGATAATTCTTAATAGTTTCATATTCCGCATTAAATACATTATTTATTTCGATAATGTATTTAAATTTATTCTTTTTTATAATAAAATCTTTTGACAATAACGCATCTACAATAAAATATCTTGGTATTGATTCCGAATTATCATAGGTTACATAGACTTTATCCGTAAACCTTTGGGTCAACGATAAATACCAGGAATTGTACTTAATCCTCTGATTAAACAAAAATACATTTGCCGGAATGTAGATAATACTATAATTCGCATTTCTATTATTACTAGTTTTATTATAACTATAACTCAAATTAAATTCAGAAATCATAATATTGTTTCTCATCCTATAAGACAGTTCCATTTCCAATCCCCTAGAATAAACTTGCTTGATATTTTGAGGTCTCCATACTCCGTTTTTAGGAATCCATAGTATCATATCTTTGCTATCTTTGAAATAAACGGAAGTATTTATTTTTACAGAATTCCTTATATTGATATATGCATTCAAATCAAAAAACGATGAAGTTTCATATTTTAAATCCGGTATTCCCAAATCCGGCCAATATTTCTCATTAAATCCGGGTAATCTAAAATTATTCCCCATATTTAAAATTGTACGAATATGGTTATTAAGCTTATAATTCAATTGCAAATATGGAAATAACGGGATAAACGAATTATTAAAATATACTGTTTTGATACCTGTTTTTATCAAGAGTCTATTATGTATAATTCCTGAGACAACACCGGAAATGAAAATTCTATTTTCGCTCTTATTATCATAAATATCTGTTCTTATTTTAGTATTTTCATTATTTATATCAAGGTTAAAAAGCCAATTGCTATTTATAGTTTTTATTAAATTTATTCCAGTCTGGAAAGTATAAATATAACTATCAGAATAAATACTTTTCAAAGGGTACCGGTATTTCAACCTATCAATAAAATATCCTGCTTTTAATTTCATTGAATAACTATTTTCAATGAAATCAAAATGAATACCCGATTTTATCCCTTCATCCAATTGTACGGCATCAGAAATATCTTCATATCGTGAAGGAGGAATCTGCCTGACTAATTTATTTGCCAAAACAAACAATTTGAATGTTCCTTTGTTTTTTCGGTATAGTGCATTATATTTAAATATAGCTTTTTCCCCTTTGGAATTTGTAATTTTTATTTTCGAATGCCCCCTATTAAAAAAATATTTATTATTATTATCTTCATAAATAAGAGAAAAAGAATTTTTTAATTTTTTTAAAGAATAATGAATAGTACCGCTTAAGTCGAGATTATTTAGAGAATTATAATTTATATTAAAAATAGTTTTGTTTTTGTTTACCAATATATTATCATCAATACGGATACTACCTCCAATCCCACCAATAATAAAATTGTTTTTATCTATAGAAATTTTACTATTGGGTGACACCGTTAAAAGCGAGATATCAGTTGAAGCCAACATTATATTGTTGATAGAAAAACCATTCCATACAACAGTTGTTTCCGAACTATTGCCACCTCTCATTCCATAGGAAGTAATAAGTCCCGGGCCATAGGAACGTGAATGCAAAGAAGTGTTTTTTAATAGGATATCAGCTAGTGATGAACTTGTATTATTCATCATAAAAGTCGAATCAACCAATTTTCTATTAATTTGAAAAATACTATGTTTTTCATCAACAATAACAATTTTGGGAATAGAAATTGTATCCTTGACTTTCTTAATTTGAGCAAAAAGTGAACCGGTAGACAAAAACAGTATTATAAAAGATACAACTTTCATTAAAAACCAAATTATTAAATAAAAATAATAAGTGCAGAGAAAAAGGGGATAAGTAAAATTTCCTAAATACAAAATACAGATATACAATCAAAGAGGAAATTTTTCATATCACCGTACTTTTATCCCGAAAGCACTAATGAAAACATATATTCTGGCAGGTCTTCTGACTTGTCCTATTATGAAGCCTTCCCGTTTCCAAATTTGAAACAGTGGCAAAATAAAATCATAACAATTAAACAGACTTTACAGCTGCGGGTACAGTTCAGGATTTTCACCTGATTCCCTTTTCATTCCACATTTGGAAACCAAAATACTTTTGCAAAAGTATAAAATTTAATTAACAAAACAAAAAAAAGCAAGTCCGAAATTGAACTTGCCTTATAAAACTTATTTTTAAGTGCTTAGAAAGTCACTTTAGCACCTACATTAAATCTTCTTGGTAATCCAAAGAATACCTCAGCTCTTTCTGCAGCGTGGCTATTTGTAACATTACCTTCACTGTCTTTGATAGTAAATCCGTTATATTTACTATTATCGGTAGCATCTTGAATATATATCTCATCAAGTAAATTGAATACGTGAGCAAATATTTGAACGCCCATTTTACCGGATAAAGGAAGATCATAAGCAGCGTGGAAATCCAAAAGATTATAAGCGGGAGTTTTCCAGCTTTGAATTCTGTTTCCATCAGCATCTTCCTCTTTAGTAGTTCTTGAGAATGGATCCCATTCAGCATAATAATCTCTATAATGCTTAGCCAAGAACTGTAAGAATAATCCGTCAATAGGTTTAAAGGCAGCTGACAACACAAATTGTGTTTGAGGAGCATCCCCAACTTTCAGGTCTTTTGCATAGAAAGTATAATCACCTTCTTTCTCTGTACCATCAATCGGATCCCAAGTTTTGTATTTACCTTCTACATCATTGGTATATCTCCAATCTGCTATTGAAGCACCAAATCCCAATTCAAGCATATTAACAGGATTGTATTTAAGATCAAGTTCAATACCTTTGTGTAATTGATTCATCCCGGTAACAAATACATAACCTTCTGTTCCGTCCTGATTGTAAATACCGATATTCTTGGTTCTGTCATTCCACTTTGTATAATAAGCACTCAATTTAGCTCTTAGCTTATTGTCGGAAGAAAATACATTATAACCTGCTTCAAATGCATAGAACTTCTCATTTTTAGGATCATCCGCTTTTGTAGCATCTCTGTCATTAATTACAGCATCAAAAATCGGAACCTTGGACACATAACCCAAATTGGCGAATACATTCATATTATCATTAAGGATATAATTAGCTCCTCCTTTTACTTGCAATCCTTGAATCCAACCTGTTTCAGCATAAAGATGTCCGTCTTTTCCCTTATCGGAATCGTCCTTCAAGAAATGATTGAAATAAGTATATTTAATAGTTGACCAACCTACCATTCCATAAGTTGAGAAATTTCCCATTGTGTATTCTGTTTGGAAGTATGCACCTAACCAATCAACAGTATTTGTGAAATTATAAGCAACTTTATCTCCAAGTACTTTTTGATTTGTAGTAGCAAATTCATCTTTTGTATCAACAAAGTATGAACCTCCCAATAAATCTCTAACTTCTCTAAAGTGATCTATCTTAGCTGTTCTCCAGTCCAAACCAATTGAAGATTTCAAATCATTATTCCAATTGATTTTAAATTTGGAAATAGCACCAATAGTATTTTGGTTATTTCTACTATTTCTCAAGATACCGATTGATTGTCCGTCTTCTTTTGTTTTAGCTTTTTTATCAACATAATAATCTCCGGCCGGTCCTTTATTTGCTTTAACAGTTTCATTGAGATCCCATGTCCAAGGAGATTTTCCATAATAAAATTTATAATCATCATCTCCTAAGTTTCCTTCGGCATCTCTTCTATACAAAGAACCATACGTTCCTGTACCACCACCGGTACCTCCTGAATAGTAGAACACCGTATATTGAGAAACTTTATCACTCCAATCAGCATACCAGTTCAAGTTAACTTGTGGTTTATGATAGAAATTTTCTCTTGTATTGATAAAATCATCAGCTTTTCTGGCATGTGTTTTTCCATTCCAGTATTGGTCGCTATTATAACCTGAAACAGGAGCCCAATTTTGATTAAAATTCCTACCTGCTTCGGGGAATTTTGAAAAAGCCGAAGTATCATAATCTATTTTACTTGCAAAATCATGACTATAAGTTCCTATATTTTGCTTATAGAGATTTTGTCCGTGTCTTTGAGGTGCACCCAAAGCAAAGAATTCCAATTTGTGCTTGTTGTTTAATTTCAAAGAAGCTCCCAAATAGTAAGCCCAAGCATCTGTCCATGTTTTGTCAATAATTCCATCTCCAACTTTTCTTACCAAGCTCATACTCAATGCAAATTTATCTTTAATCAAACCTGAATGAGCCGTAATAGTTGATTTAAGGAAATTTCCCGAACCGTATTCCAATTTAGCAACGCCACCTAATTTCTTTTCAGCAGGACTGGTAATAATATTCATCGTACCACCGATAGAAGGTGTAGCAAGATTTACAGCACTGAGACCTCTTTGCAACTGAATCGAAGAAGTAGCATCAGCAACACCATCCCAGTTTGACCAATAAACCCAACCGTTTTCCATATCATTAACAGGAACCCCGTTAATCATAATAGCAACATTTCTTTGGTTAAAACCTCTCACATTAATTCTGGCATCTCCGGCTCCACCACCCTGCTCCGTTGCATAAACAGAAGGTGTAGTGTTAAGCATCAAAGGAATATCCCTGGAACCAAGAACTTTTTCAATTTCCTTTTTGTCCAATTTCACAAAAGCAACCGGCGTTTTCCTTTCCACAGCATAATCTGCAACTACTTCAATAGCAGACAACATAACTGCGTCAGATTCCATAGCAATAGTTCCAACATTGGTATTACCTGAAACGTTAACTGAAACCGTTTTAGATTTAAAACCAACATAGGAAACCACTAAGTTAACTGCACCATTATCAACATTCTTGATAGTAAAATTACCATCAACATCAGTAATAGTACCAGTTGAAGTACCTTCAAGATAAACAGAAGCACCGATAAGGGCATCTCCCGAATTATCAACGACTTTCCCCATAATAGAACCTTGTCCATATGTAAAGCCTGTAATCAATAAAGCGACTAAAAGAGTCAGTAGTTTTTTCATAAGTTTAATTTAGTTTGGTTAATTTGTCACAAAAATAACAGTAATTTTAAAATATATATAATTTTTTAATATTAATTTTTTATTAATTTATAAATAACTTAATGTATTCCTTTTAAAAATATTAAAATCAGTTAGTTAAATATATAGTGTCTAATAATCCGTAACCATAATTGATAATTTGTCATTCTCAATATATATCAATTCCAATTACTAAATTCAAAACATCTCTCCCAATATGAGTTGGGATAATACAGTTAGATAGCTTTGCAAAAATAGCTGATTTTATTTTACGATAAAAACATTATTCACACTTATTTTCTCGCTATTTTAGTTTTGTTTAGATGCAAAATCAAGAGGACCGCATCCCTCACATTCCAAAACTCAATAAATCAATACCTTCTATTCAATTCGCTATTCGTAATTTTTAAATCGTGTTTCTATATTTATTCCTTTTATTTTTGTTTTATCAAAACCTGAATCTTTGAAACCTGAAACTTTGAAACTTTTTTTGTATATGGTCGGTTGTTCTAAAATTAAGTAGTTACAAAAATTCTATATCATTAAATTGCATTTCTCCAATTTTTTAAATATTTTTACAAAATACTATTTTTATTCAATTAAAATTTAAACTTATGAGAAATATTTTATTAGCTTTAATTCTAAATTTTTTTATACTCATATCAATAGATGCGCAAATAATAATCACGGAAATAATGTACAATCCTCCAGAAAGCGGAACAGATCACCATGAGTACATTGAACTTTACAATGCAGGAAATGACACTATTGAAATGAAAGATTATGCTTTTACTGACGGTATAAAAATGAAATTCGGATTTTATTCCTTTGCCCCAAAATCTTATTTAGTTGTCACAAATGATAGTGCAACAATAAAAGATTTTGGAATTGATGCTCTGATTTGGACTAGCGGCGGATTGAAAAACTCAGGTGAGGCCATAGAATTATCCGACCCAAACGGTAATGTTATTGACAAAGTTGATTATGATGATGGAGGAGAGTGGGTTTCCGAACCGGACGGAGGGGGACCTTCCTTGGAGCTTTGCAGTTTGAATAAAGATAATTCAATTGCTAAAAACTGGAAAGCTTCAGTTCACCCGATAGGATTTTCAATAGAAGGCAAAGAATATTTTGGTACACCCGGAAACTCCAATTCAGTGAATTGCGATTCTGTTGTTGATAGTACCGTTACAAAACTTGTAATTACCGAGATACTATACAATGACCCGGGTTCTCCTGATAGTCTTGAATTTATTGAATTGTTTAATGCCGGTAAGGAGACAACATATCTTGAAAATTTCAAACTGAAATCAAATGCAATAAATTTCATATTCCCCGACCGGTATATCAAACCGAATCAATTTTTAATAATTTCTAAAAATAAAAGCACATTCAATAAATATTTTAACACCTACAGCCTATCTTGGGGAAATGGAGGATTGAGCAATAAATCGGATACTATAATATTATTAGATAACAACTTAGACACTTTGGATATTGTCGAATATCATGAATCGGGAGACTGGCCGGAGGAAGCTGATGGTTATGGATATTCTTTGTCATTATGTAACCCTATTTCAGACAATAATAATGGACAAAACTGGCAAGCATCTCCAATATCAGCCGGTTTTAAATACAATAATATTGAAATTCATGCTAATCCTGGGCAAAAAAATTATTGTGGTTATGATATAGAATATTTGCATGAGAAAGACAGCATTGGAGCCATCATACATTCTGATGCAAATCCTTTTATTGAAGGAACTATTTATGGTATTAATTATAATAGCAAGGGGCTGCAATTTGTTGTTGCAGATGAAAATGATCGTGGTATTTGGTGTTATAGTTATGATAAAAATTTCGGATACTCTGTTCATGAAGGAGATAAAATAATATTATGGGGGACAATGAACCAATTTTATGGATTGGAACAAATAAAATTGGATTCTGTAATACTTGCTCAAGAAGACAGTATTATTTCATCTCCCAAAATAGTTACAAATCTAAATGAATCTACAGAAGGGCAATTGGTTACTCTGGAAAATGTACACCTTGTAGATTATACCAAATGGTCAAATTCCGGTAGTGGTTTTAATGTAAGGGTAACTAATGATATAGATACTTTTAATATTAGAATTGATAATGATTCCGAAATATATGGGCATCCTCATCCTTTAGGAACATTTAATATTACAGGGCTTGGAGGTCAATATGATAAAATCAAGCCATATTTTGACGGATATCAATTACTTCCAAGGTATTTAACTGACATTGATCCTTATGACGGAGAAGCTTATCCTTATAAACATATTAATGAAGTAACACAAATTGATGATGAAGGTGTTGGATTGTCTATCGGAGAAAAATGCGAATTAAGAGGAGTAGTTTATGGTACAAACCTTAGACCAAATGGATTACAATTTACTATCATTGATGAGCTGAAAGATGGCATAAGCGTATTTTTAAAAACGGGAAATAAAGGATTCACAGTAGTTGAAGGCTATTATATCAGTATTAAAGGACAAATTGATCAATACAATGGTTTGCTACAAATCATTCCTGACACTATAGTAGTAATCAGCGAAGAATCTTCTCAATATCCGCCCTATACAGTTACCAAACTTGATGAAAACACTGAATCTCAATTAGTGACCATAAAAAATTGTAGTATTAAAAAACCTGAGGAGTGGAAAGGTGACGGAAGTAGTTTTAATGTAACTATAACAAATGGCAACAATGATTTTACCATGAGAATTGATAATGATATTGATTTATCAACAATGACTGCTCCTGACTATTCATTCAATCTAACAGGAATAGGAGGACAATATGATCCTTCAAAACCTTACACGGATGGATATCAGATAATGCCGAGATATGCTTCCGATATCGAAAAAACAACAAGTACCTTTGAACAAGAAGAAGACAATATCGTTGTATATCCTAATCCGGTTAATGATTATATATTTATAAATACTAACGGTAAAATTTTCAATAAAGCAGTAATTTATTCCACTACCGGTATAAAGGAAATTGAAATTCCATTTAAATCAAAAATAATGGTGAGTAACTTATTTCCAGGCATATACAATATAATAATATACGGAAAAAATGAAGTCATTGTGAAGAAATTCTTAAAGATACAATAGCAGCTAAAAACAATGCCTCTTAGATAACTTACGGATTTTTCTAAGAGGCATTTATATAATACACTCACACTCACTTCTGTATCTACTTACATACTCACTTCTTTATCCAATTCCATATCTTGATCTTCCTTTTCTATTTCTTCTTTAGGATAAACAAACAAATTATCATACTTTCGCATTCCGGTACCTGCAGGAATTTTCTTACCAACAATCACATTTTCTTTAAGCCCTATAAGATTATCCTTTTTAGCACCAAAAGCGGCTTCGCTCAGTACTTTGGTTGTTTCCTGGAATGAAGCTGCTGATATCCAGCTATATGTATTCAATGAAGCTTTTGTGATACCGAGCAAAACAGGTCTGCTTGTAGCAGGAATAGCATCCCTATATTTCAATTGCTTTTTATCATTTCTTTTCAAAAATGAATTTTCTTCCCTAATTTCACGGTCAGAAACAATTTGACCTTTTTTATAACTTGTACTACCTCCAATATCCGTTATCACTTTTTTATCATAGATCCATTCGTTTTTTTCAAGAAACACAAGCTTCTCCACTGTCTCTTTTTCAAGGAAATTAGTATCCCCCGCATCAATAATCTCCACATGACGCATCATTTGTCTAACAATTGTTTCAATATGTTTATCATTGATATCAATACCTTGAGATCTATAGACTTCCTGAACGCCGTTAAGGAGATATTTTTGTACCTCATATTGTCCCTTTATATTCAAAATATCAGTAGGGGTAATAGGTCCATCACACAATGGCGTACCTGCTCTGATAAAGTCACCATCCTGTACCAAAATATGTTTAGACAAGCCAATCAGATATTTACTCTTTTGTCCTGTTTTCTCATCTACGACTTTTATTTCTCTTTTTCCTCTCTTTATTTTACCAAAAGATACAATACCGTCAATTTCACTAATAATAGCAGGATTTGAAGGGTTCCTGGCCTCAAACAATTCGGTAACCCTTGGCAAACCTCCGGTAATATCCTGAATTTGTCCAAGTTTTCGTGGGATTTTAGCAATTAGTGTACCGGCTTTTATCTCATCTCCGTTTTCAACTGAAATATATGATCTTACCGGTAAGTTATAAATTTTCAATTCCTCTCCCATAGAATTAATAATTCGAATAGTAGGAATTTTTCTTTTATCTTTCGATTCTATAATAACCTTTTCGATATGACCTGTTTGGTCATCTCTCTCAGGTCTGTATGTAACCCCTTCAATAATATCAATATATTCCACAATACCGTCAAATTCACTAACTATAGTAGCATTGAAAGGATCCCATTCACATAATACTTTACCTTTTTCAACTTTATCACCATCTTTTACATGTAATATAGAACCATAAGGAATATATTTTGTTGTAAATATTCTTTTTGTTTCGGGATCGACTATTTCCAATTCACCTGACCTGGAAATCACAATATTATTTTGATTGTCGTTACTTTCTTTAACAACAACTTTAACATTATCCAGTTTTATTACTCCATCAAATTTTGAAATAATAGATGATTCTGTTTTTGATACCGATGCGATACCTCCAACGTGGAAAGTACGAAGTGTAAGCTGAGTTCCCGGTTCGCCAATTGACTGAGCCGCAATAATACCGACTGAATCTCCAACTTCCGAAATTCTACCGGTAGCAAGGTTTTTACCATAACACTTTTTACAAACCCCTAATTTTGACTCACAAGTCAAGACGGATCTGATAGTAACACTCTCAATTCCTTCTTCTTCAATATAAGTCGCAAGTTTAGAAGTAATATACCCTCCTGCTTCAAGTATCAATTCTCCAGTTACAGGGTGCATAATATCATTTAATATATATCTGCCTTCAATTCTTTTGGATAATGATTCTATCAAATTATCATTTTCATATAGCGCTTCTACTTTAATCCCTCTTAATGTATTACAATCATTCTCTTTGACAACAACATCCTGTGCTACATCAACCAACCTTCTGGTAAGATATCCTGCATCTGCAGTTTTCAAAGCTGTATCAGCAAGTCCTTTACGAGCACCGTGAGTAGAAATAAAATACTCTAAAACGGAAAGTCCATCTATAAAGTTAGCCAAAATAGGATTTTCAATAATAGCACCGCCGGTATCCCCGGATTTTCTAGGTTTAGCCATCAAACCTCTCAAACCGGCCAACTGTTTGATTTGTTGTTTTGAACCCCTGGCTCCGGAATCCAGCATCATATAAACAGAATTGAATCCCGCTTTATGTTCAGAAAGTTCTTTCAAAAGATTTTGGGTGATGCTGTTATCCGCATACATCCATTTATCAATAATCTGATTGTATCTTTCATTATTTGTAATCAAACCCATATTGTAATTAGCCCAAACTTCATCCACTTCTTCCTGAGCATCTACCAAAGTTTGTTCTTTTATCGAAGGAGTAATCAAATCTCCCAAGTTAAAAGAAAGGCCACCTTTATATGCCCAGAAATATCCCATTTCTTTGATACTATCAAGGAAATCGGCAGCAATAGCCATATTTCTTTTTTTAATAATATTGGCTATTATACCTTTAATATTTTTCTTTGTCAATAATTGATTAACATATTGAATACCATCAGGAATTTTCTCATTAAATATAATTCTACCGAGAGTGGTTTCTACTATTTTAGATTTTAATTTTCCTTCTTCATTTTCTTCAAATACTCTCAATTTGACCAAAGCATGTAAATCTACCTTGCCTTCATTATATGCAATCATAGCTTCTTCACTTGAATAAAATGTCAATCCCTCGCCTTTAATTTTATCTTCATCAGTAGATTTCCTGGTTTTTGTCAAATAATACAACCCAAGCACCATATCCTGAGAAGGCAATGAAATAGGTGAACCGTTTTGAGGATTCAACATATTATGAGCAGAGAGCATCAAGACCTGAGCC
>JALSPW010000115.1 GCA_026985735.1 Saprospiraceae bacterium
TTATTTGGAAGCACTGGAAGATTTCCCTAAAAAAGCAGATGTTCTAAAACTAAAACACTATCAGGCTTATCTCGTCAAACTTGATATATTTAAAGGAATTATTTATTATTCGGTAAAACAAGAAAATGACAGGATAAAAATATATGCATTAACAAAAGAAAGAGCTGCAGAAATCTTGGAATTAAATAAAAAAGGAGAATTCCCTGATGAACTTGGAGCTATGCTATTTTTGAATGAAGATACGGGAGATGATATGGACTTTGAAGATGTAACCGGGCAAATAGAACTTCCCGAAGAAAAGAAAAAGAAAAAAAACAGATCCAGAAACAGAAGAAATAAAAATATCTCTAAATCAAAAAACCAAATTCAAGACAAGGGAAAACAAAAAAAATATCAGAAAAATAATAAAAACAGAAATTCAAAATCAAAATATTCCGGAAGAAATAATAAAAATAATAAATAACACCTGTCTATAAAATCAAACACTTTATGGACAAATACCGGATAACTATTAAGGTCGATTGCATTTTTAAATAGAAAGATTTTATTCTGTCAAAATGATTCTACCTGAATTGTTACATTAACAAAACAGTATTTTTTAAACTAAAACATTTATAAATATGAAAATTAATAATTACGTCGATATCAGCACAATCGACAAAGAAGCAAAAAAAGATTATATCGACAGACATTCACCATTTATTTATTGTGATGATAAAATGGAAAAAGGTAAAAAATCAATAGTAAAAGTTCAAGTCGGCAAAGAATATTCCCATCCGGATGATTTTGATCATTATATTGATAAAGTCGAGCTATATGATGGAGAACGATTACTGGCTGAAGCTCACGTACCTGCAGGTACATTGGGAAATCAATCGGAACAATTGGAAGTGTATTTTTCCGTAGTTCCTAAGAAAAAAATGAAATTGTCAGCTTTAGCATATTGTACCAAACACGGAGTATGGCAAAGCGTTGAAAAGATAGTGGAAGTAGTATAACTAATATCTATCCATAAAATCATTTCCCGGTTGTTTTGACGGTATTTTTGTAGCGTAGCAAAGCAAAAATAGTGATAAAACAAAAGCGAAAAGGGAAAAGGATTTAGTAGTGAATTGTAAATTCAAAACAACTGACCGATGTGAATTTGGGGTATCTTTAATTCACATCAGGTCATTTTTCATGATTTTTTTCAAAATTTCAACGATTTTCTTTTAAGTTTCAATATTTTATAGTAACTTTATGGACTAAAGTTATAGACAATAATAAAATATTAACAATACTTTTATAATAAAAAAATGAGAGGATAAAATCATGAAAAACAATTCATCATTTCGTTTAAAATGTTTTAATAAGCTTTTGGTAATTTTTTTAGCTTTTCTTCCTGTCATCTATTTTTCTTGTAGTAAAGAGACAGAACCCGAAGAAAATTATCCGGATATTAATCGTTTGGATAAACTACCTTCAGATATTTCCAAACGTAAACCTGAAACTGATCAATATCCACCTGTTTTACATTCAAATCAATATGAAAATCCGGTTCCTTTGGGTTCAGGAGTCAATACTGCCGGAGCAGAGGATTCTCCATTTGTTTTACCTGACGGCAATACCTTATATTTTTTCTTTACACCCGATATAAGAGTTCCTGTAGAAAAACAATTATTGGATAGTGTTACAGGCATTTGGGTATCTCATAAAATAAATGACGTATGGAGCAGAGCAGAACGGATTTGGCTTCAAGAGCCGGGAAAACTAGCATTAGATGGTGCAGTCGACATTCAGGGAAATGAAATGTGGTTCGCTTCGGTAAGAGAAGGTTTCACCGGAGTAAATATGTTTACCGCAACATGGACCGGAGACAAATGGACAAACTGGACTTACGTTGGTGACAGATTAATGAAAGAAATCAAAATAGGAGAAGTTCATCTGTTTGGTAACGATTTATATTTTCATTCCGATAGAGAAGGTGGGCTTGGTTCATATGATATTTGGGTAACAAACAGAGATGATGATTCGTGGTCCGACCCAATAAATATTGTACCGGTAAACAGTAAAAAATCGGATGGATATCCATTTATAACACAGGACGGCAATGAACTATGGTTTACGAGAACCTATCAGGGAACACCTGCAATATTCAGATCCGTAAAAGAGAATGGTTTCTGGAGTGAACCGGAGCTTATTATTTCACAATTTGCAGGCGAATGCACATTAGATAATAATGGAAATATATATTTTGTTCATCATTATTATGAAAACGGTGTAATGATTGAAGCAGATATCTATTTTGCGAGAAAAAAATAGAAATGTATTATAATTTATTTTTATTATTTAAAAGAACCTACTGTTAATGTATTGTTAAAAATACATCTCATTTTTAATGGCTATTTGATACATTTATTTATATTTCAATGGTTTTTATAAAAAGATTTAATTATTTGATAAAATAAAACCGTAAATTTTTACGATTATATCTTGTCCTTTAAAAAAAATTAGTGCTCGTACTAAAACACTGCATATTTGAAATTACCTGTTTTCGTACAGTCATTACATAAATCATTAAACATTTAAAAAAACATAAAGATTATGGAATACAATATTGATATTCAAGCATTGAACCAACAAGCAAGTCTGGAAAGTGCTTTTGTTGAAGACATTAATATAGCAACTTCCAAAGTTATCGTAGGGCAAAAATATATGATGCAGAGACTTTTACTCGGTCTTTTGGCAGATGGACATATTCTCTTGGAAGGATTACCGGGATTGGCAAAAACTCTTGCTATAAAAACTTTGGCTTCAGCTATCGATGTAAGATATAAAAGGATACAATTTACTCCTGATTTGCTACCTTCCGATGTAGTAGGTACAATGATTTACAATCCTGCAAAATTGGATTTCTTTGTTAGCAAAGGACCTATTTTTTCAAATTTTATATTGGCTGACGAGATCAATCGTGCACCGGCTAAAGTCCAATCGGCACTCTTGGAAGCTATGCAGGAAAGACAGGTTACCATCGGCAAAGAAACTTTCAAATTGGATAAACCCTTTTTGGTAATGGCAACACAAAACCCAATAGAACAGGAAGGTACTTATCCCTTACCGGAAGCTCAAGTAGATAGATTTATGCTCAAAGTAAAAATCGATTATCCAGAAAAAAATGAAGAGAGGGATATAATCAAAAAAAGTCTTTCCGGAGAGACAAAAATAAAAATAGATCCGGTAGTCGATGCCGAAACAATTCTAAAAGCAAGAGAAACAGTTAAGAAAATATATATTGATGAAAAAATAATAAATTATATTCTGGACATCGTATTTGCAACGAGGCAACCGGAAGGTTACAATCTCAATGAGCTTCAGCCTCTGATAAGTTATGGAGCGTCTCCAAGAGCCAGTATAGCACTTGCCATCGTTTCCAAAGCTTACGCATTTATAAATCGAAGGGGGTTTGTCATCCCCGAGGATGTAAGAAATGTAGTCACCGATGTAATGCGACACCGAATCGGATTGACTTATGAAGCTGAAGCGGAAAATATCACACAAGAAGATATCATAAATAAAATTGTCAATAAAATTGAAGTTCCGTGATAAAAAATATCAACATATTAATGTTTTTTATTTTCTCATTTGCATCAAATGCTCAAAACGATGAAATTCAAAAGGAGGTTATAAAATTATTCCCTTCTTCCGTTTCAGGTATTAAAATTATTAATCTGACAGGGTACAAAGACGGGGGCATCGAAATCAGACTATACCTTGTTAACAATAATGATGAATGGAAGGGAATATGTTATTATCCTTCAAGTCAAGAAAGAATTATACTCGAAGGTGGTCTCGTAAAAGGGAAATTGATTCTCGATGAAACGGACCGTCAAAATGAGACCATCGGTATGTGGCTAATAGACTTGAACGATTATAAAGCTAAATGGAGAAATATTGCAGGAAACAAATCTTTTGCCATACAATTTTATAAACAAAAAGAACAATTAAAAGCAAAAACTATCATCGCACAAATTTACAGGGGCAAAATATTAAATGATGATTTTGAAATTATTCTTTCCGGAGATTTCAACAAACGTCTTAATGGTAATTTTATTAACATAAATCAAAAATCATATTTAAAAAACAACATTCAATGCGATGATCCGCAATGCGATACCTTTACAGTAGATTTTAAAAACAATAAAATAAAAAAACTTATTTGCAACATAGACCGTAACAAAAATATTGAAGCAACTGTTATAAGCAAAACGGGTACAAAATTTAAGTCAAAACTAAGAAAGACCAATGAATTAAAATTGGCTTATAAAACATATATTAATAATAGATACAGTTTAATAATAAGCTATCCTGTTTTTGAAAACAAAAAACTCAATAACTCTTTTAATAAGGAATTGAACCAAATTGTTGATTCGCTTGAGGAAGAAATGGAAAAAATATTTTATGACAACTATGATTATGATAATAGATTAATATTGCAGGTAAACGGTTGGTTTGATATAGATTATTATTCAAATGACATATTCAGCGGCAATTTTATTATTCAGAAGAGTTATTCAGATAAAACCAAATGTTTACCAGTTGTTTTATCATTAAAAACAGGAAAAAAAATACAAATTCAAAAACAATTTTCATCAGATTTTAACTTTGAGTTTTACTCAAAACAATTTTTAAAAGAATATATAAAAAATTTGCATGATTATAAATCCGCTATGATCAGAAACTATTTGAAACCGGAAAATTTCAAATGTGTAACAATAAATAAATCAGGTATAGTCTTTAGTACTGATTTTAGCAGTATTTTCGGAATTTATAAAATTATTTTACCTTATTCGGAAATTCAAAAAGATATTAAACGAAGAAGTATTTTGCAAAAAATAATAAAATTGTAAGATGGACGCCAGTGAAATAATAAAACGTATAAGAAAAATAGAAATAAAAACCAGGGGATTAAGCAAAAACATCTTCAGTGGGGAATATCATAGCGCATTCAAGGGAATGGGCATGTCTTTTGCTGAAGTTAGGGCTTACAAATACGGTGATGAAGTTAAAAATATCGATTGGAATGTGACCGCAAGGACCAATGAACCCCATATCAAAGTTTTTGAAGAAGAAAGGGAGCTGACGGTTATGCTATTGATAGACATTAGTAAATCTACATATTTTGGTACCAAATCAAAATTAAAAAGTGATATCGCTGCTGAAATTAGTGCCGTCTTGGCTTTTTCCGCTATCACAAATAACGACAAAGTAGGAGCTATACTCTTTTCGGATAAAATAGAAAAATTCATAACCCCGAGAAAAGGCAAAAAACATATTTTGAGAATCATCAGGGAGATAATATATTTCGAACCTCAAAGCAAGGGAACGAATATAAGCCAGGCCATTAAATACCTTAATAATGTCAATAAAAAAAGAAGTATCGTATTTATTTTGTCGGATTTCTTAACTACGGGTTATGAAACTCCTTTAAGAATAGCAGGGAAAAAGCACGATGTAATCGGAATTCATATTTTTGACCAAGCGGAATACAAATTACCGTCGATTGGTCTGATAAAAGTTATGGATTCAGAATCGGAAAATACTATGATTATAGATACTTCTTCTCAAAATATAAAGCAAAAATATGAAAAATGGTATGCTGAAAATTTTAAATATTTTAAGAACAATTTTAATAAATTGGGACTGGACACAATAGATATCCGGGTCAAAGATGATTATTCTCTTGCTTTACACAAATTTTTTAAAAGAAGGGCAACATGAAATTAATGAAAAGAATAAGAACACATATAATATTACTCTTAGTATTTTCTACTGCGATAGCAGGCTTAGGACAAAATAATATTTCATTGAGAACAAATATCGACACCACTCTTATAGGATTGGATATTCCTGTCAATATATCAATCAAAGGACAAGGTAAGGTCGATTCTTTTCAAGTACAAGTATTAAATATTAATGAAGCTGCTAAAATCTATTTACCAAAAATAGATACTATAAATAATAGTATACATAAGGACTTATCACCTGATGTCAAGCAAAAAACAGATTATGAAATTTCGGATTACGGAAATTGGAAAGGAAATAGGAATACATTAAAACCCGGTAGTTCAAAATCCAATACAATTAAACTGAAAATATGGGATACCGGTCAATTCATTGTTTTACCTGTTATCATAACCGATAATGACACTATCTATCCCCATAACCTTAGATTTTATCCCGAAATATCGGTTTACGCCGGACTAAATCCAAAAGATACTTTAAAAGCCATTGCTCCAATAAAAGATATCATAAAGGAAGAAAAGAGTTGGAAAGATTATTTGTGGATATATATTATTGCATTGGCTCTTGTTTTTATCGTCTTAGCTCTTATCTTTTTGCCAAAATTATTTGTAAATAAAAAATCAAGAGTACAACTCAAAAAGACGATTAAAAAAGTATTGCCAGCTCATGTTATTGCATTGAAAAAATTGCAAAAGCTAAAAGAAGAAGAAATATGGAAACAAGGCAGGTTTAAAGCGTTTCAATCACAATTGACTTATATCTTGAGAGAATATTTGGAAAACAGATACAAAATCAGAGCTTTGGAACAAACTACCGGTGAGATTGTAAATTCACTTTATAAAATCAATATGGACAAACATGATATCGAAACAATAAAAAATATTTTGCAAATAGCGGATATGGTAAAATTTGCTAAAGCAAAACCCGAAAGCGATATTCATGAGAAGTTTTTGAATGATACAATAAATTTTGTATTAAAAACCAAACAGGAAGAAATTAAAAGCGATGATAGATAATATTAAAAATATAGAATTCGTACACCCTTGGTTATTGCTTTTATTGGCTATCGTACCAATGATATGGTGGTGGCAAAGGACGGGATACAGAAAAAGAGAAACTTATATACCATTCCCATCTTTAAATGGATTGGAAAATATAAAAAGCAACTGGAAAGTATTGTTATATTACACAATGCCATATTTAAAATTAACTGTCCTAGCTTTATTTATTTTAGCATTGGCAAGACCGCGACTTACACTCAAACAGCAATCTGTCAATGCAGAAGGTATTGACATTATGCTTGTGATGGATATTTCACCGAGTATGCTTGCAATGGATTTCAAACCCAACAGACTCGAAGTAAGTAAAAAAGTAGCAAAGGATTTTATTGCCAACCGTCCTTATGACAGAATAGGATTGGTAATCTTTTCAGGAGAAGCATTTACTTTTTCTCCTATTACAACGGATCATGAGATCTTAAACAAATTCATCGACCAAATACAAACAGGAATATTGAAGGATGGTACTGCTATCGGAAACGGACTTGCCGCAGCAGTAAACAGATTGAAAAATTCAAAATCAAAAAGCAAGATAATAATACTTTTAACAGATGGAGAAAATAATGCCGGATATATCTCTCCGGAAACTTCTATGGAAATGGCAAAAAGATTCAAAATCAAGGTCTATACCATTGGAATTGGAACCAACGGTATAACAAAAATGCCGGTTCAAGATATATTTGGAAATACACATTTAAGAAATACGAGAGTTGTTATAGATGAAAAATTGTTAACAAAAATAGCAAATGAAACAGGTGGTATGTATTTCAGAGCAAAAAATAAAGAGGAATTGGAAAAAATATATGATTATATTGACAAATTGGAAAAAACAAAAATTGAAGTAAAAGTTTTTAAAAGATATAGTGAAGAATTTAGAATCTTCCTAATTCCCGCTTTGATACTATTGTTGTTAATATTTTTTATGAAAAAATCAGTGTTGTTAATAAAACCCTAAATGAAATAATTTATGTTTAGATTTGAAAATAGCGAATATCTATATTTATTGATAGCACTAATCCCCTTGCTGTTAGTGATTATCTATGCTGAAAAATCAAGACAAAAACAAAGAAACAAATTAATGGATAAGGAATTGTTTAATAAAATAGTTCCCCGGTTTCGACCACAATCACATTGGATAAGAAATATTTTAATTACCGGTACTTTTGTTTTTTCCATTATCGCTTTGGCAAATCCCCAATGGGCTAACAAAATGGAAAAAGTAAAAGTCCAAAGTAGTGATATCTTTATAGCATTGGATATATCCAGAAGTATGATGGGACAGGATATATCTCCAAGCAGACTTGAAAAAGCAAAAAAAATAATTGAAAAACTAATAACCAAACTAAAAGGTAACAGAATCGGCTTGATATTTTTTGCCGGTGATGCATTTATGAAAATGCCTTTAACTACAGATTATGCCACAGCACAATTGTTTGTAAAAACCGCTACACCCGATTTAATAGAAAATCAAGGCACCGCAATAGAAGAAGCTATAAATATAGCAGAAAAAGGATTTGATCAAAAAGAAAAACATCAAAGAGCAATGGTCATCATTAGTGACGGTGAAGACCACGACGGAAATGCTATCAGCAAAGCCAAAGAAGCCCATAAAAACGGACTCTTTATTTTCACAATAGGAGTTGGTACACCCAAAGGTGCTTTTATCCCTTATAAAAACAGAGCAGGAATAGAACAATACAAAAAAGATAACAACGGAAATTATATCAAATCTATTTTAAACGAAAAACTACTCAGTGATCTGGCTGATGCCGGAGGTGGTAAATACTATTCCATATTGCAAGGTGATAATATTATAGACAATATAGCGGCACAATTGGAAAAAATTGAAAAAAGAATGGTAGAACAAAGATCATTTAAACACTATGACAGTTTTTTCCAATACTTCCTATTCATAGCCATTATTTTATTTATTCTTACTTTTGTTGTAACAGATTCAAAAATAAAAATGAAAAATATTTCTAAGCCGCTTATCCTCATAATTTTCATGCTTCTATCTTTCAATCTCACAGCACAATCCGGACATAAATTAAGATTGGAAGCAGATAAATTGTATTCAAATGAAAAATATGATGAAGCTGAAATAGAATACAAAAAAGCACTGGAAAAAGAAAATGAATTAAAAGCTAACTATAATCTTGGGAATTCTTTATACAATCAGAAAAGATATGAAGAAGCTGCCGAAGCCTACGAAAAAGCATTGAAAGCAACTTCGGATAGCTTAACTAAAAGCAAAATATATCACAATCTGGGAAATAGCTATTTCCAACTGAAAAAATATAATAAAAGTCTTGAAAATTTTAAACAAGCTTTAAGACTTAATCCTTCAGATCAAGACACAAGAAAAAATCTCGCTATAGTAAAACAAATCGTCAAACAACAACAACAAGAACAACAACAACAACAAAATAAAAAGAATAATCAACAACAAGAAAAACAAAAACAAGATAAAAATAAAGATAAGAATGATAAGAATGATAAGAATGATAAGAATGATAAGAATGATAAGAAAAATAATAAAGAAAATAAAGATAAACAACAGCAACAGAAAAATCAAAACAAGCAAGATTCTTTAAAGAACAATATGCAACAGCAAACAGCAAAAGATTCGTTACAAAATATGCCTGATAGCCTGAAAATGACTAAATCTGAAGTACTAAAATTACTAAGAGCAATAGAAAAAGAAGATAATAAACTGCAAAAAAAGATCAGAATGCGTAGTCAAAGTAAGAAAAGAGATAAAGATTGGTAAAATTTATATATTAAAAAATAGAATAATATGAAACAAACAATGATTTTATTAATGGTTTTCCTTTGGACAGCTATGGTTTCCGCTCAGGAAGAAAAATTTGAGGTCGAAGTAAGCAATGATACGGTTTTAGCCGGTAATTATTTGATAGTACAATATGATATTATCAATACAAACGGGGATTTTATAGCACCGCAATTTAATGATTTTAATATCATTAGCGGACCTAATACCAGCTCAATGTTTTCAATGGTAAACGGTCAAACTACACAAAAATCAAGCTATACATATTACTTAGAGCCAAATCACGAAGGCACTCTATATATCGAACCGGCATATCTCTATCGCGAGCAAGATACTCTGGAAACCGCTCCTCTTGAAATAATAGTACTGCCAAATCCTGAAGGTAAAAAAATAATACCGGAATTGAAAGATAATCAATCGTCATTTTCTTTTCCCGGTTATGAAGATCAACCTTTTTATAGAAAAAAGAAAAAAACACCGGAAAAGAAGGATAAAAAAAATAAAATAAAAACAAGAAAGTTATAACGTATAAAGTGTTATTATCAATAAAATATACCGGAAAGGGAATAAAAAAGTAATCGAAAAAGAATATGGCTAAATTATTTTTACATACAAAAAATCTTAATCTAAGACATATTACTTTTCTTATATTATTATTTTTATTATCCACTTCAGATTCATTGGCTCAAGTCAAATTTTATGCTTTGACAGACGCTCAGGAAATTTTAGCAGGCAGTTATGTTGAGGTAGAATTTGTACTTGAAAACAGTGATTTCAATAATTTTACACCACCTAAATTTACCGGATTTAAAGTAATTTCCGGACCCAATACTTATCATTCTTCCGAAAATATCAATGGTGCCCAGTTCTCCAAAAGCACAATTTCTTATACTTTGTTGGCAATAAAACCCGGAATTTTCACTATACCACCAGTCAAAATTACCATTAGAAACAAAATATACAAAACAAAACCGGTAACAATAAAAGTATTAGATAAAAACAAACTTCCATCATCCAAACCGGACACGGATATATTTGCCAATATGGAAATCAGTGATTCCAGCGTATATACAGGACAAGCGTTATATATAAAATATAATCTCTATACAAACAAAAATATTTTAGACTATAATTTTGAATCGAAACCCGATTTTCCCTGGGCAGAAGCTTATAAAATAAATAATGACCAAAGAAAACAAAGAAAAATAATCGGAAATAAGGAATATACCTATTTTACAATCAAAGAATTTGTAATCTTTCCAAAAGAATCAGGTAGTTTTAATATACCACCGGCATATATAGATATAAAAATACCGGATAACCACAGGAGGAGTTTTTTTTACAATTCATATAAATCAATAAAAATTCATACAAACACTAAATCTATCAAAGTACTTCCTCTACCCGATAATACTCCAAGCAATTTTAGCGGTAACACGGGAAAATTCAAAATTCATGCGAAAATCAATAAAAAACATGTATCTACTGACGATGCTTTTTCTTTAAAATTACAAATAACAGGTACCGTGCCTTCATCTTATATTGAAGCACCAAAAATAAACGAATATTTAAAGGATTTTGAAATTTATGATCCTAAAATTATATCTCAAAATAATTATATCCAAAATAAAATACTTCAAAGCAAAAAAATATTTGAATACCTAATCGTACCTCTTAAACCAGGTAAATATACTATCAAAATACCTTATACATATTTCGATTCGGATAGTGCAAAATATACTACCATATATTCCAATCCATTAAGCATCACTATAACCAAAGGCAAAAACAATCAAGATTCCAAGACGATTATCGAAAAATATAAATTAAGACCATTGATGCCGAATACATCTTTAACAAAAAAGAAAGCTCCGTTTTTTGGATCATTTGTATTTTGGTCGATATTGGGATTTCTACTCTTGTCAATAATTGTAATGTATTTTTATAAAAGATACCTCATAAAACAAAGTAAGATAGATCCGGTTCAGTTGAAAAGAAAAAAAGCGGCAAAAATCGCTCTCAACAGACTCAAAGTTGCAAAAAAGTATATGAATGAAAATAAAATCTCGGCATTTTATAAAGAAATATCCGATGCACTTCTCAAATATGTAGCGGATAAGCTAAATATCCCTACAATTGAATTATCAAAAGAAAATGTCAGCTCCAAACTTCAGTACCTCAAGGTTTCACAAGAATATATTGAGGATTTTATAAAGATTCTGGAAACAAGTGAAATCGCACTTTATGCCGCCAATCCGGATAAAAATATGCAAGATATTTATAACCGGGCAATTGAACTGTTAACTAAAATGGAAGCAAGTATTTAGTATATGTCTATAAAATACTTGATTTTTTAATAATTTTAATGTAAGGATTTGAACATTTCGACGACTAAACTTATGAACAAAAAATTTTCAAACAAAAAATATTAAAATGAAATGTAAACTAATTGGTGTATGTAGCACCATGAAAGAAAAATTATCAAATTTAAAGGATCTCCCCTTATTGTTAATGCGACTTGTTTTAGCTTATGGCTTTTACAAACCGGCAATGATGAAATGGGAAGATATCGGAGCTATAGCCCAATGGTTTGAAGGAATGGGAATGCCTTTTCCGACACTAAATGCATATTTGGCAACATTAACGGAAACATTGGGGTTCGTTTTATTATTTTTCGGTTTTGCCGTCAGGATAATATCAATCCCCTTGATAATTGTTATGATTGTAGCCATTGCGACAGTGCACGGATTCTCTCATTTTGATGCGGGTGAAAATGGATTTGAAATACCTTTGTATTATATAATCATGCTATTCACTTTATTTGTTTATGGCCCCGGAAAATACAGTATACAACATTTAATTTCAAAAAAGAGTTAAGCATATAAGTTACTCAAATAATTTAGTTTTAAAATACTTTACTTGAGCAAATGCAATTTTATCATACAATATTTATTAATTAATTTAAAAAAAATTAAAAACATGAATTCAAAATTTTTAAAAAAATCAGTATTATTCTTCAGCTTACTATTAGTTAGTGTAATATTAATGTACAGCTTTAAAACGGCAGAAAATCTAACTGCAAACAAAGGAATAACAATTAGCAAAACAGTAAATCCGGATAGAAATACTTCAGCTAAATCGTTTGACATAAATAATATCGCAAAATGCGGTGGAAGCTCTAAGGCTGTTAAGTCATCAAACAAAAAAAGTAAGTGTGGTGCCGGTAAATGCGGCGAAGGCAAATGTGGTGCCGGTAAATGCGGTGATGGCAAATCCGAATCCAAAAAACATAGTATTATGGATGCCGATACTAACGGAGATGGAAAAGTATCACTAAAAGAATTTTCTGCAAGTGCAACGGAAGAATTTCCAAACAAAGATAAAAATCACGATGGCAAACTCTCAAGCGACGAATGTGGTATGTTTGATAAATTCAATACCAATGGCGACGATTACGTATCCAAAGAAGAATTTGCAAAAGGACACACAATGGTATTCAATAAATTGGATAAAAATCATGATGGTTTTATTACAGCGGAAGAATCAAAAGCATTTAACAAATGTGGTGACGGAAAATGTGGTGGTGGCAAATGTGGTGACGGTTCAAAAGCAAAGGAAAAGAAAAGTGAAGGAAAATGTGGTGCAGGTAAATGCGGAGGTGGCAAATAATAAGTGCCGGATTAGTGTCTGTCTATAAAATCTTTGTTTTTAAAAATTTAAGTATTTTATAGACAGACACTAATTAATTTTAAAATTAATACCGTATTTTTTTAATTCCCGGACAAATGAATTAGTCACATTTAGTTTTATTTTTTTCGAAAAAGTATTAAGTTTGAATTCTCCTAAATCATCAAGCAATACAATTTTCAATTTATGAGTACCTTTATTTTGTTTAATAAAATTTTGAAAGGATTTAATAAAATCTTCAGTTATTTTATAAGATGGCAGGTATAAAGTAATAGATCTCGTCAACTCTTTACCTACACTATCCAATAATTTTATATTAAGAACTTTGAAGTAATAATTATCCGAATTATAGTTTTTTCTATAAATACCTTCTACATATACTACCTGTCCCTTTGTCATTAAATTTCCAAATTTCTTATAGTTTTCATTATTAAGAGAAAATTCCAGTGTCCCGTCATAATCCTGCAAAGTAAATCTTCCATACTCTATATTTCTTTGATTTACACCCCTTCTTTCTTCGGTAACAATTCCGGCTACTTTGATTTTACGCTCTTTCATCAATTTTACTTCCTCTAGCTTACAATTAGTGAAATTGTCAATCTCATATTCGTATTCATCAAGAGGATGTCCCATAAGATATATACCG
>JALSPW010000116.1 GCA_026985735.1 Saprospiraceae bacterium
ACAATACGTAATTTGTAATTCTTAATTCTCTATTTATTCCTTTTATCTTATGCTTTTTTAATTTTCAATTTTCAATTTTCAATTCTCCATTCTCCATTCTCCATTCACCATTCATAATTCACCATTAATCCCTTTTATCTTTTTACTTTTGTCTTTTGTCTTCCAAACTTTAAACTTTGAACTTTAAACTTTGAACTTTATACTTTGAACTTTATCCTTTGAACTTTAAAACTTCATCACTCTTTCAAAAACTTAGCTGTACCGCAAACTATTCCTTTATCATTCAAAATACTGACAAAATACATTCCCGGCAATAATCCGGAAATATCCACTTCCTCCGTTCTTTCTCCCGATATCGCCTGAGATAGTACCTTTTGTCCCAGTATATTTTTTATTTCCGCTTTACCGAAAATTTTATCTTTGAGTTCTATATTCAATACACTGTTAGCGGGATTGGGATATAGCTTTATTTTGTTTGATAGTTTAACCATATCTGTCGTAGATGTTTTAAGCCCAAGAGATGCAGCATCAAAACAAATTATATCTTGCCAGTAACCTGTTGATTTTTTAAAATATCCACCCGAATCATAGACATTATAACGGTGTATTCCTTGAACCACAATATTCTCATTATCAAGTTCAATAAAATTACGAATGTCTAAATATTGATTAACTTCTTTGATTTTTAATTTTTTTAAAGGTATTATTTCATCTTTTTTCATATCAAGTTTTAAAAACTCGAGAGAATTGTATTTGTTTTTCGTGGTAGTATAGGTAGTACCAACAATTAAAAACGAACCATCTTTCAACCTTAATATATGTGGCAAAAATAACCTTGCCCCGTCGACAGACTGTAAATTTATTTTTTTTAATAAATTTCCTTTAAAATCATAAAAATAACACCTGCTATTTTCTCCATCTTCAGTCGATATCACAAATAAATCTTTATCCACATATTTCAATATTACTTCACTATATTTTGTTCTTTTATAATCAAGTCCATCTATTTTTATTGTGCTTAAATGATTAATATCCACATCAAATAAATCCACATAAAAATTGATTTCAGCAGTAAAATATTTATACGGATCCGTATCATGATTTGCTCTAAAAAATATTAAAGTATCATTTCCAAGGTGCTTAACATCAAGTAATACCTTATATACTTCTTCTCTATCCTTCGACAATCCATTGATTAAGTATTTTTCCGGATTATATCCCATTTCATCCATCATATATATGATATAATCAAATGAATCCGGTGCATTTCGATAGTGATAGGTAGCATACATAAATTTATTATCATTTATTTTACGCAAAAAAGTAAACGATCCGAAATGAGTGAAAAAAGTCGGAGACAATGTATCATTAAAATCCGTATATAAATGTTCAACAATATCTCCTGATATTTTATTAAATTTCCAATGTGAAAATTTAGACCTATTATTTAAGAAAATGTCCTCATCTTTATTTCTATGACATAATATCTCTACATACTCACTATCAATATAAGCTTTTGAGAGCCATTCGCTTTTATCATTATTTTTACCATTGATAAAATAGTTTGACCATATTTTTTCTCCTGTTCTATTATTAAATTTTTCAAGATAAACTCCATCATATTTTTTCCCAAAAGTACTAATATAATATAATACCGAATCTTTATTCAATAAAAAATACGGAAAATAAAATAAATCCATACCATCCGAAGTACTCGAAATAGACGAACTATCAATCACAACTTTTTGCCATTCCGGTTCAAAATTATCAAATTTAATTTCTGGATTAATTTGTGAAATAATTATATTAGGAAATAACACAATTACCAATATTACCAATATTTTATTCATAATAGTCTATTTTTAATTCGTAACCACCTTTCTAAACTTATTTAAAAAAACAGCTTTTTCCGGATAGTTACATTTTTCAATTAGAAAATTGTAACTACTCAAGAAAAACGATTTCTCATCTCAAAAGCACTTTCCCTGAGTAGTTACATAAAATTTCATATCTTTTTATACCAATAACAGTATAATATATTAATTTTTACATGCAAACCATAAGATTAATCGCATCTTTGTACACATTTGGCCCCAGGATCTCCACCATCTCTATAATTAACATCAACATTTATTCTATTATTTAAATTACTTGAAAGTTGTTCACAATTCCCTACGCTATAAGTATATTTTGATTTTTGCAATTCCCCCTCTTTATTAAATGAATAATTTATATAATCAATACAACACCCTTGTCCACATTCAACAAAATCATAAACACTTTTTTCTATATATCCAATAATATCCCCAATTCCTTCCTCTGTTTTATCATATATGGGAATTAATTTAACACTCCGAATACATTCATAACACATAACCAAGTATGTCTTAGTTTCAACCACATAATCAATTTCATTACTTATTAACATATTTTTCATAAAATTATCAACACCTGTTGCAGCAACATAACTCGATAAACTTTTCATAACTTCCGAATATGTTTCCGGATCGGATTGCTCCAAATTATCAAGCCATAATCTCAAATTATCACAATCACTATTTTCGTTTATATGCAACAAAAAATTATCAAATTCAACTGACAAAAGTTTTGTATGCTCCATATTGTAGCACAATAATAAATCGAAAATAGCTTCTGCTTTACAATCTCCTACAACCGAAGCAGGAATCCCTACAGAATCAGGGTTTATATCCACTTCGATAGAATATGCAGGAACTGTAATACAATCAGCACCGTAAAGGCCTTGGCTATGGCAATCCATATCGTTATCTCCAATAATCATAGAAGAACCTTCGTTATTCACTAATGAATTGTTAATATCAGCATTTGTCAATGCGCTTTCAGTACGTGATTCCAAATTATCATTCGGATAGTCTTTAATCTCTGTAGTTTTGTCGCATTGGATAAAAAATATAATACCCAAAATAATTCCTGTAAAAATGATTAATTTTTTCATTATACGATGATTTTAATCAGAAAATAATAATATCACCGCTAAAATTAAAATTAAAATTAAGCAAATTTTTCGGCATTTATTTTAATTATTTTTACATAAAACATCTAATTTATATTTATTCTAATTTATTTAAGTATATTTATTTGTTTTTTAGTATTTCTTCACTATTTTATTCTGTTTATGTCTTTGCCTTTTATCTTCCAAACTTTAAACTTTGAACTTTATACTTTGAACTTTTACCTTTAAACTTTTCTAGCCAAGCTACCTCCCAGCCTCCTGTTTCTCCACTACGCTCCGAAACCGGAGTAGCTCCATCCCGCAATTCCTAAAAACAATGCGCTTCACTACCAAAAGCACTACTCCGCTACTGATGTAGCGGTTCCTTCACTACCAAAAGAGATTTACTCTTTTGGTTCTCTCCTTGGTTGAGATCGTTTAGTCATCCCCCTATTATTTCTCGCAATGAAATTGAGAGAAATTATAATGGGAGAGCCCCATGGCATTGCTTGTGGGGGGCAGCGTTGCCAAAAAATCATTTTGTTTTATCAC
>JALSPW010000117.1 GCA_026985735.1 Saprospiraceae bacterium
GCAACAAAGCGTCATTAACCGTAACCATTAATCGACTATCAACAGGCTTATTATCAAAATTATATATACCGGAAATACCACACATTATATCAATCCTAATTTTTTCTTATGTTTAATCAAATCTTCCTGTGAAAATCGGTCTTTTAATACTTTTGCCGGCACTCCTCCAACAATAGAATACGGTGGAACATCCCTTATAACCAATGCCCCGGCAGCAATAACACTACCCGTACACACTCTTACTCCTTTTAAAATAATAGCCCCGGTACCTATCCAAACATCATCCTCAATAATAACAGGTTTGTCATTTTCAGGCAATTTAACTTTTTGGTCATAGATATATTTCCCAATCTCAGAAATATTATGATCTCCTCCCATAATAGTCACATTGGGACCTAATAAGATTTTATTCCCCATAATTATCTGACTGTCTGTTGCCATCAAACATGCTCCGGGTCCTATATATACATCATCTCCCACTTCAATTGTTTTGAAAGAATACTCTCCAAACGGATCAAAAACGAAATTTCTACCATATTTCTTAAATAAAGGACGATAGAAAAATATTAATAATTTCTTTTTTATTTTGAATAAATTTTTAAATACTAATCCAATTATCTTAATCATAATATTTTATTTTTTTAGGACAACTATTCAGATGAATCAGATAAAACCATATCCTTACCTTCAATACGTAAAGCTTTGGAAACAACAAAGATAACGGCCAAAGGTAAAAAAATACTAATTGTAGACTCTTTTAGAATAGCTGAAAAATCAGCTCTAGGTAATGTTATTATAAATAAAAGCAATAACATGTATATTGTCTGGGAAAGCGCTGTTTTATATTTAAACATCGTCACAATCCATATACGGGCAAATATAATTCCGAAAATAAGACCTATAAAAAAAGTACCTAAAAATCCAAAATTCAAATATGCTTCCGCAACAATAGAAAAGGCAAATCCCCCACCTCTTTTAGCAGTACCGGGATAAAATTTATTCACAAACCAATAAGATAATCCCTGGTATCTGTCAGGATAAACAAATTTCGGAACTATTATTAAAGGAGCTTTTATATAAGTAAGACCATACATCTTATCAAGCTTTTCTTTGTTTTTTAGAATATCATTAAATACTATATAGTGACCCGCAGATTCACCACTACTTAGATCCAACCATTCTATTTGCCATTTATTTTTAGCAAACTCTATCATTTTTCCAGGATTGTTTGAAAGATGTCTGAGCTTGGAAAAAACCTGAAAAAAAATCAATAAAACCAAACCGATAACAACTATTACGCGATTTGATACAAACCTATACAAATACAAAATACCAACCAAACTTACTATCAAACCCAATAGTACTCTTCTATCACCAATTGCCAAATTAAAAACAATAAATAATATCAACCCGAGTAAATTCAATAAAATAAACCACAATAGTCGAACCTTATCAATCCTTTTTTTATGCCCAGTGGAATAATAATTCATTAAAAATTTTGCAATAAATAGTATCCAAACGGCTTTTAAAATCAATATACCGACACCATAAATCCCTAATCCTTGATTGTGTTTATATATAAATAAACGTTTTGCAGATAAATAAGAGGCTATTCCTCCCAATTTGTGTAAATAAATAAAATATAATATTACCGAAAATATCAATGAAATATATAAGACCCATTTTGATATCGATTTGTTGGAAATTCGATTAAAGACGGGTCTTGGAGGGTTTAACCTGGAAGTTGGTGTAAAAATATGAAATCCTGCAAAAAATCCCAAAACAAACAGAATTTGCATTTGCAAAATATCCGATAATATTATATCATCAAATTTATAATAGTTATCAAAATACAATCTGTTTAACGGTACAGGAACAACATAAATTAAAAATGCTAACGAAAAAATAATATCCGGTCTGAAATAGAATAATTTCCCTTTAATTCTTCTTAAAAAAGGTAAAATTGAAATAAATATAAACAAATATAATAATCCTGCTATCAATCTAAACCTTAATTTTATTTTTTAGTAATATATATGCTCCTGAAAACGAGGGAACCAAACATTTTAAAACCTTATCTCTATCTACTTTCCCGTATTTAAATAAAAATAATAATGTGATAATTGACATAATCGAATATGAAATACTTGATGCTATTGCAGCACCTGTTATTCCCCAAACCGGTATCAATAACAAATCAAAAACAACGGTAGCTATTAATGCAAAAAACGATGGAAAAATAAGAACTTTGCCTTTATCAATACCCAGTAAATAATAAGATGCAATAGTCGTCAACCCCATAGGCACAGCACCTATAACCAATATGACTAACGGAATAATGGCTTTACTGTATTCGCTGCCATATATTGCCGGTATCAGAAATGATCCGAAAAGACCTACTAACAAAGCGGAAAAAATTAAAATTGCAACTATTTCAGGAAAAAGAGATAAATCATAGATTGTTTTTCTTTTTGAAACACGATTCAATATCACCACCGTCAATGCTTGTGGTATATAATTTACAATTTCACTTATTGCAACAGCAACAAAATAATACCCATATTTTTTTGAATCCAAAAAATACATAATAATAAACGCATCCAAACGTAAATTTAGTGAAATCAATATACTGTTTAAATAAACTTTAGAGCCATATTTCAGTTGATTAAACAATAAAGTCTTATCAACTTTAAATTTAAATTTCCATTTAAGTTTGTTTATTGTAACAATCCAATAAATCATTGAAATAACCGTCAATAGCAAAAACATCGACAAAAGCAATCCTAAATTGTTGATTTTAAATACATAAAACACCAACACTGTTACAAGAAAAGTAATGTTTACGAATACTGTTCCCCAAAACTGATAAAGAAACTTCCCCAATCCATACAAGATACTGCGTAAAATTTGTCTGACAAGGAAAATAAACGCACCGGATAAACTTATATAATAAAAATTCAAAGGTATTTTTTGAAAAACAGGTGTATATTTTTGCAAGAAATAAAAAGCAATAAATCCAAAAACAAAAGTAACTATAAAAAAAATAATGGAATTGCTAATAATAGCATTTAAAACTTCAAATGTCTTTTTTGAAATATAATAAATAATACTGACATCAAAACCAAATAAAATAAAAATCAAAGCAACATTCCATATCGTATTAACATAAGAAAAATCACCCTGCCCGGCTGATCCGAATTGTTTAATTATAAAATATAAATAAATAAACCTGGAGACTGCCACGATTAGTTTTTCAGTAATGACAATGATAGAATTGTTATTTTTAAATATATTTAAATAATTTTTCACTTAATCGTATTAAATTTGATAATATCTCACTTCTTATTACACACGGCTTCGCCTACCGTCAGTCACATCAGCCAACAGCAATACATTGATAATCAATCAATGTGAAATTAACTTATAATATTATCACAAATATAATAATGTTTGTAAATACTACAATTATACATTAAGGAAAATATAATATAAGAATTATTTTTTCACTTGCACAAGAGAAGTGCTTTTGATATGAAAACATATATGTTTTTGCTTAGATTATATTGTAAACGGATGTTTCGTCAAAGGAAGTTTAGCAAAAGGATGATAATCACCTTTCAACCCAACAGGTTGTTGATGTCTTATATCATATACAATATTAATAGCTTGTTTTGCATCTTCCAAAACAAAACCTTGCCCGGCAAGAATATGTTCATAACTTTTGGTATGTAATTCCGTGAATCCACCGCTAAATTCAAAGGTCTCATTTTCAATATTAATAGCCCTGTATGTTCTTAATCCTTGTTTTTTTACTTCTTCCGGAATTGTGTCATAATTGATACTTAAAAACCATCTCACTCTGGCTTTTTCAAATTCCAAATACCCAGCTGCTCTGTCGTGGGTATGAATATGCACTATATTATTTTGAACATTGCCAAAAATCCAGCCAAGCATATCAAAAAAATGTACTCCTATATTTGTTGCAATGCCTCCTGATTTATTGATGTAACCTTTCCAACTGGTATAATACCAATGACCTCTGGAAGTCAAATATGCAAGATCAATATCATATTTCTTATCTTTAGGACCATTATCAATTTTTTTCTTAAGATCTATCACACTTTGATGTAACCTCAACTGCAAAATATTATAAACAGTTTTCCCTTTTTCTCTTGCTTTTTCCTGCAAAGCCTCCAAATTCCATGGATTTAGAACTATTGGTTTTTCACAAATAACATCCGCTCCCTGATTTAAACCAAATCTTATATGTGCATCATGAAGATAATTTGGAGTGCAGATACTGACATAATTCAAATCAGTACCTTTTCTTTTAATTTTCTCAATATGTCTGTCAAACCTTTCATATTCTGTAAAAAAATCAGCTTCAGGAAAATAACTATCCATAATCCCCACTGAATCAAAAGGGTCCAAAGCAGCAACCAGGTTATTTCCCGTATCTTTAATCGCTTTCAAATGTCTCGGAGCAATATAACCGGCTGCACCTATCAATGCAAAATTTTTCATGTTTCTATTTTTAAATTTCAAGTAACTTCTCAGATAAAGTGCTTTTAAGATGAAAAGTAACTATTTTTGTATTAAAAGAATCTTATGATTTAAAGGAATAGTAGCGCTATTTCATAAAAATTTGATAAATTTAAATACAAAAAGAACGTTTTTCAGCAAAAATGATTCTACCTGAGCAGTTATAATTTCAACTAATTTTATGGGTATATAATTTATTATCAGTAAAAAAACAGCAATCTTTAACACTATATCGGAATATCATCAGATGCTTTCCCTAAAGCGCTAACAATAAATCCAATTTCTTTTAATCTTTTATGATCCAAAATATTTCTACCGTCAAAAATATATGCAGGTTTTATCATATTGTCATATATCTTTTCCCAATCATAATCTCTGAATTCATCCCACTCCGTGATAACTGCAACAGCATACGCTCCTTTCATAGCTTCATAAGGATCATTCACAGGATGAAGATATCTTTTATTTATTTCCACATTTCTGGTCTCTAAATAATTCAAATCTTCAAACATTCTACTATGAGCTACCTTAGGATCATATACATAGATTTCTCCCTTATCTTCTATCAAAGTATCTGCGATATAAATTGCTGCAGATTCACGTGTATCATTAGTATTCTTTTTAAAAGCCCAACCTAAAAAAGCTATCTTTTTATCTGACAAGGTATTATTTAATGCTTCAATTATTTTATCAGCATACCTGAATTTTTGATAATCATTTATTTTCAAAACATTTTCCCAGTATTCTGCCACTTCCGTTAAACCATAAGTTCTTGAAATATAAACTAGATTTAATATATCTTTTTGAAAACAAGAGCCTCCAAATCCCACTGAAGCTTTGAGAAATTTAGAACCTATCCTGGAATCCATTCCTATAGCTTTAGCCACCTCATCAACATCCGCTCCTGTTTTTTCACACAAAGCCGAAATTGAATTTATCGATGATATTCTTTGTGCTAAAAAAGCATTTGCAACTAATTTTGATAACTCGGAAGACCAAATATTTGTTTTTAAAATTTTATCCCTTTGTACCCAATTTGCATAAATATCAACAAGAGCCTCAATAGCTTTCAGCCCATCTTCACTTTGTTCTCCACCTATTAAAACCCTGTCAGGATTATATAAATCCCTAATCGCAGTTCCTTCAGCAAGAAATTCAGGATTGGATAACACTTGAAAATTAACTCCATTTTCAGTATTAGAGAGAATTTTCCTGACCGCCTGGGCGGTTTTTATAGGAATTGTAGATTTTTCCACCACTATTTTGTCGCTTTTTGCCACTTCAGCAATTTTTCGTGCACTGGATTCTATATATTTTAAATCAGCCGCTTGTCCTTTACCTTTACCGTAGGTTTTCGTAGGTGTATTAACGGACATAAATACCATTTGGGCTTCATCAATCGCTTTATCAATATCCGTAGAAAAGAACAGATTTCTTCCCCTGGCTTCAGCGACCACTTCTTTCAGTCCCGGTTCATACACTGGTAAATGATCCAGATTTTCATCATTCCATTGAGATATTTTATCTTTATTTATATCAACAACCATAACTTTTATGTGTGGACATTTCTGAGCGATTACCGCCATAGTGGGGCCTCCTACATATCCTGCACCGATACAACATATCGAAGTTATTTTATCAGGTATATTTATCATCTTTCTATTTTAAAAAAAAACTCTAAAATAACTATTTTACTTATTTTTCCCATTAAAAAATTGAATACAAATCTAATAAAATTACAAAGAAAACCAATAAAAATGACTTAACTATACAAACTAAAAGTTTTTTACAATATTAAGAGTAACTTTTGACCTATTGGGAATACAGTAAAACCAAACTTAATAATAACACTATACCAAAATCATTTTTAAAATTCAGGATTACAATAATTACCAACAGGTCTGTTATTTTGATATTATTGAATTTGAAACACTCCAATTCTCACAAAACATGTTGTTCTAATATTAAAAAGTGAAAAAATGAAAAGCTCCAATGAAATTTGTTATTGACATATTTAATGTATATTTGCAAAATAATCATTCCGTGAGATAAAATAAATGAGTTTAAAAAAATTCGCAAAAGATACGGCTATTTATGGTATTGCTACGGTTTTACCAAGAGTTATAAATATACTATTGCTCCGTTTATTCACAAATGAAATGAAAACTGCACAATTTTCCGATGCTACGTATTTTTGGATATTTGCGTCATTTTTCAATGTGATTTTGACTTACGGAATGGAAACTGCTTTTTTTAGATTTTTTACTAAATTAAATAAAGACAAAAATGTAATTAATACTGCATTTACTTCAATTTTAATTTCCAGTTTCATTTTTTTAGTGATAATATTACTATTTCGGTATAATATTGCAGATATTCTTAATTTCAATGTAAAATATTTTACGATAATGATTTGGGTTACCATATTGGATACACTAATCGTAATTCCTTATGCATTTCTGAGAGTAACAAACCGTCCTGTTCGTTTTGCTTTTTATAAAATTTCCAATATTTTATTATATGTTTTAGCAATTATTTTCTTTTTTAAATTATTGCCTTATTTAACAACTTACAATTCACGCTTTGGAACTTTTTTTCATAATAATAATGCCGTATATATTTTTTACTCAACTTTGTTTGCAAGTACGATGACTTTTATTTTGTTTTTACCTATTATTAAAAATTTCAAATTAAAAATCGATACAGTTATTTGGATAAAAATGCTCAGATACGGATTACCGATAATGATCGCAGGATTAGCTTATATAATAAATGAAAATCTAGACAAGTATCTTTTAAGAAATATGGTAAGTCCCGAAATAATGGGAGCCTATGCAGCTACATATAAAATCGGTGTCATTATGACATTATATATAACGGCATTCAGACTGGGGGCAGAACCGTTTTTCTTTAGCCATAGCAAAGAAAAAGATGCCAAACAAAAATATGCCAAAATCCTCCTGTGGTTCACTATTACAGGATCTATTATATATGTTTTTATCGTTGCATACATGGATCTTATATCTTCATTTTTTATCCGAAAACCAGAATACTTTATTACAATATCCATTGTCCCGATAATATTAATTGCCAATCTCATGCTTGGCATTTATTATAATCTTGCCATTTGGTACAAATTAACAGATCGCACCAAATTCGGAATGTATTTATCTATTTTAGGAGCTGTAATAACCATATTGTTAAATATTTTTCTTATTCCTGTTTATGGTTTTATAGCTTCAGCATGGACAACACTATTTGCTTACGGAACAATGGCAATTGTATCCTATTTTTTAGGGAAAAAATATTACAAAGTACCTTATAGACCGGGCAAAATCATTTTCTATTTAGTACTATCCTCAATATTTTCATTTGTGATATTCAATTACTTTTATAATGACTTGATCATAAAAACAGTAATTTTTATCATATTTATCTTAATAGTTTTCCTTTTGGAAAGAAGAGAATTTTCTTCAATCCGCACAGAATAACTTCTTTCAATAAAATTATTTAAAAATTAAACAATTTACAGACAAACACTAAACGCAGAAATATTGAACTTATGTAAAGTTTAAAGTTCAAAGTTTAAAGGGATAAGATAATAAATTGCGATTTTTGCAACGCTCCCCCCTTTGCTAACCCGCAAATCACTGCGTTCCCCCCTATAATTTTCCTTTATTTTGTTATGGAAAATGATAGGGGGAAGTACTGCAATGGAGCGTTTGTTCTAAGAAGAGTTTCTTATTTTGTAAATCTGCCGATATATTTTTTCAAAACATCTTTATGAACACTAAAATCCATCATTTTCAGTTTAGCATAATCATCTCTAAAGAAATAATAGCCGAATTTTGAATCATCAGGATCATGATTTCTCGAACCTGAACTGGAATCTTTAATCAAATACCACATTTTACCGTCATCGGCTTTGTACCAGCCAACACAATGCATACCATGATCATCGGTAGTTGTTCTGTTACTAAATCTGAATTGTCTTGCATTCTCATTGATATAATCATAAGGGATATCAAAATCCGGAATTATAGCACAGTTTGTCTTACGACTAAAACCCGCTTCCGAAACATCACCTCCTATAGCCATAGTATATCCGTTTTGAATAGCATAATTCCATAATTCCATATACACATCCAAAGGAACATTATAATAACTTTTATCATGCCACCAGTTATCCGGTACTTTATATTCCACTTGATGCCAATATGGTTCCTGCATATAAGAAATTATATCGATATAATCATTCATATTTAATTTTAAATAGTCTTTCAAAAATGATTTAGGTGTATAATGCTTGCCTTGATAATCAAATTCTTCCGGAGGTGTTCCCATATAATAATCCAGAATATCTTTAATCGTATTAATAGCAAATTCCATATTCCAAGCATTTGTTTTTTTCAATCCCTGAAGAAAATCATTCATTTCTTTATACATTTCCGCATGAGAATAATATTCTCTTCCATCCTTGAATCCATCAAATACACTTCTAGGCATAGCACCGTATTTCTCATATATTCTTTTCACTGCATTACCTTCCGAACCTTCAGCAAAATTACTATTCCCTCTTTCTTTTACAAACCTCGTTGCTTTTTCCACATATTCCCAATATGCAGTAAACATTTCAGATAGCTTTACTTTTTTTCCATACAACCTATATACTTCCGACTCATAAAAAGAAGTTGTCGAAAAATCCCAGCATGTTCCCGTATTACCCTGAGAAGTAGTTGGCTCATGCCAAAATGTTTTATATAAAGCCGGATCGTTTGGTAAGTTCATTGTGGATTGATCCATTCTGAAATACTTTTTCATCTTCTTTTTATGCTTTTTCTCCTTAATAGCTCTAACATCTTTTAAAATAAAATTCTGATAAAAACCGGGTTCATATTCCTGAAAATATGCTTTATCTTTTTGTGAAAACAAACTTGAAACAGAGAATAAAACAAAACCCAATATCAATAAAGTTGATTTTTTCATATATATAATTATTTAGATTAAAAAAATATATGCAAAGTTAATTTATTTTACAAATTTTTATAATTTTATTCGGTTTTAATATCCATATTTTTATTCTGTCAATATTAATACTATAAACCTAATAACTTATTGAGTATTAATTTTAATTTTAACATATTTACCTTTAATTTTTATTTTATTTATTACTGTTTTCTCATAAAATTTTAGTTCCTTTGTATTTTATTGCTATTGTTATAGACTATATATAACATAGATGAAACTAATACGGATTTTGTTAATCTGAAATTTATCATAAAAAATGATTAAAAAAATACTCGTTAGTTCATGAATGTATTACAAATTTTTAAACATATAAAAAATTTAAACAGATGAAACATTCTTACTTTTTCTATTTGTTTTTATCAATCCTTTTTCTTTTTACTTCCAATAACTCTTACTCACAAAATCGTCCGATTAATTGTTATGGCATTAATCCTGACCATCCTGCTTGGGGTTCAACTAATGATATACAAATTTTTAAAACACAAGTTAGTTTTGCAGATGGAATATCCGAACCTGCTGGTCAAAACAGAATGAATCCTCGAAAAATCAGTAATGAGATTTTTGCTCAAGACGGATTAATTCCCGATACTAAGAATTTAAGTGATTATACTTTTGTTTGGGGACAATTTATGGACCATGACATTACGCTTGTTTTGGATGATGAACATGAAACCATGAATATACATGTCCCTAAATATGATGCCTGGATGGACCCCAATGGCACAGGGCAAGCAATAATACCCGTTTTAAGATCTAAAGCGGCTGAAGGAACCGGAACATCTGTAGACAATCCTAGAGCTTTCCCCAATGCGATTACCGCATATTTGGATGGTTCCAATGTATATGGCTCGGATGAAGCCAGAGCTACATGGCTAAGAAAATTTGTTGACGGAAAATTAAAAACATCAAAAGGCAACATGCTACCGTATAATACTATTACAGGAGAATATGATGCTCCCGTTGATCCCAATGCTCCATTTCAAGCAATGATTCCGGGAGATGAAAAGTGGTTTGTAGCAGGTGATGTGAGAGCTAATGAAAATGTATTGCTTACTTCCATGCACACTACATTTATGAGAGAACATAACAGACAATGTGATATTATAAAAGCAAAACATCCTGATTGGACAGATGAACAAATATACCAAAAAGCAAGAAAAATTGTCAGCGGTTTGGAACAATCCATTTGTTACAATGAGTGGCTACCTATGATGACAGGAACTCAATTACCCGAATACACAGGTTTTAAACCGGATGTTAATCCTCAGATTTCTAATGTCTTTTCGGCAGCAGCTTTCAGATATGGACATTCTACCATCAATTCAAAAATAATTAGGATGGATGAACATGGACATCCAATGCCGGGAGGGGATATGAGATTAGCTCAAGCATTCTTTCAACCTCATGTTATAAGAGAAAGTGAAGGAGTGAGTTGTTTTCTTAAAGGTATGTGTTATCAACCGGAACAAGATGTAGATTGTAAAATGATAGATGATTTGAGAAATATGCTTTTCGGCCCTCCGGGAGCAGGAGGTATGGATTTGGCTGCAATAAATATGCAAAGAGGAAGAGAAAGAGGACTTCCTGATTATAACACAATAAGACAAAATTTCGGATTAACACCTTATACTGATTTTAATCAGATAACAGATGACCCTGTATTGGTTCAACGTTTATATGATGTTTATGACGGTGATATAAATAATATCGACCCTTGGGTTGGAATGCTAGCTGAAAAACATCTACCAAATTCTATTTTCGGCGAACTACTTCAAACCATTGTTCTTGATCAATTCTTAAGAATAAGGGATGGAGATCCGTTTTTCTATTTAAATGATAATGGTTTGACCGAAGAAGAAAAAAATGAAATCACTAATACAAAATTGGGAGATATTATCGCTAGAACAAGTGGTATGCAAACTATCCCAAAAACAATCTTCCTCGCAGAACCTACTCCTCGGGAAATAAGAGCAATAACGGAAGTTAATAACAATATCGATCACCCCGATTGGGGTTCAACCGAATCCAAACTAATCCATTTCGTCACAAATGGTTTTGCTGATGGAATATCCGTTCCGGGAGGACAAAACAGACCAAATCCGAGAGTAATAAGTAATACTGTTTTTGATCAGGAAGGAGATGTTTACGACAACCTGGAACTTAGTGATTTCAGTTTTGTATGGGGACAATTTACCGACCATGACATAACTTTGGTACCTGACGGGAATGAACCCTTCATCATACATGTACCAAAAGGAGATAAATGGTTTGATCCCAATGAAACCGGTAGTGCCATAATTCCATTGATCAGATCAAAATATGATGAACTTTCTGGTACCAGCCCTGACAATCCAAGACAATATAAAAATGATATAACTGCCTATATCGATGCCTCCAATGTATATGGTTCGACAATTGAAAGAGCAAATTGGCTAAGAACTTTTGAAGGAGGAAAACTAAAAACATCAGAGGGTAATTTACTTCCGTATAATACAACAACAGGTGAATATGAAGCAACAGTGGATCCCGATGCCCCTGCAATGGACCACCCGGTTACCCCTCCCGATGGCAAATGGTTTGTAGCCGGTGATGTGAGAGCCAATGAAAATCCTCTTTTAACAACTTTACACACTCTATTTGTACGAGAACACAATAGAATCTGTGACAAACTTGCAGAGACTTATCCAAGGTGGAGTGATGAAAGATTGTATCAAGAAGCAAGAAGAATAGTTATCGCCGAAGAACAAAATATTACATTTAATGAATGGTTACCTGCGATAGGAGTTCATTTGGATGATTATAACGGTTATAATCCTAATGTACAAGCTCAAATAATGAATTTGTTCTCAACAGCATCTTTCAGATATGGACATTCCGTATTAAACGGAAGAATTTTAAGATTTGATGATAATTGTGCTGTATCTGAAAACGGACACACAGAATTAAAATATGGATTTTTTAATCCTTCAATGATAAGAGACGAAACAAATGGCAGGATAGAACCATATTTTCTAGGTATGATGCACCAAAGAGCACAAGGACTCGATTGTAAAATGGTTGATGATGTTAGAAATTACTTATTCGGTCCTCCCGGAGCAGGAGGTATGGACCTTGCAGCAATTAATATGCAAAGAGGAAGAGAAAGAGGATTGCCGGACTATAATACAATTCGAAAAAATTTCGGACTTCAACCAAAGATTAGCTTTGCTACATTAAGCTCCAACCTGGACTTAAATCAAAAATTATTTAATCTATATCAGGATATTAATGATATTGATCCGTGGGTGGGGTTATTAGCCGAAGATCATTTACCCGGTTCCCTGTTTGGTGATTTGGGTTTGATTATTATGCAAAAACAATTTTCCGCATTGAGAGACGGAGATAGATTTTTCTTTGAAATAGATAATGGTTTAACAGAAGAACAAAAAAGAGAGATTCGATTTACCACATTGGCGGATATCATAACAAATAATACTGATCTGGAAGATATACCTAATAATGTATTTTACTATCAAGGTATTTGTACAGATGTTATAGATCTTGCTGACAATAATTTCAATGTAAATATATATCCTAATCCGGCAAGTTCTCAAATAAATATTGATATTGAATCTATTGAAAATGTAAAAGGCCAAATAAAAATATCTTCATTACTTGGACAAATCGTTTTTGTGAAAAATATTGATATTTTTGAAGGTAAAAATACCGTAAATCTAAATATTGATAATTTACCTAACGGTTTATATACCGTGACATTTAGAAATAAAAACGGTGGCTTCAGTAAAAAGATTATCAAACAATAAGATTTAACTTATTCATACAAAAAAGGGAGATCAAAACCGATCTCCCTTTTTTTAAACTATAACATCCCAAAATCTACGTAATAAGTATATTTAGTTTGTTAATTATTTCTAGGTTTTTGGTTGTGATTTCTGCGCTATACCATTTACGG
>JALSPW010000118.1 GCA_026985735.1 Saprospiraceae bacterium
TCGGGAATTCTATCTGTAGTAGTGATGGGAATGGTACTTACAAATCTAAAATTTGAAGGACTTAATCATATTTTACATTTTAAAGAATCACTTAGTATCCTGTTGATATCAATACTTTTTATATTGCTGGCGGCAAATATAAATATTGAAGATCTTGAATATATTTGGAATTGGAAAGTAGCTGTCCTGTTCATTTTATTAATTTTAGTCATCAGACCCTTAATGGTATTCATAAGTACTTTCAAATCAGGACTTAATATAAAGGAAAAACTCTTTATTTCATGGGTTGGACCAAGAGGTATAGTGGCTGCAGGTATTGCTTCATTGTTCGGAATGAAATTAACCGGACAAATCCCCGGAGCAGAGTTACTAACACCCTTGGTATTTATGGTGGTTTTGGGTACTGTCTTAATAAATGCAAGTACAGCAAAAGTAATTGCAAAATTGCTCGGTGTCTCTATTGAGAAAAAAGACGGTGTATTAATTATCGGAGCATGTAAAGCATCCAGATTAATAGCAAAATATCTTCTTAACCACGGGAAACATGTCGTATTGCTTGATAAAAACAAAGTTGCTATCTTCAAAGCAAAAGAAATGGGAATAGAAGCTTTTGAAGCAGATATTTTTGAAGATGACCTTGATGAAATTATCGCATTGAATGATATCGGATACATCTTGGCCTTTACTGCCAGCTCGGATGTAAACAATGAAGTACTTAAAAAATATGAGTCCAAATTTGGTAAATTGGGAGCTTACAGACTGATAACCGCTGAAGAAATGAAACAGGGAAAAACTGAAATTGATGACAATATTTTTTCTTATCATGATGATTTTATTAATATGGTGGAAATAGCGCGTGATTATCCAAGTATCCATGAAGTATCAATAGAATCTAAAAATGATTTTCTGGAAAAACTTAAAATTATTAATGATAATAAAAATACTGTCCCTCTTTTTATTATTGATTCAAAAAACAACTTTAAAATAATCCCTCCGGATATAAATTTTGAAATACCGGATAGTTCCAAATTGGTCTATATGGGACAAAAAATTGATTTTGACAAAACTGAAACCAAATAACCAAGGATTACTAAATAAAATAACATTTATAGTAATAATATTATTAAGGTATTAATATAAAATCTCCAGCTTGTGCACTGGTAAAACTATATGGAACTTTAATAATCAATCAAGATTTATATCCTTTTTCAACAACACTTCTCATTATCCTTATAAACCAATTTAATGGTGTTATTTTTCTCATAAATAATAACATTTTCGCATCTTTTCCTGCGACATATCTCAGCTTGTATGACTTGCTGTTGGCTGCTTTCCAAACTACTTTGGCAACAAGTAAGGGACCCGGCGCTTTTTCACCTATTTTTTGCATATTAGCCAAGCATACTTTTTCATAATCATCGTAATCTGTAATTTCTTCATTTTCAAACAAATCTTGTGAGCGATCATAAAAATCTGTTTTGATAGCTCCCGGTTCAACGTTCTTCACCTTAATTCCGAAAGGCTTTAATTCATATTGCAATGATTCGGCAAAGCCTTCTACAGCCCACTTAGTACCATGATAGGCACTATATAAAGGAAAAGTAAGCCTGCCACCCACAGATGTAATATTAATAATAGTACCCTGCTTTTTATTTCTGAAATATGGTAATATTTGACGAATAACATTAAATACTCCAAATACATTTACATCAAATTGTCTTTTTAATTGTGCATCCGTAGCTTTTTCAAAAACTCCTACTGCACCATAACCTGCATTGTTTACTATTACGTCGATATTTCCAAAATCATCAATTGCAGATATAATAGCATTTTGGATACTTGATTCATCGGTAACATCCAATCTATATATTCTTATATTGGATAAATATTCAAATATATTTTTTTCAGGGTTTCTCATTGTTGCAGCCACATTCCAACCTTTTTCCGAAAAATATTCGGCAATTGCTTTACCTATCCCTGACGAGGCTCCTGTGATTAATATAGTTTTTTTCATATCTTATATTTACGATTTAGTATCTGTCCATAAAATCATTAAAACTTAAAGGTTAATAGTCGTAGAAAATACAACATACTTACAAAATATTAAGTCCAATATCTGTTTTTTAACCACACGGAAACATTAACAAGACTTATAAGTACAGGAACTTCTACCAATGGACCTATTACCGAAGCAAATGCTTCCCCTGAATTGATTCCGAATACCGCAATTGATACTGCAATAGCCAATTCGAAATTATTGCTGGCAGCTGTAAAAGACAGAGTTGCCGTTTTGGGATAATCCGTTCCAATTTTTTTACTCAAATAAAAAGAAATAAAAAACATTATCACAAAATATATTATCAAAGGAACTGCAATACGAACTACATCCATTGGTAACCTGACAATATATTCCCCTTTTAATGAAAACATCACGTAAATTGTAAATAAAAGGGCTATTAATGTCAGTGGACTAATTCTTTTAATAAATTTGGTATGATACCAAGATTGGCTTTTAACTCTTGTCAAAATATAGCGTGTTAAAAATCCTGCTGCAAAAGGAATCCCAAGATAAATAATGACACTTTTAGCAATTTCCCACACAGTAATATCAACTTTATTTCCTGTAAAGCCAAATTTTACAGGTAATACTGTAATAAAAAAATAAGCGTATAACGAAAAGAAGATTATTTGAAATATACTGTTGAAAGCTACCAGACCGGCAGCATATTCAGTATCACCTTCAGCAAGTTCATTCCAGACTATGACCATTGCTATACACCTGGCCAGACCAATCAAGATTAATCCGGTCATATATTCCGGATAATTTTTTAAAAATATAATGGCAAGAGCAAACATTAAAAAAGGTCCGATTATCCAATTTTGTACAAGGGATAGAATCAAGACCTTTCTATTTTTAAATACGTCTTTAAGTTCTTCGTATTTAACTTTTGCCAAAGGAGGGTACATCATAATTATAAGACCTATTGCAATTGGAATATTTGTACTACCATGGCTAAAATGATTCCAGAATGTAGAAATTCCATTAAACCAATATCCTGAAGCAACTCCTAAAACCATTGCAATCAAAATCCAAAAAGTAAGATATTTATCAAGAAAATTAAGTTTCCCCATCACAATTTATTTAAATAACCTTTGTAAAAAATTTAACAAACTCTTTATTTATTTCATCCCTAACTCTTCTAAACTCCGAAAGTATATATTTTTCAGAACCTTTAACTTCTGCCGGATCATCAAAACCAATATGTATTCTGTGTTTGACTTGGCCAGTAAATACAGGACAACTTTCTTTTGCACTATCACAGACAGTAATAACATAATCAAATTTTTCTTCAAGAAACTCTGAAACATTTTTCGGGTATCCATCGCTTATATCTATACCTGCTTCTTTCATAACTTTCGTTGCTAAAGGGTGGATAGTACCAGATGGTTCAGTACCTGCAGATACCACTTCAAACCTATCATCCAAGGTCTTTAAGAACCCTTCAGCCATTTGGCTTCGACAACTATTCCCGGTACATAATATTAATATTCTCATTTATTTAAAAATTTAAAATTTATTAAATAAGAAGTCACCCCGGGATTTATTAAAATATTGAATAGCTTCATTATCATATGAATTATATAAATTTATTTCCATACTTTTTGCATGAATTATTTACGATTATACAAAGATATACTGCAAGTAATAAATACCGACCAAAATAAATAATACCGCTACAATTCTTCTAAACCACAATTCAAAGACTTTAATTCTGCTGTATATAATTCCAATACCACCAATGGTGAATGCGATGACCCATGCAAAAATGATCACCGGCAAACCTGTACCAATTGCAAAAATAACGGGTAAATACAATCCTGATGCCGATGATATTGTAATTGGGATTAACATACCGAAATATAACACACCACTGTATGGGCAAAACCCAAGAGCAAATACTATCCCCAACAACAATACTCCCCAAAATCCCGATTTTCCTTTTTTCTCCATTTTTTCATTTAACTTGCCTAATCCGGGAAATTTTATTTTGATAATGTCAAGCATAAACAATCCTATAAGTATTAATACAGGACCCAAAGTTCTTTCACCATATTTTTGTAAAAATCCTGCAACCATGAATTTGCTTGCCCCAAAATAAAATACCAACCCTATTGCTGTATAGGAAATCGACCTACCCAAAGTATAAATTAATCCGTTGTAAAAAACTTTTTTCTTATTTTCAATATCTTTGCTAATAAATGCCATTACAGTTATATTTGTCGCAAGTGGGCATGGACTAATTGCTGTCATTAATCCCAAAATAAATGCTGTCAGCAATGGTAAATCAGTACTGTATAAAATCTTTTGCAATATTTCCATCCTATCAATAATTTAAATGCAATTGAGGTAAGATATCCAAATATAATACCTCCCGAAAAGTTACAATTCAATTAATTTATCCATCTTTTCTTTTACAATACTTTTCCATTTTTCAGGATTAGTAGTAACATACATGAATGCCTCCTCTGTCATATCAACAACTTTATCGCCTTTTATAAAGAGTAGTGTTTGCCCCCATATCTTGTATTTTTTAATAAGATCAATTCTTTCGTCTTTATCTGCATTAAATGACCCGAAAACCATTTTGCCATTTTTAAATTTTTCAGGATACAACTCTTGCAAATATTTATGCGTATCTTCATCAACCGAAATACAAGTATGGCATCTAACACTTCCGTGAAAATAGTAAACATATATTGAACCGGTATCCGGAATATTGTTTAGTTTGTCATCTTTTTCGGTACCTTCGATAACTAAATTATCATTAGTTGCACCGGTATTTTTTGAATGGCTACATGAGATTATCATTACGAAAAAAATAACTGTTAATATTCCATTAAAGATGATTTTCATAATTTAGTTTTTAGATTTTATTAAAGCCAATAATTCACTGTCTTTAGGCACACGACCTTTCAAAATAACTTCTTCATCAATAACCAATGCAGGAGTTGACATTATATTGTAAGACATAATTTGAAGAATATCTTTTACCATTGTTATTTTAGCATCAATTGAATTCTCGTTAACAACATTTCGTACCTTTTTTTCCAAAGTTAAACAATTTGGACAACCTGTACCAAGAATTTTAATTTCCATATTTTTAATTTTATAAGATTAAATTAAATAAATATCCCGATATGATAATGCATATTGTTACCGTACCGAAAAAAATACCAATCAGTTTCCATGTCATAACTTTTTTCAATAGCATGGCTTCCGGAAGAGATAAACCCACAACTGCCATCATGAATGCAATAGCTGTTCCCAAAGGAACACCTTTATCTACAAATACTTGAACAACCGGTAATATTCCTGAAGCATTTGAATACATAGGTACAGCTAAAACAGTTGAAATCGGTACTGCAAGCCAATTGTCTTTTCCCATGAAATCCTCAAAAAATCCTTTAGGAATATATCCGTGCATCAATCCACCTAATGCAATACCTAACAATAAATAAGGTAAAATCCCTTTGATTATGGTTAAAGCTTCATACCAAATAACAGGTAAACGCTTTTTGAAACTTTGTTTTTCCTTAATATATGCTTCTTGCTCTTTTCGAGCATTTTTTAATATTTCTATGACCCAGGAAGTAAGATATTTTTCAAGATTGAAGTATTGCAATATTATTCCCGATATTGTTCCAAGCAAGATACCACTGATCACATAAATCGATGTAGTTTTGAATCCGAATAAACCGAGAAATAAACCTACTGCAACTTCGTTTACCAATGGTGATGTTATTAAGAAAGCAAATGTAACACCCAAAGGGATACCTCCGCTCACAAAACCAATAAACAACGGCACTGATGAACATGAACAGAAAGGTGTTACTGTACCAAATAATGAAGCTGTCACATATTCAAAGCCATAAAGTTTGTTTTGTGACAAATAGTTTTTCACCCTCTCTACGGGAAAGTAACTATTTATTATTCCCATTAAAAAGATAACTAAAACCAAAAGAATTATTATTTTAACACTTTCGTATATAAAGAAATTCAAAGCTTTTGCCAAATGACTTTTCTCAGATATTGAAAAAATATAATAAACTATGTAATCTGCTATGTTTTGAATCCAGTCAAACATAATACTTAATTATTAGCACAATCGATACAAACTTTTTTATCACCTTTTATTCTGCCATATTCCATCACTGTCATTTCACCGCATTCCTCACATACAAATCCGTTGAAAGTATGTGCCGGTTCCTGCCAAATGTATTCAAAAACTTTAGAAATATCCATAATTTTTTCTTCCGGTGCATTCATTACCATTTGTACTAATGGTTCCACTACTTCATCAGGAACACGGGTAGGCGGAACACCTTTCATGCGATATTCGGTAAAAAATTCCGTTCTTTTATTAGCAAGCATTGCTTCTGCTTTTGGCGTAACTCGTACAGCTCTATTTGTTTTTTTGTCTACTAATGTTAAACCCCATTTTCCTTTGTGTGATTTTGTAATATTCCCCTTGCCAAAAGTACAACCTGTTATCACTTGTATACCATCGGCAAAACAAGTAGCACAATGATTGTCACCAAGTTCAAGAATGGCATGTAAAGCACTGTCTCCTGTGCGCTCAACTCCGAGTGCATTCATAGCTGCTGCACCTACTCTTAGACCGTTTGGCATTGCAGGACATTTATGTCCATGAAATTTTTGTCCGAATTCTAACCAATTTTTTGCGTTAATCATTTTTTTTAATTTTAAATGTTTATAAAAATTTTCCCCCTTTTCAATTTACAAGTTTTAGTATTGCATATAGCTCCAAATTCTATCATATTTTTATACCGGTTGTTTAGTTTGCTTTCCTTTATATCTGAATTAACTTTAAGTAATAAATCATTTTTTCATTTTAATGGAATATTATTGTGTTTTACCATGATTTTTGCAGATTTATATCCTTTTGCTACTATTTTACCATTTACTATCACTGTAGGAAACACCCATGTCTTATATTTTATAAAATCTTGAAGTCCGGTTAGTATTATATATTCTGTTTCAATATTTTTTTTATCGGTAAAATATTTCATTCGGGTAATTAATTTCCTGGTTTTCCAACAAGCTTTGCCAGGTGATAATATTTCTATTTTATTCTTCATAAATTACTTAAAAAACATTTGTAATTGAATACTAACTAAATAATTTTCTATATGCCCATTGATAACTTGAAAAAAGTTATCGAAGAATAGTTTTATCTTATTGCCTTTAAATAAGTAATTGTATCCTAACCTATAATATGGATAATTTGTCATATTTATCAAGTCATTGTAATCTTCATACCCTAAAACAATTTGATTTTTATTTAAATTAATTACCGATAAAACATAAAAACCATCTGCCTTTTGACCATCAAAATCAGCAGTTAAATATTCGATTTGCATATCAAAATTTTTGCTATTATACAATGCAAATAAATTGTACCTAAAATCTATTCCAGTAAACAAAACATCATCACGTAAAACTTTTGGTATTTTTAAATTTTCCGCTCTTCTGTACTGAACAGAATATCCAATTTGAAATCTATTTTTATTGTTAGAAATTGTGAAAGCTGTTTTATGAGAAATCATGTATCCTTTATTGTCAAAGCGGTATTCTTTTATGCCATATCCATTGAAAACTCCCAGATGACTTTCTATTATTTCGTTTTTAGAATGAAAATTTGCTTGTAAACCAATATCTCTAACACCAATAGAGCCATCGGTATGTAAGGCATTTATGACTTTTGCTCTTTCTATTGAAGGAATTAAATAATCGGGTTGTGTCCATTCCAAACTGTATGCAGGTACAAATTGCCCTAAATCAAAAGAAAACAAGCCTGTTTCATAATTTATTTTAGCATCTTGCAGAAAAAATTTCTCCTGATTCTTACTTGTAAATAAAACTTGTACTTTGTACGACCAATGATTTGAAAATTCCGATTTGGATTTTATCCAAAACTTTAATCTACGTATCATGGCTGAAGAGTAATCATCAAAATTTGAGTTAACTCGAATCTGTGCATATCCGTTCCAATCTATTTTCTTTATTGCTGATTTAATTTGTGAAAATAGATTGAAGCTGCAAAGAAGTAATACTAATATGATTAAACTTTTTTTCATGCTAAATTAGTTTATAAATGAAGCTATAGTATTCCAAGAAAATTTAACAGCAATCACAATAAGCACTATGGCATATATCTTTTTAATCATTTTAGGTTTTGCTTTATCACTCATGAATTTAGCACCGAATTGCGAACCTATTATTACAGCAATAATTAAGATTGTGGTCAACGGCCAATTCATATATCCTTCTGAAACATGAGCTAAATATCCTGAAAATGAAGAAAATGTAACAATAAAAGCCGTAGTAGCAGCAGCTTCTTTGGTTTTATATCCTAACCACATTAAAACGGGAGCAAAAACAAAACCACCTCCTATACCAAGTAATCCACCCAGGAATCCTATTGATATACCAACTATTATTCCGGTGATTATTCGTTTTTTTAATGGAGCTTTTACTGCCGGTTCTTTTTTATTTGCTTGCATCAGCATTCTGATAGCAGCATATAGTACAACTACGGCAAAAATGAGTTTCAAATCTTGCCGATTTATGTATTTTGAAGTTATTGCTCCGATAGGTGAGCCAATTAAAGCTGCTCCTGCCATAAAAGCGCCTCCTTTCCAGTCCACTAATTTTTTCTTATTGAATTGTATTGATGCTAGAGCCGTATTTAATCCGTTTAACAACAATCCTAAAGGCAATGCAACAGTAACCAGATCATAACCTACCCAGTTTAAAACAGGTACGTAAACCATCCCACCCCCTAAACCAAGCATTGCAAATAAAAAAGATGCTAAGAGAATAATTATTCCAATTATTATATTCATTGTATTTTGGTTTTAATAATTTGTTGATAAATTTTAAATTACCTAAAAATACTTTTTTGATTTCAGCTTCAGAAGGATATTCGGAAATGGCAGCATTCAGCATTTGAGTTGTATTTTCATCATTTTGCGGACTTCCATATATCGCTAATACTTTCATTTTAATATATAGTTTATCGCAGATTAGCGATATTATTGCTAAAAAATTTTATATAGAACAAGAATCTTCTTTAAAATCAATATCAAAAAGATCACAGAATAACGATTTTGCTTCTTCCCAATTACTGATATCAATGCAATATTTAATCTTTGGAAGTTCCAATTCGCCTTTTATAAGACCTGCACTTCTCAATTCTTTAAGATGTTGTGAAATTGTAGATTGAGCCAAAGGTATAGTCTCCATCAACATACTGGTATGGCAAGAATTATTCTTGTTCAGATATTTAAGTATCTTAATCCTCACCGGATGACTTAATGCCTTAGCATAAGTAGCCAGTTTTTCTGTCCCACTTTGATATTCAATGATTTTATTTGTTCTCTTCATTACTGTTAAATCTTCCTTCTTTATTGTACATCGCAAATATACGATATTATTAGATAATTCCAAATAAAATTTAAGAAACCACTGCTATTTGCCAAAAGGCGACATATATTTTCTGCAAATCATACTATTAATTGATATAACAAAGTCCAAAATAAATTAGAATAATTTTTTAAGTTCATGCCAAAAAACATTGGCACACCCTATCACGACTTGGCGTAAACCTCAGCTATGTCAAGTACTTCTAACGAAAAAATTGTAAAAATAAAATGATTTATTGGCCATTTTTGTATTGATTAATGGTATTGATAAGGTAACGTGCTTTTTAAATTGAAAAAAAAAATTGATATTTTATCCAATTTATTTTAATAATTTGAAAAAAAATAATTTTATCGTCAAATCACATACCAAGCTAATAAACAAGACAATACACAATAGTATTTTCTCTACATATATGTTTACAAACGTTTACAAACGACTATAAACGACTACATACGTTTAATTTTCGCTTTACTTATCAAGCCCGCCTCATCTTTGCAATGTCAAAGGACAAAAACATTATTTAATTATTTAATTATTTTTTTATTTAATCCGGTATGTAACAGTACCATAAAAAAATCAGATATGAAAAATTTAAAAAACTTTGTACAGTTAATTGGAAACCTTGGTCAGGATGTTGAATTAAGAGAATTCGACAATGGGACAAAAAAAGCTAGTTTCTCACTTGCCACAAATGATTTTTATACCGATAAAAACGGAGAAAAAGTGGAAAAAACGGAATGGCACAATATTGTTGCATGGGGTAAACCTGCAGAATGGATGAATGAATCTTTAAAAAAAGGAGATTTCGTTTTAATACAAGGTCAGATCACATATCGCAAGTATGATGATCAATCAGGTAATACAAAATATGTCACTGAAATAAATGCCGGTGATTTCATGAAAATAAACAAAAGCTAATATTATTTGCAACTACTCAAGTAGAATTATATTATTTAATCATTTTTTTATTTAATCCGGTATGTAACAATACCATAAAAAAATCAGATATGAAAAATTTAAAAAACTTCGTACAGTTAATTGGAAACCTTGGTCAGGATGTTGAATTAAGAGAATTCGACAATGGAATGAAAAAAGCAAGTTTCACCCTGGCTACTAATAATTTTTATACAGATAAGAAGGGTGAAAAAATAGAAAAAACCGAGTGGCACAATATTGCAGCTTGGGGTAAACTTGCAGATATTTTAACAGATCATATTGGAAAAGGTGACCAAGTCTTAATTCAAGGTCGATTGAGCCACCGAAGATATGAAAATGAAATAGGAGAAGTAAAATACTTTACCGAAATAATAGCAAAAGAATTCATGAAAATAAATAAAAACTGAATCAACCGGCTATCTTTCATTTAGTGTATGTCTATAAAGTGCTTGATTTTTAAAAAATAAAAATTTTTGATAAGATTTTTGTCTTTCTGAGAATTAGTGATGCCTTAGCATCAGTAATTTGAATAACGTGAAAATATCGCAAAAAGATTATTTTTCAATTTTAATGACTTTGTGGACATACACTAATTAGTCCGGGTTGATCATAGATTTCAACCCGGATCTATTCTATTTTCATACCGGATATATATTCGATAAATTTCATTTATCATCCGGTATTAACCGTAAAAATCAAAATATTATGTTATTCAAAACTTTTGCCAGTACACTAATGGGAGTAGAAGCAACTACCATTACAGTAGAAGTAAATGCAGGAGGAACAGTTCCTGCGGGACATCAATACTACCATTTATTAGGATTGCCCGATAGTGCTATTCGCGAAGGATTTCAAAGAATAGAAGCTGCTATTAAGAATATTAAATACAAAATGTATAGAGTGAAATTGGTAATAAATCTTGCTCCGGCAGATTTAAGAAAAGAAGGTTCTTCGTATGATCTACCAATTGCTTTAGGAGTTTTGGCCTCAACGGGACAAATGAATGGAGAAAACCTGGATAAGTATGTTATAATGGGAGAATTATCTCTGAATGGAGATTTAAGATCCATAAAAGGAGCTTTGCCTATAACAATACAAGCCAAAAGGGAAGGTTTCAAAGGAATATTATTACCATATCAAAATGTCAAAGAAGCATCAATAGTAGAAGGTATAAATGTATATGGCATAAAAAATCTATTGGATGCTATTCAATTTTTCGATGGTACAAAGATCCTTAAACCGGAAAAATATAATATCAAAGACAATTTTTACAAAAATTTCAGTGATTATCCTGTAGATTTTTCAGATGTAAAAGGTCAGGAAAATATTAAAAAAGCATTGGAAATAGCTGCTGCCGGCGGGCATAATGTCATTTTAATAGGTCCTCCCGGTGCAGGTAAAACAATGCTCGCTTCAAGATTGCCGACCATACTTCCTCCCCTGGATCTGGACGAAGCATTGGAGACAACAAAAATCTATAGCGTTTCGGGAATGTTACCTTCAGACAAAGCTTTAATATCAACCAGGCCATTCAGATCTCCTCATCATACAATAAGTGATGTAGCATTAGTAGGTGGAGGTTCCAATCCGAATCCCGGAGAAATTTCTTTAGCTCATAATGGCGTGTTGTTCCTTGACGAATTACCTGAATTTAAAAGAACGGCACTGGAAGTATTGAGACAACCCATGGAAAGTAGAAAAGTAACGATATCCAGAGCAAAAATCAGTGTAGATTATCCGGCTGACTTTATGTTGATTTCATCGATGAATCCTTGTCCTTGCGGATTTTACAATCACCCCGAAAAAGAATGCGTATGTTCGATAGGTGCCAGAAAAAGATATCTAAATAAAATATCAGGACCTCTTCTTGACAGAATCGATTTACATGTGGAGGTAACACCGGTATCTTATGAAGAGCTATCAAAATTCGAATATTCTTCCGAAACAAGTTCAATGATACGCGAACGTGTTTTAAGAGCCAGGGAAATTCAAAAAATACGTTTTGAAAAAGAAAAAAAAGTATTTAGTAATTCACAAATGCCAAGCAGACTGGCAAGAACTATTTGTAAATTGGATAAACAAGGAACATCAATTTTGAAAAATGCAATGGAAAAATTGCAATTATCAGCTAGAGCCTATGACAGAATATTAAAGGTATCAAGAACAATCGCTGACCTGGATGAAAGTAATGATATTAAACCGCAACATCTTGCACAAGCTATAAATTATCGAAATCTGGACAGAGAAGGCTGGTTGGGATAAAAATTATTCTACCTGAGTAGTTACAAAAACTCTTATAATTTTACTTTATATATAAGTTTTACTACTTTTGCAAATAAACTTTAAATATTATGAAGAAATATAAATTATTATTTTTTATACTATTATCTGTTTTTGTATTATTTGTTTCCTGTAAACAAGATGCAAACAAAAAAGAAGACAGTTATGATAAAGCTATAAAAGCTGAAAATGATCTTATCAATACCAAAGAATTTAAACAATATTTCCAATTGTTTTTTCAATTATCAAATAAAAACACCAAAACAGATTTACCTTATGTAAATAAGTTTATGAGTGAAAACAAACTTTGGAAATTTTCCAACATTTGTGATCTTTTGGAAAATGAAAAAATAAAAAGCGATCAAAAAATCTACAATTACTGGAAGGTCAGATGCGATTTTCAGACAGCTAAAACCACATTGATGAACAAATACAGCTTGGACAAAGATTCTTTAAAAATAGTAATGGAACATGCTTTAAGTTCAAAAGAATTTACTCCCGAAAGTGATAATAAGTAATAACAGTAATACAAAAATTAAAATTTCTATTATCGGAAGTGGACCCTCAGCTCTGATTCTAGCTGCCGAATTGGATGAAAATATATTTGATATCCATATTTATGAAAAGGGTAATGCTGCCAGTAGAAAATTTCTTGTTGCAGGCCATGGAGGTTTTAATCTAACACATTCAGAATCACCGGAAACATTTATCCATAAATATAATCCGGTAGAATTTATCAAACCCTTTTTTATTAA
>JALSPW010000119.1 GCA_026985735.1 Saprospiraceae bacterium
GGTTTGTTGATTTTAGCCCTTCTTTGACATATCTAAATTCTTGCATCAAATCCTGAAAGTATCTTCTATTTTTAAAGAAAGGCACAACGTCAGCAGAAGATTTAATTACCAAATCCCAACCGTCTTGAATATGTTGTTTAAGTTGTTTAGGCGTCATTTTTTTAACCGCCTTTACAATATCCTTACAACTATTATGCACCACAACCCCTTCATTCCCCACAAGGAAATTATGCAAATCCTTCACCTCCAAATTATACACCAACTCTGAACCACCTTTCTTTTCAGAACTTGTAACGGTAGCTTCTCCAGTCTTAGTCAATACTTTCTCTCCAACTTCTAATTCTCCTGCCAATCGCCAGTCACCTAAAGTTGTAGAGAAAATAGGATGCTGATAAGTAACACCAATCGTTTCTTTGCTATCGAAAGTAATATTATAAACAGCATCAGACTGATGAATAAACAAAGCCGTCACAGGCTTGTACCCATAATCATCGGTTTCATCATCGTCAACAGGTTTCTTCTGCGGAATGATATGCTTAATCGAAGTAATCTTAAATGGGCCAGATATTCCTTGTTCGGGTAAATCTAAATTCACCACAGCACCTACATAATATCCTTTCTTTTTTATCCAGTCAGTATGGAGTGCCATTTTGCATGAACTATAGCCTGTATTAGCTGCGATCCGGTTGGTCGCAGTTCCCTCCTTATCGAGTGATTTTGTATCACTCGATTCCTGACGGAACAGTCGGTCATCTTCAAATACTACTTCATTCCAATCCGTATCATTGAGCTCATACTTATCTCTTGTTCTTTGTTGATCAGAAGTGTAAGGGTCTTTATCTAATAAGCCTAAATAAGTATCATCCGTACTTGCGGTAATTCCATAACCCGAGTTAACCGTTTCATGAGCTACGGCATAATCTAAGAGTTGTACTTCTTGGATCGGTACTGATACTAAAGGCATTGCGGCGGCTACGGCTAAGCCTTTTGCGGCATTTCTGAATCCAAAGACCTTATGCCCACGCATATCCCTCTCAAAGGTCGCCTGTGAACCTTCGTTTTGGCTTTTGCCAAAAACCGTTCGATTCCTTGCCATTAAGACCGGCACACCTTTACACAACTTTTTACACACCCAAAATATCAGCATAGCACCTGTCTGCCAAAGCAAGGCGATAGGCAGGCTCATTTTTACAAGTGCTATTATTTGCCTTATTACCTGATATTTTATATTCGTTTTTTTCATCTACTGCCGCAAAGATAGTTTATTCTTTTCTTTTTTCAATTGAAAAAGGCTTTACTTATTTATTTTTGATTGTTTTATTTGTATTCGTGAACCTCATTCCTTTCGGTTTCAATTGAAAAAAAATTAGTTCATTTATTAGATGTTTGTTCAACAATAGCACATCATTATTTTATATGTCCATTGACCAAATTGTAAACTTTGAAGGTCAGATACCTCAAGAAGTCACTATCGAAAATAAATCAATGGTTGAACGTATCAATCTTATCAACAAACTCGAAGAAGAAGATCAGAAAACTATATTCACTATAATTGACAAAATGCTTACCAATAAAAAATTTAAAGATTTCTTCAATAAAAATGTGGCTGCTCTTTAATTACTGAACAACTACATTTGATTCCTCTTTTACAAATGCCTCTATAAAAACAAAATCCAATGAGTCTATTGACCAAATTGATGCAACTTCATGAGCCGTTGATGGGTGTATTTTTTTTAATTCTTTTGGAAGCCTTCCTTTCGTAAATTCTTCCATCTCACTTCTCCAGTACCCATAGATCAACTTTCCATTATTTGCTTTAAAATATCCAGTGATATTTGATTTTTCTTCATGTTCATAGAACTGTACTTCTATAAATCGCTTACTTAATTTCTGTAATGATTTACAAAGGTTCGATAAAGCTTCTTCTGTAGAGTTTTCGTCTCCATTGATCAAAAGAGCTGGTAATTTGTTTCCAATTATAAAAGTCCACCCTTTATATGGTGGTGTTATCACAAAATTTTCAGGTTCATTAATATTAAGCAATTCTATTAACTGTCCAGATTTTCCTTCTTGAAGTTTTAGTACCTGTAGTATTTCTTCTTGATTCTCTTCTCTAAACCCTAACCATCTTATATTATCTAACTCATAGTTCTCAAAATATTGTTGACTTCGATCTATTTCTACTGTTGGTGCTGGCAAGTGTTTTTTAGCATCGAATACTTCATTCTTCTTGATGTAAAATTTTCCTCCTAATTCTGAAGCTATTTTTTCCAAAGCTTTGTAGGTTTTAGGTAAATATTTGATGTGTAATTCAATACCTACTTCTTGCTTTTCCCAATCCCAAAGCAATCTACCGAAGACACTTTTACCGATTTTTAGTATCGCATAATTATAAGATTCAATTTCTGAATTCTCAAATTCATGAATCGATACTATATATTTATTATTATTCACAACTTCACGCCATAGTTCTTCTTTAATACCTTCAACTCTACTCTCTATCTTCATATTACAACTCCGTTATCGTAATTATAATATTATCTTTTTCTCCAATAGGTAACTTACTTTTAATTGCAGTAATCCAATCATTTTTATTAATATCTGATAGCTTTTCGACTACAATATGTAATTCTGCTTCTGTTATATTATCTATAACATGTGAAGGATTTATACAGTTAGGTCCTGGCTTACAATTTGGAAATTTTCCTAGAATTTTTCTGGTACTTAAATCTCGAATATGTTGAGCATTACTTGTTGCCCAATCCGATCCATTCCTTACAACTGTAGATTTAAGACTAACAACTCTATTTCCTTTAAAGAAGTCAATTAACCAAAAGTTAGATTTACCTAGTCCACCATCTCCAACACCTGTATATCCCCAACCTTTACCTTTTGTGTACTTTCCTTTTCTAATAATCTGCTCAATAATATTACCTCTTTTAAATATTGCAGGGTATCCTTTCATTGCCCATATTTCAGCCTTTGAAATTGCTCCAGATACAACCTTTTTCGCCATATCCCAACAACTATTATGCACCACAACCCCCTCATTCCCCACAAGGAAATTATGAAAGTCCTTAACCTCTAAATTATAAACCAATTCAGATCCACCTTTCTTCTCCGTATTTGTAACCGTAGCTTCTCCTTCTTTCGTAAGTACCTTCTCTCCAACTTCAAACTCTCCTGCCAATCTCCAATCTCCTGCCGTAACAGAAAATATAGGATGCTGATAAGTAACGCCTATCGTTTCAGAACTATTCTTATCTGAGGCAAACGTAATATTATAAACAGCATCAGACTGATGATTAAACAAAGCCGTCACAGGTTTGTACCCATAATCATCCGTTTCATCTTCATCCACAGGTTTCTTCTGCGGAAGTATATGCTTAATCGAAGTAATGCGGAACGGGCCTTCGATTCCTTGTTCCGGAAGATTCATATGCACCACAGCACCTACATAATATCCTTTCTTTTTTATCCAGTCAGTAT
>JALSPW010000120.1 GCA_026985735.1 Saprospiraceae bacterium
GGGCAGGTAGTAGTTCTTCATTAATATCAATGATTGCCGACTGGGCATATATCAATCCGTTTCATCTTCATTTTGCCATTTCCAATGGTTCAGGATACGATATCGCGACAGCAAAAGCAGATGCTCCAATTATGTATCAAGTTAAAGATGATGAAATTCATTATAATGAATTTAACTTTAATGCCAATTATACCAAAAATCTATATTTTGTCCATTTGGGAATTAAACAAGATACTGAAAAAGAAATCAAACAAAACGGGCATAAATTTTCTAAAAAACCTGCCGTTATCGAAAGAATATCCGAAATAAGTAAAATTATCTCTACAAATAAATCATTTGTCAAATTTACAGATTTAATCGCTGAACATGAAGAATTAATTGCAGATGCGATAGACAGAAAACCAATTCAAGAAGAAAGATTTAAAAATTTTAATGGAATAATTAAATCTCTTGGAGCTTGGGGTGGCGATTTTATTCTTGCAGCTACAAATCAAGGTGAAGATTATGTAAATAAATATTTTAAGAAAAACGGACATAACACCATTTTAAAATTTGATGATGTGGTATTATGATTTTAAAAGAAATACCATATAAGTAACAAATTCCATAATAAAAAACTTTATGAAAATTATATACGCAATTGTCGTTTTGTTTATTTTCAGTTCATGCAATTCTACCCACTCATTATTTTTATCTAAAAATCAAAAGATTGTAAAATCATTAAGAAATTCCGTTATCCTGAAAAACGAATTCACGGGATTTGTTTTATACAACATCGATAAAAATGATTATATAATTAATTATAATGGAAATAAATACTTTACTCCGGCTTCCAATACAAAATTATTCACATTTTACACTTCGTTGAATGTACTAAATGACTCCCTTCCTTTGTTGAAATATTTTTTAAAAAATGACTCTTTAGTATTTTGGGGTACAGGTAATCCTTTGAATCTCAATCCTGATTTTACCTCCAATAAATTCACTATTGATTTTTTAAAAAATCATGCCTCACATTTGTTTTATTGCGATGATAACTTCCAAGATGAAAAATTTGGTTCAGGTTGGGCATGGGATGACTATTTATATTATTACCAATTGGAAAAAAATGCTTTCCCAATTTATGGAAACAGACTGAGTATATCATATTATAATGACTCTGTTGCAATATATCCTTCATTTCTTAAAAACTATATTTCATATATTCAAGATAGCTTTGACTATTGGCGTCCTTGGAATGAAAATAATTTTGTATTAGGAAAATTTCCGGATAGTACAATTTTGGAAATCCCTCTAATTATTGATAATGAATTTATTAAAACCGCTTTGAAAGAGAATACGAAAAAAGAAATAAATGATTGCATTTATTCCAATATTGATTCTAATCAAATAAAAACACTCTCAATTTCATTTCCCGACTCCCTATATATTAGATTATTACACCAAAGTGACAATTTCATAGCAGAACAATTGATGTTAATGTGCTCTTTTAAGCTATTTGATACGTTAAATACCAAAAAAGCAATAGAATGGAGCAAAGATAATCTATTACCCAAACTTAACGATAAATGTCGTTGGGTTGACGGTTCGGGATTATCAAGATATAATTTGTTTTCTCCTGAAGATATGGTTTATGTTTTAAAAAATATTTATTCAAAATTGAGTTGGAACCGAATAATTAAACTCTTACCTTCCGCAGGATATTCAGGTACATTAAAAAATTCGTACATTTCTATTCACGAACCATATATTTGGGCTAAATCGGGATCCCTAAGCAATAATTATAATCTAAGCGGATATATTCAAACAAAAAAAGGCAATCGTTATATCTTTAGTTTTATGAACAATCATTTTCTTCAAAAAAATAAAGATATTAAGAAAGAAATGGAAAAAGTATTTATTTATATTTATGAACATTTATAGTATCTATTGCTTTTCTTTTTTCTCTTATCATTTCAAGACGCTTTTGATGAAATTTTTTAGCCAATTTTATCGAATCAAGTTCTTTTCCGTTTAAATATCGATGAAAAGAAATAATCAGAAAATCAGCCATATCATCCGGATGTTCAACACCAAGCTTTTTTAAATAATGTTCCAATCTGCTACCATAATAAAAATTCCAATTATAAATCATCCATCTCCCCAAACCAAAATGTAGTTTTCTCGCCACTTTATCTTCAGGAGCATTTTTAAATACTCTCAGAGATTCAGCTGGTGATAACTTTTCCAGTTCTTTCATCGCATCATCTATATCAGTAGGAATATATACTCCGTTTATAATTGATTTTTTTATATTCCTTTTATATTGTTTTTCTATTTCCTCCGGAGTAGACGGTAAACTATCTTCATTTTTTATTTGAGCCTTTAAACTTAAAGAACTTAAGCATAATAGTATTGTGATTACCGTAAAAAAATGTTTCATATGTTTTAATTTTTATATTATCTCAAAACCACTCAATTTAATATTTTCTCTGCCACTATCTCCGAGGCATATCGATCTTTTTTTATCAGCTCATTAAGCATCAAATAATTATTTATGATATCTTTTCGTCTTTCGGTATCAAATAACAATTTCAATTCACTATCGACTTTTTCAAAAGTGAAATCCTTCTGAAGTAATTCTTTGACAACTTCTTTTTTTAATATTAAATTCACTAAAGAAGCATATTTGACATTTACAAGATTTTTTGCTATTAAATAACTTAAGTAATTTACTTTATAAATAACTATTTGCGGTAATTCAAATAATGCAGCTTCTAGTGTCGATGTTCCCGATTTCACGATACCGACATCACAAACATTAAAAATTTTATAAGTTTGATCATAAAAAACTTTTACATTTTCATAATTCTCGAATACTGTAAAAACATCATCAGGCAAATCCTTTTTAGCCGCAACCATAAAAAAGCAATCTTTGTTCTTCTTAATAACGGGCAAAATAGGTTTAATGTTTTTTTTTATTTCGGAAACTCTGCTTCCGGGAAGAAAAGCTATTAATTTTTTATTAACAGGTATATTAGTATTAATTAAAAAATCATCCTCCATCTTAAATTGTGAAATTTCTTCCAATAAAGGATGTCCGACAAATTCGGCATTGACACCATGCTTATTGAAAAATTCCTCTTCAAAAGGTAAGATAACAAATAATTGATCGATATACTTCTTCATTTTTTTTACCCTATTCTTTCCCCATGCCCATACTTGAGGTGCAATATAATAAATCACTTTAATTCCTTTTGATTTAGCCCATTTTGCTATTTTGAGATTGAAGCCGGGATAATCAATTAAGATCAAAGCATCCGGTTTCATTTCCAGTATTTCCTTTTTTGCAATAGAAAAATTACCTTTTATTGTATTAATATGCTTGATTATTTCTATAAAACCAACTAAAGACAATTTATCCAAACCTCGACTAATTTCAACTCCCGCCTTAGACATTTTACTACCTCCAAAGCCTTTAAACTGAATGTTTTTGTTT
>JALSPW010000121.1 GCA_026985735.1 Saprospiraceae bacterium
TGAAATTAGCATAGACGACATTAATGAAGAAAATCATGAATTTTTAAATACATTTTTTCCAATTCAAATAATTCCGGTTGAGATATTAAAAAAACTTAAGGATGTCAGATTTTTAAACTCTGAAGTTATTATTTTTGAAAATGCAGACTTTTATAAAGATGATTTTAGTGAAATATCTAAATTGTTTGTTTCTGAAAAGAAATTAATTGCTATTGACGATACTGAAAATATTACAAAAATAAACGAAGCATTGTTAAATACGAATCAAAATTCAAAAGTTGATCAGTTTGAGTTAAAAGGTTATCATCAACAAGGAATGATTAATTTATTGGATATGAATTATACGGAAAGATTGTATGCAGCAAGAAACATTGCACATTTGATGCAATCTTCTAATGATAAAATCAAAATTTATCAAATAAAGGGAATAGTGATTTTTTCCACACTTGATGATATTCTGAATCAGGTCATTTTTAAAATCCTTGAAAATAAAGGGATTAAAGAGATGAAGATTATTGATACTCCTTTTCATCTTTTGGTGGATAATATATTGGAGGTAAATAATAAGCAGATATTAATCACTCAAAATCAACTTCTTAATTATCATGATTTTTCAAAAATTATATGGCAATTGAAAGCTATTTCCAAGATAAAAAAAGCCGGATTAAAAGTTGTGAATTTTAATACTTCTCAACTGTTTGATAATCCTGTTAAAAGCATTAAAGAATTCGTACAAAACAATATTATTTAAATGCCTGATATTGACATTTTGAAATACAGGAATGATTTAAAAACTAAAAAGGAAGCGGAAAAAGTATATGTATTTGATCCTCTAAGGAGGAAATATGTTGTTTTCACTCCCGAAGAAATGATAAGGCAATTATTTATTCAATATTTATTGCAGGAACTAAAAATTCCTAAAAAACATATTGCTGTAGAAAGGCAGATTATCATAAACCAAAAATCGTACAGATTTGATATTTTGGTATTTGACAGGAGCGGTAAACCACTTATGGTTGTAGAATGTAAATCTCATAAGGTTAATATTACAGATAAAACTGCTTTTCAAATCAGCAGATACAATATTGCATTAAAAGCTAAATATCTCTGTTTGACTAATGGTAAAAGGAGCTATTTTTATAAAATTGATTTTGACAATCGAGATTTAAAAATTCTGGAAAATATACCAATGATCAGTATTAAATAATTTTTTATCTGATCCAAAATAAAGATCTTCTAACTACAGAACAACTGACTTCTATCAACAATAGTTTTAATAACAGCTTGAACATTTGACAAATAATTGATAATTGATAATTCAGAATGACAAAGTTAAAAAATTCACATGAATTAATGAATGAAGTGAAGCTGTATTATTCCGGCTTTGAAGCCATGCTATCGTATGCTTTCAAGTTCTACCTGCAATTATCGAAAATTGATTTACAGCGGTCAATATCATACCGGTAATTAATATGAAATAGACTAAGATAAATTATAGATATTTTTATGAGATCAAGGCAAAAAATGAAAAATATTTTTCACTCATGATTTTATTTGCCACCCGATTCTCTCCGAGTCCGTTCAGTCATTTATCATGAAAAAGTTAAAATGTTTTTATAAAATAATTTTATTAATTTTAGGGTTACCTTAATTCCCAACGGGTCAGTTGGTATGAACTTATAGTTCAATAAACTCCATTGGAATAGCTCAAAAAAAGAGAAGCCGATATTTATTGATATGGCTTCTCCTAAAAACAAAAAAACAAGTAAAACAAAAATTATTGTATATTAAACAATAATTTATAATTTTCATTACTTTTTGAAATATTAATAATATATAATCCTGCACTTAATCTGTTTATGTCATATTGAAGTTTATTGTCACCAGACTTCAAGTCAATAATTTTCTCATCTAACATTTTACCTATCGTATTATAAATATTTATTTTGTACTGACCTCCAAGTTCGACATTAAGATCAATTACAAATTTGCCGTTATTAGGATTAGGATATAATTTAACTTCAGAAAACGGTAATTCACTTACTGAATTTACTACGACATAAATATCTTTGGAAATAGATTGCTGACCACAATCATTGTTAGCATAGAGAGTAACACTGTAAGTTCCGGTAGTTGAATATGTATGTACAGGATTTATATCCTCGCTAATATTGCCATCTCCAAAATCCCAGTAAAATGAAGTGGCATCATCGGATGCTTGCTCAGTTAAGGAAACTTTTGCTCCATCTATTTCATAATTAAATTCTACAACCGGTCCTGCATCAACGCTAATTAAATCTTCCTGAACTAAAGTATCATTTCCATTATCTCCATAAGCGATAAGACTTACATCAAAATTCCCACTCATCACATAAACTACAACGGGATTTTCTTCTACGGAAAATTCAGGATTTCCTCCTTCGAAATGCCAGAGTAAGGAATTAGCTGAAGAAGAAGACATATTTGTATATTCAACCTGAAATGGGGCACAACCTTCTGTTGCATTATAGTCAAATGCTGCTGTCGGTCTAAGAGCTATATCAATAATTTGCTCCAAAGTATCTTTGCCGCAATTGTTTTCAGCGATCAATTGCAAGGTATATTGTCCTTCCTGAAGATAAACATGGGATACATTTTGGCCAATAGCCGATGCTCCATCGCCAAAATTCCATTTGATAAAAGTAGCTGTTTCTCCCGTATAAGTAAAATCGTAATTTAATTCTTCGGAAGTAACAGTATATGCCGGAACGGGTGGGCCTATAACATGAACCAAATCCACTTCTGTTTTCGTATTGGAACCGACTTCATTTGTAACCTCCAGTGTCACACTGTAAACTCCTTTGTTTTCATAAGTCACTATAGGATTCTCTTCTGTACTTGTTGAAGGAGTACCACCATCAAATGTCCATAAATATGAATCGGTATTTGATGAAGATAAATTGGTATATTGCACAGTTAACGGTTTACATCCTTCTGTTGCTCCAAAAGAGAAATTGGCAATAGGTGGATTGGCAATTACAATAGTTTGCGTATCAACAAGGGTATCACATAAATTGGAATACTTGAATTTTACCGTATAATTTCCATCTTCTGCATAAATATGATTTGGATTAACTTCGGTTGAAAACGTACCATCCCCGAAATCCCAATTAAATGTGTCTATATTTGTTGTAGATTGAGTGAAATCGACAGAATATCCTGAAACATTATAAGTAAAAGAGCCTGTCGGCTGCGCTAATACTTCGATATAATCCTGCAAATGAAGTGTATCGCTACCTAAATCGTTTGTTGCATACATTGTTACATCATATATTCCCGGATTAGGATAGCTGATAACAGGATTTGCTTCATACGATGAATCAGGTATTCCTCCCTCAAAAACCCATAAAATACTATCTGTATTTGCCAAACTGTGAAATTGTGCTAAAAACGTCGCACATCCCACTGCTGTATCAACTGTAAAATTTGCAATAGCTTCTGATGTAATTTGAATTGGTTTTATAATAGTATCATTCCCGCATTCATTGGTTGCAATAAGCATTACATTATAATCTCCTCCTGCATTATAAGTGTGTATCGCATTTGTATCCGTAGAAGTAGAATCATCTCCAAAATTCCAGAAATATGTATCTCCGTCAAAAGTTGTATTATTAAACTGGACTGTTGTACCATTAATAACATATAAAAAATTAGCTGCCGGAACTGTATGAATGTGGATAGTGTCATGATATACCAGAGTGTCCGAATACAAGGCGTTAAAAACCTGTAAAGTAACATCAAAGAAGCCGGTTGTATCATAACTGACAACCGGATTTTTAAGTGTGGAAGTAGCCGGCACACCTGCATCAAATATCCATAATCTTGTATCAACATTATCACTTGATGCATCATGGAAATGGATTGTGTCAGGTTTGCAACCTTCCCAGTGGTCCATTGTTAATCCTGCAGTAGGAGGAGTAACTATTTCCACCCATAAAGAGAATTGTTCATAATCCGTACAATCATCATTTGATGCATACAAAGTCACATAATAACCCCCATCTTGAGTATATGTATGTATAGGATTTTCCTCATTACTATCATCGCCATCGTCAAAATCCCAATAATAATTAGTTGCTTCCTGTGAAGTATTTGTAAAATGAACTTCATTATCATTGACTATTGTATATGAAAATTCAGGTATAGCAACAGGATAAACCGTAATATATTCTTCTTTTGTCATGACATCCGAACCTGCACTATTTGAAACTTCCAAAGTAACATCATAAGCACCGGCATAATAATAATATATTTCTTCTGGTTCTTGGTCACTTGAGGTCTCCGGATCTCCACCATCAAAAGTCCAGTTCCATGTATCGGGATTATTTGTAGAAAGATCTGTAAAATAAACAGGATCACCTTCGCATATTTCTGTTGGATCCGCTTCAAAATCCGCTACAGGTTCAACCGCTCCTCCGGTGCATTCGGTTAAGCAGGAAGCTCCATTGTATCCTGCTCTGATAACATCACCAGGTTGTTGACCAAAGCCAAGCGCCAAATCAATTCCAATACCATTTATTAAATGGCAATAACTCATTATTGTACCCTTATCCGGCAATATAGGATTATTCGGATCATAACATGCATCTCCTTCCGGTGTATTTCCATTATTATAATAATATTCATTTCCGCAATCATCAATTTGAGTATTGTTGCCATTCCAAACACATGCATGGGTATGTCGAGAACCGAAATTGTGACCTACCTCATGTGCTACAACTTCAACACTCCATGAATAAGTCGGCACTTCATTATAACTTGAACTTATATTCATATATGCATAATTCCAGTTATCAACACATAAAACGTCCAACCATGCAAGTCCTCCTGTTCCATTTCCTCCAAGAGCATATAAACTAGCCAAATCCCCATTAAAAGTTGGGTTATTATCTTTAAATTGTTCCAATGCGGTACCGGAATCATTTGTGTCATAACCATCAGGAGTATCCCATACCATGATTTCTGAAATCTCAATGCCTATTGATTCATTATCATATAAGACTGCAACTTCAGCAAATAATCCGGTAATATACTCTTCTGCAGCACTAACACTGCCTTTGTCCTGATACAAAGCATAATCTCCTTCTATATAAAACTTAACACATGTACTGTATCTTGAATTGACAACAGCTTTTGTTTTATGTCTTCTGTCAATTTCAATAACATCTTCATCCGGTGTATGACATTCAAAAGATCTTTCTCCCTTAAATCTCAGATCATTATACACCACATAATCCACATCACTATTATCAAGTTTGACAATATTAAAATTACCAACGCCTTTGATTGTTACCAATCCTATTATTTGGTTATGAAAAATATTTATTGAAGCAAATCCTTCTTTTCCTTTGACAGACCCCTTATAAAATAAACCCCTCTTGAAATTCCTTATGGTATCCCCTGAAGAAGTTCGTAATATAAAATCTTTTGTTAGTACGTTAAATTTCTCCAATTCTACTGTTACATTTTCAGTATTGCTAATTGGAATTGTCAAAGAAATATCGTTGTTCCTTTCCTGATAAACTCTTTTCAAAAAAGCTTTGTCCAAGCTCAGCGGTACTATACCGTCTGCAACTTGCTCTACTCTTTGAGTGATTCGATGTGATTTTGTAAATAATCCTGATACATCTTTTTGCATTTGTGAGAACAACGGCATGCTCATCAATAATATAAAATAAACCAATAAGTTTTTTCTAAAATCCATAATTCAATTTTTTATGCGAAGCTAATAATTTTTTTTATTTTGTAACTATTCAGATAGAATCATTTTGTCTGAAAAAATTTCTTTTTACATTAAAATTCAACAATAGTTATTGAAATATGATCACCTTAAAATCATAATCTCTTTTTAATACAAAAATAATGATTTTTATCTCAAAATTGCTTTTAAAATTAATCTATGATTATTTTTTCAATAAATATTCTTCCTTTAATCTTTACTTTGATAAAATAAATACCCTTTTTCATATTTCTTAAATCTATTTGATACATAACTCCTTTTTTTCGTAAATCCTTAATATGTTTTATTAATATGGTATTTCCGAGAATATCATTTATAAAAATACTGGAATTACTGTCAAATCCGGAATTATTAACCAAAAATAATGTGTTTTTTACAGGATTTGGATAAACGAATAGATCATTAGATTCATTTTCATTAAGTTTGGTTGTGTTTATGATGACAGATTTTATTAAAACGCTGCTATCGCAGGTATTTTTCACAACTAACCTAACATAATAAACTCCGTCTTTAGAATATATATGTACGGGATTTTTTTCTAAAGAACCACTATTATCACCAAAATCCCAAACATATTCACCTGTAAAAGTATTAGTGAAAGCAACCGTATCGTTTTTTATTTTGTAAACAAAATCCCCTTGTGGTTTTCCTTCTACTTTTATCAAATCGTTCTTTGATAAAGTATCACTTCCATATTTGGAATATGCAATCATACTAACATCAAAAGTACCTACGGAATCATAGGTCACTGCGATTTCTTCTAAAGAACTTTCATTGATTTCCGTACCTTCAAATAACCATTTAATCGAATCAAAACTATTTTCACCTACTTTGAAAAATACAGTATCGCCTTTGCATATCTTTGTAGTATTGTATGTGAATTTAGCTTTAAAAGGTATTTTTATTTCTATTGTGTCACTAAAATAATTTTCTGTATTACATGATTTTTTCTTAGCCCAAAGTTCAACTAAATATTTACCCCCTTCTTTATATTTGTGCTTGGGATTTTTCAGTAAGCTGATTCTACCATCTCCGAATTTCCAAAAATAATTCGATGAATTAATTGATTTGTTATTGAACTGAATTTTATCTTTACTAATAAATTCATAACCAAAATCGGCTTCAGGTCCTTCAATTACAGTAATATACTCCATTTTTTTTAAAGTATCTTTTCCTTTCGCATTGGAAGCGATCAACTCAACATCATATACTCCTGTAGAATTATATTTCATCACAGGATACTTATGATATAGAGTATCTGTCCCACCGGAAGTTTCAAATAACCAAATCCAATCGGAAGGATAATTAACCGATTTATCAAAAAATGTTACTTCGCCTCCTTCGCAGGTCAATATATTTTCCGCTTCAAAGTCTGCAACCGGTTTTTTTTCTCCAATACCCTGACAGGAATTCAAACAACTCGCTTGTGATACCTTTTTTCTGATTAAATCTCCCGGTTGTTTTCCAAATCCTTTGGATAAATTTATTCCTGCTGCCCCTACAAGATGACAATAACTCATAATAGTACCTCCGTCCAGAGGTATTTTAGGATTATCAGGATCAAAGCAAGAATTTCCCTCAGGTGTGCCACCCGCATTATAAGTATAAATATTACCACAATCGTCTATCTGTGTGCCATTTCCATTCCAATGGCAGGCATGAGTATGACTTGAGCCTAGATTGTGACCCAATTCATGTGTAATTACCATTGCAGACCATGAATACAAAGGGACATTTCTATAATTAATATTTATATTTGCATAGGCAAAGTGTATATTCCGGTTACACAGTGCATTTAGGTAAGCAATCCCACCCAATCCGTTAGCTCCTAAAGCAAGAAGCATATTCAAATTAGTATCGCTATTTTTATTTTTTGCAGAAAACTGTTCAAGTGCGATATTAGAACTTCCGGTGTTATAATTATCGGGTGTTTCCCAAATTTTTATTTTTGAAACTTTTATATTTATACCTTCCTTTTTATATAGTAATGCCGTTTCTGCAAATAAGCCCAAAATGTAATCCACTGTTCTTTTTATATTTTTTCCATTCTCTACAAAAAGAGCATAATCTGCTTCAATATAAATATTAATGCATTTATTAGATCTTGATTGTATTTTTTTATGTTGTAAAACATTTTGTTGTGAGTCGAAGTAACTATCTTGTGTATCACAAAAGAAATTTAATTCTTCTGTGAAATCTTTATTTTTATAAATTAAATATTGGTTTTTCAAATTTTTAATCTGCCCGAGATTATAGGTATTGCCATTTTTATATGCGATTATGCCCATAAATTTATCATCATAAAAGCTAAAGGTCCCTATTCCCGTATTATCATCGGTTGTGGCAGTAAAATACTTACCTTGTTCGTATTCGAAATTGTTTTTTTTAGAAGTAATTACTTTGAAATCATCCGTCAACAAATCAAATTGTACCAAATCGATATTTATTTTATCTCTAAAGTTATTATACCGGAATGAAGATGAAAAAGCAGGGATGTTATTATTTTTTATTAATTTTAGTATATCTCTATTTATTGTAGTAATAAAACCGTTTTTTACGGGGATATTATCCCTGGAAACTACAGGATGACCATTTTTATTAAATAACTCAAAATATTTATTTTGGGAAAAAAGAAATATATTATTAAAAAAAATAAAACTTAACAAGAATAAAATTTTTTTCATTGGAAATAGTTAAAATATTAAACCGCTATTAATATTATAATTAATATGGTAGCGATTTGGTATAAATTATATAATTATTTGAATATTTAAGCGTTTCAAAATAAAAACAAATATGACTATTAAATTAAACGTGAGCATCAAAACATTGTTTATTTATTTACTGTTTTTTTTCTTAATAAATAGTATTACTGCTCAAAGCCGCCAAAATAACAAAAACGAAAAAGGATTTAAAAATAGATTATGGTATGGTGTCAACTTAGGCAATATAGGATTGTCAAATAATCAATTTTATATAAATTTATCCTTTATGGGAGGTATGAAAATTATGAAAAACTGGAATGCTGGAGCAATTATTCATACAAACTATACTTATCTGTGGCAAGCTGGAAATTTTCCGTCGTACAATATTTTTGATTTTGGATTTGGCGGGCTTACTACCGTGAATATATTCAGAAACTACTTTGTGCAATTGGAAGCAGACAGAATGTATTTGTCAAAATTCGGTTATGAAGGGGATTTAATCAGGAACCCATATTTATTTACATATTTAGGAGGAGGATACCAATATGATTCATCCGGTAAATGGTCTACGATAATAACTTTGCTATATAATTTAAATCCGGACACCAATCAACTATTTTTTCCATTAAATTATAGAGTTGCATTTGTATATAATTTTTAAACAATTAAGTCATTTTTTGTGTTCTGTCTTTAATATTTATTAAATTTGTAAAAAAGTATTTACTTAAGTGAAAACGTTTTTGATATAAGCACTATTTTTATCTTAAATTATTCCACTTGAGTAGTGATCTAAATTGTAACATAATGAAGAAAGGATTTGCTATTTTTGCTGTTTTGTTTTTAGCATTTATTTCATGCAAGAATGATACCAAGAAAAACAATACATTTGCCCAGGCGGTAACTACAGACCTTTCAAAAGAAATGGAAATACCCACAAAAGAAGGGGAAGTGGATACCAATAACATGGCTAAAATAACTTTTGAAGAGACAGTTTTTGATTTTGGGAAAATTCATGAAGGGGATGTGGTAGAGCACACTTTCAAATTTAAAAATACAGGGAATAAAAATTTGATGTTATTGTATCATAAGACCACATGTGGTTGTACAGTGCCGGAGTTTTCCAAAGATCCGTATAAACCGGGAGCTGAAGGAAAAATAAAAGTTGTTTTCAATTCTAAAGGTAAGAAAATGGCACAAAACAAAAAAGTTAAAATATTTTCAAATACATATCCTAATATGACAACACTTACGATGAAAGGTTATGTAATACCAAAGGGATAAAACAAATTTTCAGGTAATGTTCTTTTGAAATACTATTTATTTTTTATGTTTCAAGAGGGCAAATATTAAATCGCTTTAAAGACACTAAAACTATTTAAAACATTAAAAATGATAAATATGATATTTTTACAATCAGCAGGAGGAACGGGAATGTTCAATATGGTATTGTTCGGTGGAATTTTACTTGTTTTCTATTTTTTTATCATAAGACCTCAAGCTAAAAAGCAGAAAGAACAAAATCGGTTTGCCACTTCACTTGAGAAAGGAATGGAAGTAGCTACAGCAAGTGGAATAGTTGGGAAAATAACTAAAGTAGAAGATGATTTTGTACAATTACAAGTAGATCAGAAATCTTTTTTAAAGGTTTTTAAAAGTGCTATTTCAAAAGAAATGACAGAAGCATTAAATAAAAAAGAAGCAAAATAATAAATGGGTTTCAGGCTTACCAAACAGGGTGTAATCTCATTTTTCCCCTTTGTAGCTTTGGCAGTGCTGTTTTGGGTAAGTTCCATAATGACAAAAAAATCAACTTACTCAAAGGATATTTTTATAGAAGTTAATACCGATGATAATCACATTATCATAGATACTAATATATATACGGCAAATGTCACACTATCCGGGAAGGGATTGGATTTGATAAGAGTCAATAGTTATACTAAAAAAAAACCGTTGAAAATTTATTTGAATTGGAATAATTCAAAAATAACTTCCGAATTAATAACCGGACAATTACAATCTGAAATTCCTTCCGGAAAAATTCAAATTGTAAAAGTTATATTCCCTGATAAAGCAATAACAATAGAAAAGAAATCAACAAAAAAAATACCGGTAAAATTTACCGGTAAAATAAATTATAAAAAGAATTATGGACCAAAGGCTCCCATTCTTCTTTTGCCTGCTGAAATAAAAATAACAGGTCCTGATAGTTGGATTAAGGATATTGATATTTGGAATACGGAATCGAAGGAATATGTAAATTTGGATAATGATTTAAGAGAAAAGATAAAATTAAAAGCCCCTCATTCAAATAAAATATCAATTGAGCCGGATATTGTTGATATATATATCCCTGTCGAAGAATATACTGAAAAAAAAGTAACATTGCCGGTAAAAATAATAGGAACTGCAAATAAAAATTTGAGGATTGTTCCATCATCCATTAGTGTCTCGTTTTTAATTGGTGTCAGTAAATATGAATATATTGATTCAACAGAATTTTTAGCGTCTGTATATGTGAATAAAGATTCGATTTTGAATGGGAATTATCCTGTTTCCATAATTAAAAAACCTTCCGGTGTTACCATACAATATATTCAACCGAATTATGTTGATGTTTATATAAAAAATTAATATATGAAGAAAATATATAATAGCTATATCAAATGGTTTATTGAAAATTCTCTATCTGAGGATGTTGGAGAAGGGGATTTTACTTCAAATGCATGTATTTCTGAAGATTCGGTTTCCGAAGCGAAACTTCTCGTAAAAGATCATGGAGTGATAGCCGGAGTTGAGCTTGCAAAAATGATATTTGATTATTTAGACCCTGATGTCGAATTTGAAATATTGAAAAAAGATGGAAGCATAGTGGCATACGGAGATGTTGCTTTTACGGTAAAATGCAATACCCGTACTCTGCTGAAAGCTGAAAGATTAGTATTGAATATCATGCAACGTCTGAGTGGTATTTCCACTATAAGTTCCGAATTTGCTTTTGAAGTTCAGGATTTACCTGTAAAAGTATTGGATACGAGGAAAACAACACCGTTGTTGCGACCTTTGGAAAAATGGGCTGTTCGTATAGGTGGCTGTTACAATTATAGAGATGGCCTTTATGATTGGATAATGATAAAAGATAATCATGTCGATGCTGCAGGAGGAATCAAAAATGCAATTGAAAGGGTAAATACTTACCTTAAAAAAAACAAGTTAGATCTTGGAGTTACAATCGAAGTTCGCAATCTTGTCGAATTGAATCAAGTTTTGGAAGCCGGAAATATTACCAGGATAATGCTTGATAATTTTGAATTGGCATTATTGAAAGAAGCCGTATGTACAATAGACAAGAGGTTTGAAACAGAAGCATCCGGTGGCGTGACGCTTCAAACTATCAGAGCAATAGCAGAAACCGGAGTTGACTATATTTCTGTAGGTGCACTAACTCATTCGGCAGGAATACTGGATTTGAGTTTAAAAATTCAAAACAACTGACCCGTTGGGAATTAAGATGACCCTAATTTTGTGATTTGTGATTTGTTGATGCTTAAATAAGCGTTGACCGTTTTTACTTTGAACTTTTTATTTTTTTGTGATCAATGTTTTTATCTGTGAAAATCTGCAGAATCTGTGTCATCTGCGTTCTATCCAATAAAAAATGGAACACTGATGACGTTGATAATACGGTTTTGCACTGTTTTTCTTCTCAAAAGCACACCTGTGTAGTTACAAAATTTGTAAAATGAGATTATTTTTAATTCACATAACAAAATAGAATGAATTTTATCATATCTTTTATTATCAATTTGCTAATATGATTTTCTATTATTTAGGATTAGTTATCCTAAATTTATGACCTTTACATTGGTATGCTGCCACAATTTAAGAACTTTGTCTAAAATCGATTTGCGCACTATCCATATCATATCAAGATTATCTTTTTTGAATGCAGATTCTATTTCATTAAACCATCCTTTACCTTTCAATTCCATAGGACCTATTTCATCAATAACCAATAAATCGGATTTACTTATAGCTTCATTAAGTGATTTTCTTCCAAATTCCAATCCGGATTGTTTAAAATAATATTTACCTATTCTTAAATCTCCTTTTTGATGAATATTGTCGCAAAGTAATACTTTTTCTCCTGACAGTATATTTTCAATTTCAAATCCTAATCTTTCCCTATTTTTGTCGATTCCATGTGCAATCAATCCCCCAATTATCAAATCAGGATTTTCTTCCAATAATTTATGTATCAATTTTTTTAAATATGTTGTTTTTCCACTACGGGTATCGCCGCTTATAATTGTCAATTTGTTTTTCATGGATATATGTCTTGTGAAGTAATGTAAAAGCGAATCTGACAATTCTATCGCTTTTTTTAATACTTTGATCGGATTGGTAAAAGATTTCCGGTTTGATACTATATTTTTTAATAAAAACGGAAGTGCGGAAGAGGCTAAGCCTATTGTGCTATACAGACCGGAAAATCCTTTTTGATACATCAAGGCTTTCACTATAGGATTTTTCAATTCAACACTAATAGTTGTAAAAACGGAAATCATTATTATTGCCCTTGTCATCATCTTCATCCCAATTATAAATCCTTCCAATTTGTTATTCCAAAATAAAACGGCAAATAAGAGAATTATTATTAACTGAATCCAAAATATAGGTTTCGAAAGTCTTCTTAATGATTTTCCATAGCGGTAGATAATGAAAATCAAATAAGGAATAACTATAAACAAAGAATACAAATATGGATATTTTTCAAGAATTACCAAAGAGAAAACCAGGACGATGATATGTATAAAAATTAAAACCGAATTATATTTAAAAGAGGTAGTATTAAATAATTTATTATCTTTTTCCAGTTCAAGATACACTTCATTGTCTTTAGTAATAGTTTTCTCTAACATTATCTCTTTT
>JALSPW010000122.1 GCA_026985735.1 Saprospiraceae bacterium
CTTCAGCAAGTCGTTTTTCCGGAGAATAATAATCGCCGCTAGATATGCAAATAATTGACTAATGACTGTTGCTAAAGCGACTGAGAAAATTCCCAAATGAAAAACTGCAACAAATATTAAATCCAGAGAAATATTTAACAATGTTGAAAAAATCAATAAATATAAAGGAGTTCTTGAATCTCCAACACCTCTTAAAGTTGCACTAATATTGGCAAATCCAAACATAAAAGGTAAACCTGTCAAATATACTTTGAGATAAGATGAAGCAAGAGGTATGACATTAATAGGTAGTTGTATTAAAGAAAAAATTTGATCACTGAATATTATACCTAAAATCGCAAAAAATATTGAAGCAATAGTAATGAAAATATTCATAGTATCAACTGTCCTGCGAACTTTGTCAAATTGTTTTGCTCCGAAAAAATGTGATACGGTTATCGTACCTCCCATAGTAACACCAAAACCTAAGGAAATAAGAAGAAAAATAACGGGAAATGATGCTCCTACTGCAGCCAAAGCACTATCTCCTAAAAACTTTCCTACCACTGCACTATCCACCACATTGTACAATTGTTGGAATACATTGCCTAAAAGCATTGGCAATGCAAAATTCCAAATTTGTCGGCTTACTTTTCCTTGTGATAAATCTTTTAGCATAATATTAGTAACATAAATATTTGTGGCTATGTTTTAGATATTGAGAAAAATTAATTTATTAGTCTAAATGGTTTTATCTTGGTAGTCGTATAATAGGATAGTTTCATGAATACAGTTTTATTGTTGCCGTTGATATAAAAAAGTGCATTAAAAATATATTTAATGCACTTTTTATTGATAATTAACAGTTTTAACCATTATTTTTTTTATCCAGTCTTTTTACATATACTTTATCGTAAAACACCAATGCCAAGAAAGTGACAACTCCGATTCCAACAAATATCCAAAGTATTTCATTTGGATGATAAGTATTCCATAAATGTGTAGTGAATTTGTCAACATCCATATCCAGTTTTTGAGCAACTTGGGCAATATAATCATTTTTCGTGATATCGATTTTTACATTTTTCAAAATTTTCCCACTACTATCTATTGCTTTAAAACCCGTATCTGTATAATGGATAAGTTGTCCATGCTTGTCTACCATTTCAAAACCTTTATTTATTGCTTCTTTTTGTGCCAGGGCTATTTTTGCAGACATACTACCATAGATACTTCCTGATAACCAGCCTGCAATTTTATTTCCGACAAATACAGGTAAAAAATATGTTCCCATATACAAAGCTTCTTTACCTTTCGGGGATATCTCTGCAATATAGGCGGAAAATTTTGGATTTGCAGTCATTTCTCCAATAGCAAATATGATAATACCTGCGATAATAAAAATCCCGTCTCTATAATAAAAAGTAAGCCCTATACCCATTGATACAATAATAAATCCTATGATCATGGCATTTACAGGTTTCCATTTAATAATGATATATGAAATAAGCATTTGCAATATTATAATGGCAAAAGCGTCAAGATTAACCAAAAGCTCAGGCTTTGCAATTGCTTCTTTTCCGTCACTGATCAAAGAAGATAACAATGGAGAAAAATTATGAACACTTGTGAACAATTCTTTTAAATCAACCCAGTCCTGTATGAATTTTGGCAGAGTGTAAAATAGTTGATTGAATAAAGTCCAAAATCCTATCATAATAATTAGCAATACAGTAAGTCTGGCATCTTTTAATGCTTCCCATATATTACTAAAAGATTTTTTTATTGTTTCTATAATACTTTGATCTGATTTTGTAATTTTATCATTTTTGAAAAAGAAAATATTAAAAAGTAAATTAACCAATATTACACCTGTTGCCATGTGAAAAGCAATAAGCCAATTAGATTCTCCCCTTAATTTTCCTACGATGAATGGGCCAATCCAACCACCGATATTTACCATCATATAAAAGACACCAAATCCCATAGATGAATTGCTCTCATCTGTAGTTCTTGTGACAATTGCTGATGCAACCGGTTTGAACATTGCAGCTCCAAGTCCTAAAAATAAAAATATAAAATAAAACGCCCAATATGAATGAACATAGCCCAAAGTGCCATATCCAATTGCCAGCATGACAAAAGCAATTATTAAGCTCTTTTTATAACCGATTCTATCTGCAATAGCACCTGTAATAAGAGGTAGGAAATATAAAAGAGCAGTTATGTCTCCAATTATTTTTCCGCCTTGTTCATCGGTAAACCCCAATCCGTTAACATCTTTTGATGCGACTAAATATATTGCCAGAATAGCAAACATTCCATACCAGGCAAAACGTTCCAGCAATTCAAACATACTAGCCATCCAAAACCTTTTAGGGAATGATTTCATCAATTCGACAAATCCCATTTTTTTACTATCTTTACTCATGTTCTATTTTTTATTTTTATAATATACTTTAAACTTTGAACTTTGAACTTTGAACTTTGAACTTTAAACTTTGAACTTTAAACTTTTAATGAATCCCCTTCATCGCTTTATTCAACAGTGGGGATAATGCCAATACAATCAATCCGGAAATAAGCATTACCCACATAATAAAAGGATATAATTCAATATCGTGACCGCTTTCATTTAATTTATGAAGGATGGATTCCAGTACTCCTGCAAGATAGTTGCCGGCAGCAAAACTACCCATCCAAAGACCCATTACTACCGAACCTAATTTTGTTGGCGCAAGTTTGGTGATCATTGACAGGCCGATTGGAGAAAGCATTAACTCACCTAAAGTTAAAATCACATAAACTATAACCAGCCAGAAAGGAGATACCAAATGTCCTCCGTCGGCAGCTTTTGTAGCAAATGTCATAATCCAAAAAGCCAGTGCTCCTAAAAATAAACCTAAGGCAAATTTTACCGGTGTTCTGGGATTGAAATTCATAGCGTCTAATTTTAGCCACATAACAGAGAAAATAGGAGCAAATATTAATATGGCAATAGGATTAACGTTTTGAAACCATGATGCAGGTAATAAAGGTCCGGATGAAAAATAGCTGATAATGGCTAATAATGCAAAAATCAATGTTCCAATTAATGTGTATTTTCCTATTTTAGCCATGGAATCTTTTACTTCCTGGATATCGCTATAAATTCTTTTATATATTGAATATACCCAAATTATTAAGAATACCAATGCGATAATTCCCCACCATTTAATGTCGATATTAGTGAAAAAATCAGGTAATGAAAATGAAGGCAATTGCCGGTTTGTATTTTCTTTGGCAAATAAATTAAAAGTTCCTCCAGCTTGCTCAAATCCGGCCCAAAATGCTATATTGAAAAATGCTAAGACCAATATCACAATCATTCTACTCCACTCGTGAGAGCCATTTGTACCTTTAAATATTATATAAGCTAAACCTAAAAACAGAGCTATAAATCCTACAATAGATAAAATATTTGTTGCACTATCGGGAAGTACTCTCCAGATA
>JALSPW010000123.1 GCA_026985735.1 Saprospiraceae bacterium
CTATGCAAATAAGGCTATTGAACTTATCAAGGTCATTATAAATATTTTCATAATTGTCCCCGACATAATATTATATTTCATATTAGAGAAGATATATTTCCCGAAAACTGTATTTTATTTCCCAAAATCAGAAAGGGTGGAGACTTGGTCAGAGACCGATCCACCGTTCTTAATACGAGGGACTTGCCAAGTTTCCAAAACTTGGTAAGTCTAACAAGGATTTATGCAAAAGAATACCATGTCCTATAAATATGGCAGAGGCCTTTTAAAGGTGTTTCAAATTTATTTGAAACAAAATCGATCAAGAATTTCATTGAGATTTTCAACTTTGCTCCCTCTGGCAAAGGACAAAGATTGGAAGATAAAAGAAATTAATGATGAATTATTAATGATGAATTATGAATGGTGAATTATGAGTTACAAAGCCGGCTTTGAAGTCACGCTAACGCGTGCTTTCAAGTCCTAAATGGTGTTTCGAATTTATTTGAAACAAAAGAAAGTGCCGTCCTGGTCTTGAATTGGGGCGAGAATATGGTAGAGAACTTGTCTGTAGGCAAGAGAAAGAAAAAGTCCCCGTGAGGCTATATAGTAAGCAGGGCAAGTAAAAAAAAGAGAGCCTGTTACCTTTCTTACAGGTTGAAGAAGAACCGGTAAAAAACAGACTCTCATTCTACAAAAGTGAGAGTACAAAGGTAATGGATTTTCTCTTGGAATTATAATTTTTTAATAAAAAGAGAAAGAAATTGTCGAATAGAGAACTTGATTTTTTTGACGATTTCTATTATCTTTACAAAATCGAAAACTTATGAAAAATTTAATTAAAATTTTATTTGCGATAATGTTTTTATTTAGCATTAGTCAATTTGCTTATTCTCAAATGGATTGTGCTATTGATAGTTTGCTAAAATTATATACTAATGAAAGTGAATATTATGAACAACAGTCCCCTGGTTGTCCTTCGATAAATGAAGATTTTAGTATTGAAATACCTGTTATTGTACATGTTTTATATAATGAAGGATATGAGAATATTGATTATACTACAGTTGTTGATATGATAAGTACGGCTAATAATCAATTGGTTTCGGGTAGATTAATTAAAGGACATGAAGAAAATAGTTCCGGATATGATGTAGATATCAAATTAAAATTGGTTGATGATGGTTCATGTACTCCCGGATATGATAGAGTATATATTGATAATCCAGATATGTATGCAAATACTAATCAAGAATTTAATGAGGAAGATGAAAGAATAAAGTCGGAAAGTGTATGGGATGAAGATAAATATTTGAATGTATGGATCGTAAGATCAATTTACTGGAAAGGAAAACATCTTGGAGGATATGGAACTTTTCCTTTTATGGATGATATAATTCAAGGGATAGTTCTTGATGATAATTATTTGTATGCTTTTATTCATGAATTCGGGCATTATTCTAGTTTATACCATGTTTGGCAAGGAGGTTGTGTAAGTGATAATGGTTGTACTACAGGAGACTATTGTGATGATATACCTGCAGTTATTCCTCTATCTGCATTCTTATATATAGAAACAGATAAGTGTGATAAATGGATACAAGGATTTTATGATGAATCAAATAATTTTAATCCATTATGTAATCCCCCTTATATTGAAAATTTAGGATATTTACACCAATACCCGGCTAATAATTTTATGACTTATCAGGATGTTTGTTGGAATTATTTTTCAGATGATCAATATATAAGGATGGTTAATTGCTATGAAGGTCCGAGAAATCAAATTGGTGTTGATATAGAAAGTTTTGTGGATTTGTCTGATGATGTAGATCATACAATAGATGAATTACTTCAAAAATTAGGATTGACTAGTTTGGATGAACTTTGTAATTCTACCGAGCAATTTAATATAAAACTTGGTGGAAGATTGATTTTGGATTCCGGTCCGGGAAATCCTATATGTTTTTCCAATAAAACAAATATACAAATGCTTCAAAACGCGGAGATAAGAGTAATAGATAATACAACTTTAGATCTGAATGATATTCATATTTATGGTTGTGATGTTTTTTGGAATAGAATTTTTATTGAATCGGGTTCTTCAATTGATGTAAGCAATAACACATTGATTGAGGATGGTCTCAATGCAATAACGGCAGAAAAAGGAGCTTTTGTCAATATTGATAATACGGTTTTTAATAATAATAATGTCGGACTTTTATTGACAAATACGGGTTATTCAAGTAGAAATAGAACAAATGTGTCAATATCAAATACAACTTTTAAATCGGACGATAGTTTTGAATTAAATGATGAAGGGGTAATTAAAAAAAGGCCTTTTTGCGGAGTTAATGTAATAGAACAATCCAGAGTTATTTTAAAAAGTGATCTGGGAAATGAAAATTATTTTAATAGATTGTACAACGGTATAATAACTTATAATAGTTCAATCAGAGTTGGATATAGTAATTTTGAAGATATTAAAAATGATTTGAGTTATGAATCTGACAATTTATTTGCAAAATACGGTTACGCAGTAAAGCTACTTCGAGCTAACAGTATCTCATCCGTAAATCATGTAAATATTTCTAATAGTGACTATGGTATAGGTGCTAAGGGAGGAGGTTATACCATTGCGTATGATGATGATATAAGTGTGGAAAGAATTGGATATCTCGTAGAAAGAGTAGATAAAGTAAAGGTTAAGTCAAGTACAATTAATGCTGGACAAAAAGGCATCTATATATATAATTGTCCTAATATGCATGTCTATTTTAGTCAATTGTTGGACAATTATATAACTATTACTTCCGATGATGAATCGGCAGAAGCCATTGATATACAAAGCACAGATAATATGGATGTTTATAACAATTTTATTGATATAAACGGAAATGAAGCCGGCATAATATTGAATATGGCAGATTTTACCAGATTGGAAAATAATACCATACAGGTAATGGGCACAAATGGTGGGTATCCATCCAATGGTATCAAAATAAGCTCTTCTACAGATATGGAAATAAAAGACAATCTCTTGGAAGATTATACCGGTTATGCTTCCGACAATAACGGAATCTTAACTGAATCAGCTGATGGAGAGTATTCCTGTAACTATCCTTTTTACTTTGACAGAGGTATGCATTTTATTGGTAATTGTGACAATACACGCTTGCTTGGTAATGAGTTTTCATATAATCAAAAAGATTTATTGCTTGGATTTGAGGATATTGTTGGATCTACCGCCGGTGAGACTTGGATAGGACAGCAATATGAAGCAGGAAGTGGTTTCGGTAACAAATGGCTTGGTGATAATAGTAGAGTGCATAATTCAGCAACTGATAACAAAATATCTTGGTCCGAGTTTAGGGTAAATGCTACCAACGATCCGGATTATATACCGGATATCATCGAAGCGGCTACACAATACTGGTTTAATAATAAATCTGGATATGAAAATATGCATCCTTGTGATGACGATCCG
>JALSPW010000124.1 GCA_026985735.1 Saprospiraceae bacterium
AGAAATTAGGGGTGAATTTTGCTTCATTGAAAGATAAAGTCAATCAAGAAATATTGCAATACCCTAAAGTTCAGGGAACAGACAAACAATATCTCTCATCAGATGCCAATAAAGCATTGTCAACGGCAAAAAAAATGATGAAGGAATTCGGTGATGAATTTATTTCATTGGAATTGCTTTTAATGGCAATACTTAAAGGAAATGACAGGGGAGCTAGAATATTAAAAGAAAAAGGAGTTACAGAACAGGGACTTAAAACCGCAATAGCAGAATTGAGGAAAGGTAGAACGGTAAAAGACCAAAGTTCGGATAATGAGTACAATGCATTAAAAAAATATGCTATTAATCTTAATGAAAAAGCAGAAAGCGGTAAATTGGATCCTATTATCGGAAGAGACGAAGAGATCAGAAGGATTTTACATATTTTGTCAAGAAGGAAAAAGAACAACCCGATATTATTGGGTGAAGCCGGTGTTGGTAAAACGGCTATAATAGAAGGGATAGCCTGGAGAATCGTGAAAGGGGATGTTCCGGAAAATCTGAAATCAAAAAAAATATTTTCCCTTGATATGGCGGCTTTGATAGCCGGAGCAAAATATAAAGGTGAATTTGAAGAAAGACTCAAAGCGGTAATATCGGAAGTAAAAAATTCCGATGGACAAATTATCTTGTTCATTGACGAAATTCACACATTAATCGGTGCCGGAGGCGGTGGTGGTGCAATAGATGCTGCCAATATACTTAAACCCGCTTTGGCCAGAGGGGAATTGCACACTATCGGTGCAACTACTTCCGATGAATATCAAAAGTATTTTGAAAAAGACAAGGCTTTGGTCAGAAGATTTCAGACAGTATATATTGATGAACCGAGTGTCGAAGATACTATTTCCATCCTTAGAGGAATTAAAGAGAAATATGAGGTTTATCATAAAGTGAAAATACTCGATGAAGCTTTAATTTCCGCTGCACAATTGTCTCACAGGTATATCACGGAAAGGAGATTGCCGGATAAAGCAATTGATTTGATAGATGAATCTGCTGCAAAATTACGTTTGGAATTGGACAGTGTTCCGGAAGAAATTGATGAATTAAACAGAAAACTTCGTCAATTGGAAATTGAAAGGGAGATGATAAAAAGGGAAAAGGATAAAGCTAAACTCAAATCCATAGATGAAAAAATAGCCGAATTAAAAGAAAATATGAATACCGTTGTTTCCAAATGGAAATATGAAAAAGAAATAGTTGAAAGTATTCAAAAAATCAAAAAGGAAATTGACGGCCTGATGCTTGTTGCTGAGAAATCTGAAAGAAACGGAGAATATGAAAAAGTGGCAAAAATCAGATATGAAGAGTTGCCGGCAAAAGAAGCTATGCTGAAAGCAGCAGAGGAAAAACTTCACAGTATTCCTGAAGAAGAAAGGTTTGTAAGAGAAATAGTTACTGCAAATGATATAGCGGAAGTGGTAGCAAAATGGACGGGAATTCCGGTATCCAAAATGTTGAAAAGTGAAAAAGAAAAACTATTGCATCTTGAAGAAGAATTGTCAAGAAAAGTAATAGGACAAAAAGAAGCTATCCGTGCAGTAGCTAATGCAATAAGAAGAAGTAGGGCAGGGCTGCAAAATGAAAATAAGCCCATTGGATCATTTCTATTTCTGGGGCCAACGGGTGTTGGAAAAACATATCTTGCAAAACAGCTGGCTGAAATTCTTTTCGATTCCGAAAAAAATATGATCAGAATAGATATGAGTGAATATCAGGAACGTCATACTGTCTCCAGATTGGTAGGAGCGCCTCCCGGATACGTGGGATATGAAGAAGGTGGTCAATTGACAGAGGCCGTAAGAAGAAAACCTTATTCTATTGTGTTGCTGGACGAAGTGGAAAAAGCACATAAAGATGTATTTAATATCCTGTTGCAGCTATTGGACGACGGTAGATTGACAGATAACAAAGGAAGGGTTGTGAATTTTAAAAATACAATCGTAATAATGACTTCCAATATTGGTTCCGGAGTTATTTTAGACAGGTTTGAGCAACTGGAGCAGTTGAAAGATGCAGATGACAGAAAATTGCTAATAAGCGATACTAAAGATGAGATTTTTGAGATGCTAACGGATTTTATGCGTCCTGAGTTTTTGAACAGAATTGATGAAAAGGTAATGTTTTTGCCTCTTGATAAAGAACAGATAAAACAAGTGGCAATGTTGCAAATAAAAGGACTCAAGGGTATGCTTGAAAAACAAAATCTTGAAATAGAAGTTACTGATAAAGCTTTGAATTTACTGGCAGAACTCGGTTATGATCCTGTTTTCGGAGCAAGACCATTGCAAAGGGTTATTCAGAATGAAATTGTAAATGAAGTAGCAAAACTTGTTCTCTCAGGCAAATTCGTAGCCGGAGATACTATTCTCGTAGATGAAATCAATGGTGAATTTGTCTTTGATGTAAAAGAGGGAATAAAAGAAGAACCTCAAAATGAAGATATCGAAGAAGTATCGGAAGAAGATATTGAAGAATTATAATATATTTTTTATAAAATAAAAGGCGGCATTGGATAATGTCGCCTTTTTTTTGTCTTTAAAGGTATTTTTTATATATTTGAGCCGTTTATAAGGAAGTTAGGCAAAATTAGAAAATATTATATATGTTAAAAAATATTTTAGATAGCAACAAAAAATGATTATATTTTTGTTGTATATAATAGATAAATAAAAATGACAGAATTATTATCAATAAAAGAAGCAAGTAAATGGGCAAGTGAGTATCTAAAAAAGAATGTCACCTCTTCTAACATTTCATATCTAATTCAATATGGAAAAGTCAAAAAATATGGTAGTAACGGGACAACTGCCGTAAACAAATACGATTTAATCAATTATTATAAAAGTTACAATGGACAAAGAGAAACAAATTGGAGAGAAAAACTTGGTAATGATTTGAATTGGGCGTTATCATTTGATAATTTAAAAGAAAAAGATACTACTAAGCATATTCATAGACTACATCCTTATAAAGGCAAATTTATTCCACAATTGGTTGAATATTTTCTTGATAGCCACACTGATAATTTTAAAAAAGAAATATATTTTAAAAAGGGAGATATTGTTTTAGATCCATTTTCAGGAAGTGGGACAACAATGGTGCAAGCAAGTGAGTTAGATATGCACGCAATCGGAGTAGATATTTCAGCATTTAATACTTTGATTGCAAATGTCAAAGTTGGAAAAGTTGATTTTGAAGATTTAAACAAAGAATTAAAACGAATAACAAATGCTTTAAAAGAATTTATTTCTCAACATAATAATTCAGAATTTGAGAATGAATTACTTGAAGAGTTGAATGTATTTAATAAAAAGTATTTTCCTTCACCTGAATTTAAAATTAAAGTTCGTAATAGAGAAATTGTAG
>JALSPW010000125.1 GCA_026985735.1 Saprospiraceae bacterium
TTCCTTTGAACTTTTTCCTTTGAACTTTTTCCTTTGAACTTTTTCCTTTGAACTTTTTCCTTTGAACTTTTTTTATATATGGCAGTTACTCTTAAAGTATTTGACTTTTTTTAGAAATAGATATGGTATGATTATTAAGAAACTGACGATTTTATATGAAATATTGTTAATATTTAATATAAAGTTTAATTTTTAATTACCTTTGCTATCAAATTAAATAAATATGAATTTTAAATTGAGATTTATAATAGGTATTATATTAGTGCTTGGTTCTTTTCAATTGTTAGCACAAGTGACAATATCAGGAAAAGTCGTTGATATTTTTGATAATGTTCCATTGCCGGGAGTGGAGGTCAGGGAGATAGGAGGTAGTATTAAAATATTTACCGATAAAAACGGGTATTTTACATTTATTGTTGATAGTAATAAAATTGTAAATCTGTCTTTCACTAGGGATGAATATGAACCTTATTTCGCAAGTGCAAATGGTAAAATTTCTATTCAGGTTGATATGGGAACAATAAGATTATATCCTTTATCCAAAATAGATGAAGAAGATATAAGTGCATTGAATGAAACGGAATTATCAGAAGATGATGAAAGTCAAAGAGTTTCAAGTTTACTTACATCTTCGTGGGATATTTTCAGTAGGACTGCAGCGTATAATTTTGGTGTAGCTAGATTCAGAGTCAGAGGTTTAGGAAATGAATATGGCAATATGTATCTTAATGGAATGCCAATGAATAACCTTGATGACGGATATATAGCCTGGAGTATTTGGGGTGGATTAAACGATGTGATGAGAAGAAAAAACAGTAGTAGTTCCCTTGAACCTGCTTTTTTTGACTTTGGTGCTTTATCAGGTGCTACCAATGTCAGTTTGTTGGCATCAGATCAGTGGAAACAAACAAGAGTATCATACGCTATATCCAATCGTTCTTACAGGAATAGGATTATGGCAACATATTCTACCGGTATGATGGATAATGGTTGGGCTTTTACTATTTCCGGATCCAGAAGATGGGCACAGGAAGGATTTAAGCCGGGTACCTTTTATGATGCATATTCCGGATTTCTAAGTATTGATAAAAAAATAGGTGAAAAGCAACTTATAAATTTGGTTGTACTTGCATCTCCAAATAAAAGAGGTGGTGCCGGTGGAGCAACCAAAGAAATGTATGAACTTGCAGGAACACATTATTATAATTCATACTGGGGATATCAAAATGGTAAAAAAAGAAATTCACGGGTTAGTAATAGTATGCAACCTATTGTAACACTTAGGCATGTATGGAAACCAAATATTAGTACAGAAATAAATACAACATTGGGTTATATGGCGGGTAGATACGGACGAACCAGATTGGATTGGTACAATGCTCCTGATCCCAGGCCGGATTACTACAGGTATATGCCAAGTTATCAATTAAGTACCGAAATGCATGACAGATTATATGATTTATACGTAAATAACGAAGGCTTAAGGCAAGTGAACTGGGCGGATTTGTATGAGTATAATCAAGCAGGTTCAGGATCTATTTTAAAAGAAATTGGATATACCGGTGATATTTCTAATGAAAAATTCTCCAATTATGTATTGCAAGAGCAAAGGAAAGATCCGCTTAAGATTACTTTCAATACCAACATCCAAACGACTCTTGGTGATAATACGAGTATTTTCGGTGGAGTTACTTATGTGAAACAAAAGACTCATTATTTTCAGGAATTAGTTGATTTATTGGGAGGTACTTTTTATTTGAACAGGGATAAATTTGCTGAACGTGATTTTCCCGATGATAACAATAAATTGCAATATGATTTGAATAATCCGGATAAAATAGTTAGAATCGGGGATGATTACGGTTATAATTATGATATAAATACTTCTTTTGCCAAGGCTTGGGGAAAAGCATTACTTAGTTTGAATAAAATTGATGCATATCTTGCATTGGAAATATCAAATACCTCTTTTTTCAGAGAAGGATATTATAAAAACGGTAAATTTCCTGAAAATTCTTTTGGGAAAGGAGCCGTACACAATTTCTTAAATTATGGGGTGAAATCGGGTATTACATTTAAAATTAACGGTAGAAATTATATTTTCGCAAACGGTTTGATGATGACAAAAGCACCATTTGCCAGAAATGCATATCTTTCACCGCGAACAAGAGATGAAGCGGTACTTAATTTGAAACCGGAAAATATTCTGGGTGGTGAAATAGCTTATGTTTATAAAAGTCCTTTGTTGTCAGTGAAAACTTTAGGGTATTATACTAGTATTAAGAATAAGACAAAAACTACAAGTTTTTATCATGATGAACAAAGGAGTTTTGTTAATTATATAATGACGGGAATTGATGAATTGCATATAGGTTCGGAATTAAGCGCCGAATATAAACTGACATCAGCTTTTTCCGTTAGTGGAGTTGCAGCTCTGGGGCAATATTTGTTTACAAGCAGGCCTTCTGCTACCATTGCTCAAGACAATACAGCGGAGGTTTTAACCGATAGAACAGTTTATATGAAGAACTACAGAATTTCCGGTACACCCCAAAAAGCAATGTCATTTGGATTGAGATATAACTCTCCAAAATATTGGTTTGCTACCTTATCTTTCAATTATTTTGATGATATATGGCTTGATTTTTTCCCCGATCGCAGGACAGACGGTGCTGTTGACGGAATTGATAAAGAAAATAATCCTGATTTGTGGCACAATATTATTGACCAGGAAAAATTACCTTCAAATTATACTTTGGACTTTTTTGGTGGCAAATCATGGAAGTTTGGCAAAAGATATGTTTATCTGAATGTTGGAGTTAGCAATATTCTTAATAATACGGATTTTATTACGGGAGGATATGAACAATTTAGATTTGATTATCAATCAAAAGATATATCGAAATTTCCTCCAAGGTATTTTTATGCTTATGGAACCAATTATTATATTAGTGTAAGTCTGAGATTATAAAAATTATTAAAAACAATTTAAAACAAATACAAATGAAAAAATTATTTAAATATCTTCTTATTGGAATGGTCAGCACATTTATTATTAGTTCTTGTGTGGATAATAAATTTGATGAACCGGAATTTCCTTTCAAGGATCCTGATATAACAACAAATACTACGATAAAGGAAATTAAATCTTTACATTCATCGGGGTCATTTGAAACGATTGACGAAGATTTGATCTTTAGTGCTACTGTGATAGCCAATGATAGTACCGGCAATTTTTATAAAAAAATAATAGTACAGGATTCAACTGCAGGAATTGAAATTTTAATCGATGGCAGGGATCTTTATGGGAAGTATCCTGTAGGAAGAAAAGTCTTTGTAAAAGCCAAAGGCTTAGTGTTGGGAGATGATAATGGTGTCGTTCAATTAGCAGCTTTGGTATCGGAAGGTTCTATGGTCTCAATAGCTTTCAAGGAAGTTGGTGACATTATTATTGGTGGTTCATTAAATAATCCGATTACGGTAAAAGAGATGAAAATAGGTCAGTTTTCAGATGATGATATAAGTACTTTGGTCAAATTTTCAAATGTACAATTTAATAATGAATCTTTAGGATTGACTTTTGCGGATGGCATTGCTCATTCTGATAAAAACAGGACATTGGTAAATTGTTCAAGGAAAGAATTTATTATAAGAACAAGTGGTTATGCCGAATTTGCCAATGATACTATCCCCCAGCTAAATGGAGATTTGATTTGTGTTTTGGGAAAATACAAAAGTGATTATCAGGGGTATTTAAGAGGACTTAAAGATATTAATTTTTATCAGGAGAGATGTGGCGGAAGTACCGGAGATGAAGAATTGATTACAATAAAATCCGTTAGGGATATGTTTGCGTCCGGACAGGCAACAATGAATGATAAAGTAAAAATATCAGGTATAGTTATTTCCGACAAAAATTCAGTAAATGTAGATGTGAAAAATATGGTATTGCAGGATGAAACTGCAGGTATAGTTGTAAGATTTGCAGGAGCCCATGATTTTGAATTGAACGACCGAGTTGAAGTTGTTGTCAGTAATTTGGAACTGTCTGAATATAACAATCTGTTACAATTTAGCGGAGTTGTTCTTGATGCAGCAAAAAAGACAGGGAGCGGTTCTATTGAAGCAAGGGTAGCTACAGTTAATGATATTTTGACAAATAACGAAGCCTGGGAATCTACTTTGGTGAAAATCAAAAATGCAACCATTACCGGAGGTAGTGTTTATAAAGATTATGATGTTGTTGTAGAAGACGGGTCAGGCACTATTGATTTATATACAAGGTCAGTAGCAACTTTTGCAGATGATGCACTTCCTTCGGGAAATGTTGATGTGACTGCTATTGTAGGGCAATATAAAGATACATATCAAATTTATTTAAGAAATACGGATGATGTTACCACAGCCGGAGGTGGTGGTGGAGGAGGAACCGGTGATGAATTGTTTAGTGATGATTTTGAAGCAGGTTTGAATAAATGGAATGCTGTTAATGTAGTCGGCGATCAAGTATGGAGTCATGATGAAATTCATGGAAATCCCGGGGGATGTGCAAAAATGAGTGGATACGAAGGAAGTGCTCACGCCAATGAAGATTGGTTAATTACACCACAATTGGATTTTTCATCCGTAACTAATCCAATATTTAAATTTGATAATGCTACCAATTACAGTGGAAATCCTTTAGAGCTTTATATCTCTACGGATTATTCAGGAGCAGGTGATCCCAATTCGGCATCATGGACTCAGTTGACATATACCAAGTCAAGCGGAAGTTGGTCCTGGGTAAGTTCGGGAAACATTGATTTGACGGCTTATTCCGGGCAAAAAGTTTATATCGGATTTAAATTTACTTCTACAGACAGTGAATCAGCTACCTGGGAAGTAGATAATGTTGTTGTTAAATAATTAAGCACTTTATAGATAGACATTAGTTAGTGGCTGTCTATAAAATCATTAAAAATTATGCTTATTATATACAGATTATAAAATAGCGCCGGTTTATAATATTCTGTGTATTCATTTTGTGTGTGTTTGAAATAGTTAAATCTTTTTTGAATAACATCTTGATTTTAAATATTTCGTAAGCTTAGAATCAGGATATTGTAGTTTGGCTATAGATTTTTTGTCATATATTAATATAGGAATTCAATATAACAGGCAATTGAAGAATAAGGATTTTTTTGAATTTAAAAAATTTACCGTCAAGCATGTAAATAGCTCCATGAAAGTTGGTTTTGACGGAATCTTATTAGGTGCCTGGTGCGATATTGATAGAGATATGATGCTATTGGATGTAGGTACCGGCACAGGGTTAATTGCATTGATGATTGCTCAAAGAAATTCCGGAGCATATATTTTTGCAATTGAACCGGATAATGATTCTTTTAAAGAGGCATTGTATAATTTTGAAATTAGCCCCTGGACAGACCGATTAGCAATTGAGAAAATCCGTTTACAAAATTATGCTCCGGATAAAAAGTATGATCATATAATTTGTAATCCGCCGTATTTTAATTCGGGAATAATATCAGGCAGAAAGGGTAGGGCGGAAGTTAGACACACTATAAATATAACTCATGAAGAATTATTATCATATTCATCCGGATTGATAAAAAATCATGGTAAATTATCGGTAATTTTGCCTTATGATGAAGGAAATAGATTTATAGATATTGCAGAAAAATACAACTTTGGTTTATCTCGTATATGTCAAGTATTTACAAAAATAAAAACGGAAAGATTATTGATAGAATTAAAATATAATTGGTCAGATGAGCCTGTTAAAAACCTGTTGAAAGTATATGACGATTCAGGTAAGTATAGTGCTGAATATCTTGAGATAGTAAAGGATTTTTATTTAAAATTATCGGTTTAATCTGGATATTGAGGGGTAATAATTAATTATGAATTATAAGCGGGATATCCGGCTAATATTTTCGAAAAAAAATTATGTGAGTTCCATGATGTATTATAAATTTTTATTATTTTTATGAGAAATAAATAAATTGTCACATGAAATCTATAACAAACAGGGTTTTTGCATTCATATTGGGAATAGGAATCTTGTATTTTGTATATGCTTATATGTTAAACATTGTTGGATATTTTTTAGTAGCCTGGGTATTATCTATGATGGGTAAACCAATAATGAATTTTTTTCTTGAAAGATTAAAATTAAATAAACTAAAAGTAGGAGGCAGTCTGAGTGCTATTTTGGTTATGTTTGTATATCTTATAATTTTTTCTTTATTCTTCATAGTTATTTTACCTCCGGTATTAAAGCAGATTGATATTTTAACGCAATTGGATTATTCGGAAGTGTTTAAACCTTTTGAAGAACCTATTTCGGGTATTAGGGAGAAATTAATCGAATATAAGATTGCAAATCCGGAGGATTTAAATTCGGAAAGTGCTAAAAAGTTTTTTATAAATTTAATTAATTTTGATAGCAGTACTATTTCTGTTGCTTTTTCATCCATCGTAAATTTTGCTAGCAATATTATCATTGGTATATTTTCGGTAGCTTTTATAACTTTCTTTTTCTTGAAGGATAATCACATGTTTACCAACATAATAACATCTTTGGTTCCTGAGAAATATATAGATCAAACAATAAATATTATAGATGAAGTTAGCAATTTGCTAAGACGGTATTTTTCAGGAATAGCATTGCAAATAATCATACTTATGACTTTTGTTTTTACGGTTTTGACTATTTTAGGAATAAAAGATGCCATTATTATTGCATTTTTTGCGGCTATTATAAATGTTATTCCTTATATAGGACCAATTATTGGTGCTGTTTTTGGGATTTTCATTGTTATGACCAATAATCTGGGAATGGATTTTTATGATGTTATTTTAATTAAGCTTGTTAAAATCGTACTTACTTTTATAAGTATGCAAATGCTTGATAATTATATTTTGCAACCTTTTATTTATTCAGAAAAAGTAAAAGCACATCCGCTTGAAGTATTTATTGTAGTTTTAGTAGGAGCAAAAATTTATGGAATAGTGGGAATGGTTCTGGCCATACCTGCATATATTGTATTAAGAGCTATTGCTAAGGTGTTTTTTAGCAACTATCGTGCTGTACAAAAAATAACAAATAAATAATAAATATTATAGAAATAGTAAAATAGTTCAAAAATAATTTTATAACTTTGCGTGCATTATTTTCGGGGTGTAGCGCAGCCCGGTAGCGCGCTACGTTCGGGACGTAGAGGTCGAAGGTTCAAATCCTTTCACCCCGACTATTTTTCTATTTTTATTCACAACAATTGTATTAGTTCTATATTGTAAGTTAAGAACAACTTGCTCCTAAAAGCGATAATTTTAATAACAGCTTGAGCATAAGGCAAATAAATGAGAATTGGGAATTGAGAATGACAAAAGAACAAAAGTAATTAAAATATATAAACCGGTTTAATTGGGAAAACAAAATAGTTTAACCAAACCGTTTTCAAGATGGTAAATAGAAAAAGAATTGGTTTTTGGGTCACCTTAATTCCCAGCGGGTCAGGTAGTCTGAAATTAAGATTATTATATTTCCAAATTTTATTGGGTAATGACTAAAATAATTGTATTTTCGCAATTATTTTTCTAATTATAAAAATTCAAAAATATGACCTCACAAGATTACATAGATTTGGAAGACAAATATGGTGCTCACAATTATCATCCGCTACCTGTAGTATTGAATAGGGGAGAAGGAGTATATGTTTGGGATGTAGAAGGTAAAAGGTATTTTGACTTTTTATCAGCATATAGTGCAGTAAATCAAGGGCATAGCCACCCTAAGATAATAAAGGCTTTGATTGATCAGGCAAAAAAAATATCACTTACCTCACGGGCTTTCTTCAATGATGCTTTGGGAGAATATGAAAAATATGTCACTGAGTATTTTGGATACGATAAAGTATTACCTATGAATACGGGAGCTGAAGGAGTGGAAACAGCAATGAAACTTGTAAGGAAATGGGGATATAAAGTTAAAGGAATCGAAAAAAATAAAGCTAAAATTATTTTCGCAAAAGATAATTTTCACGGAAGAACTATTTCCGTTATTTCTGCATCTAACGATCCGGAAGCTACTAATGATTTTGGGCCTTTTACACCCGGAATTATTAGTATTCCATACAATAATTTGCATGCTCTGGCCAAAGAGTTGGAAGATAAAAATGTAGTAGCTTTTATAGTAGAACCTATTCAAGGTGAAGCAGGGGTTGTAGTTCCGGATGAAGGATATTTGGCAAAAGCTTATCAGATGTGTAAAGATCATAATGTTTTGTTTGTAGCAGATGAAATTCAAACGGGAATTGCCCGTACAGGTAGGATGTTGGCTGTAGATTATGAAGGGATAAAACCTGATGTTCTTATATTGGGAAAAGCTCTTTCAGGAGGAGCATATCCGGTGTCGGCTGTGTTGGCTGACGATGATATTATGTTGACTATAAAACCGGGAGAGCATGGTTCCACTTATGGGGGAAATCCTGTTGCCGCTAAAGTTGCTATTGCAGCTTTGAAAGTTGTCAAAGATGAGAAATTAACTGAAAATGCATTCAAAATGGGAAAGATTTTGAGGCGTGAGCTAAAAAATATTGATAGTGGTATGATAACAAAAGTTCGCGGTAAAGGATTATTGAATGCTATTGTTATTAAACCTAAAAACGGAAAAGAGGCCTGGGATGTTTGTTTGAAATTAAAAGAAAACGGTTTACTTGCCAAACCAACACATGGAGATATCATCAGATTTGCTCCTCCGCTTGTTATAAACGAGCAACAATTAATGGAATGTGTGGATATTATCAAAAAAACAATTAAAGAAATAGAAGGATAGCTAAGTTTTTAAATTTACAAATAAAAAAGTGCCAAATTCAATAAAATTTGGCACTTTTTATTTATAAATATTCTTAACACAGAATTAATCTTTATAATCTTCTTCTTTGTCAAAAAATTTAATACCATATTCTTCCAATTCATTTAACACAGGATCATATATCAGTTTAGAAGTAGGTATTACAACTCCGGTAAGTGGTATTTTATCATTTAAAATAAGTTTTGTAGCAATTCCCAGGGGCAATCCTACAGTCATCGCCATTGCAGTATGTATATCATCTTTTCCCTCAACAACAAGAGATGAAGTTATAAGTTTTGTATCTTCATTTGTATTTTTATAAACAAATTCATGTTGCATTACTATCATATCTTTATCACTTTCATCAAGTGATAGTTTTTCTTCCATTATTTTTTGAAGTATTTGGGCAGGAGTTACATTTTTCATATTGACAGGTTTTCTGTCAAATAATCCTAGCCACCTCAATTTGTACATATCAAAAGAGTCTTCATCTACATTAAGATATTCTGCAAGCTTTTCTTCTACGGTTTTTGTTTTATGATATTTCAAAAACGTATTGATAAAATCCCGATATGTTAATTTTTCAGAGTTTTCTACAACAAAAGAATCATCCGTTACTCCCAATTGAACCAATAAATTCCATGTTTTGCTAAATCCCGGTCTTCTGATAGTACCTCTGAACATTGTAGGTACATCATCCAGTCCATAAATAGACCGGTATTTTAAAGAATCCCTGTTAGGATAAACTTCAAATTCACCGTAATTGTCAATATATATCCTTCTTATTCTTGTAAAAAGCTTATGGTAAGGAATGTGTTTATACATATTTTGATCAATATATTGAGCTACACCCTGTCCTGCCAGCACGACATTTCGAGGATTCCATGTAAATTTGTAATTCCAAGGATTGTTATCGTATTTGGGGGCTACCAATCCTCCCGTTGAAGACCTGAAAGCTGAAATATTCCCACCTTCTTCTTTGATTTTGTCTATAACTCTCATAGCGGACATGTGGTCTATTCCCGGATCAAGACCTATTTCATTGAGTATCAAAATGCCTTTTTCTTTAGCTTCTTCGGTCAAAGCTTTTAATTCTGATGAGATATAGGAAGCGGTAACCATATTCTTTCTATATCTAAGAGCCGAGCGTACAATAAGATAATGGAATCTTGCAGGTAGCATGGATACAATAATATCCGCTTTTTTGACTTCTTTTGACCTTTGTGCATCATTAAAAACATCAAATTTTATTGCTTTACCTCTTTTATGTCCATTGGTCTTTTTTTTAGCCATGTCCAAATCAAGGTCGCCAACAACAATTTCCCAATCATATTTTTCAGCTCTTTCCAATAGGTAGTTTATCAAACATGAAGTCGATAATCCCGCACCTACTACAAATATTCGTTTCATTTATTTATATTTTTATTATTTAATTTTATTGTAAAAGATCAGAATGAATTCTTTTGTAAAAAATATATTTGTCATCTCAAAATATTATTTTTAAATAGTTATAAATATTTTTCCATATAACTAAATTCAGGAGTGAATTTTCCATTATGCAATATAAGAGCCCTTTTAATTGGTGCAGGCAATTTTAAATCTTCATAACTAGCCGAATAATCACATGTGACAATTTCATTAACATAATCAAATAAAGCATTAGAAAAACCAATTGAGGATTCCCTCGGAAGTTCACTCGGTAAAATGTCAACTCCCATGATTGCAATTCCATCACCTTTAAATCCATCTTGTTGTTTTCCTGTCTTAGGATCAAAAACAAATACAGGATTTTCTATAGTAGTACAGTTTGTCGTACATTCTATAGAGCCCTTAGGGTCACAGGTAATATCTCCGATAGCTATTAATTTATGATTTTTATTATAATGTTTCTTTAAATATTCATTTGTTATAAGTTTGGGGTATCTTGTATCCCAATACATAGCATTTACCAATACAGTCAATTTATCAATATATTGTTTGAAAATTCCTTTGTATTTTTCAGGATGTTGATAATAATCCTGAAGCTCAAATTTATCTGTATTGGTTTTCGGTGTAGCCAGGTGGTGTTCTTTAAATATTGTTTTGTAAATTACATTGTCAGGTAGTATTTTATTACTTTTTAGCTTAAGCAGTTCTTTAGGTGATATTTCTTTTACCGGTAATAAAGAAAGAATCTCTTGAGCACCGTGGGATACATTTCCATAGCCTGTAATACCTATAACCATAGGTGTTAATTCGGAAGGTAGCCCATTTTGGACAATCTCCATACCGACTTTTGAAACAGCTGTTTTCGCTTCGTCTAGAGAATTATATTTATGTGATTGTTTTAGGTGTTCAAAAGGAGTGTTAAAACCTTTTTCCTTCAATCTTTTTCCTAATGTCCATAACGTATTTATCATTCCGGCCAAACCTGCATATTTTCCAAAAAATATTGTTCTCCTACCGTGTTCATCTCTTACTTTTTCATAATCAATGAGATTTACCTTTTGTTCTACCATCCTTTTAAGAAAAGGCATATTGTATGGTTGTCCTTTAATGGTATGTGAAAAGAAAATGTATGTATGGTTTGGCTGAAATATATCCAATGGCATTTCTTTTACTCCAAAAATTACCGGGATATTATTTACATTATCGACAATTTTTGCTCCTGCTGCTTCATATTCGGCATCAGTGAATATCCTTTTGTCAGATGTCTCTACATAAAAATCCAAATCGTATTTTTTTGATAATTTTGCAACATGTTGAGGAGTGATAGCGACTCTGCGTTCCATTTTAAATCTGTCCTCGTATCTTAAAGCAACTTTTTTATTCATAGGTTATTAATATTTTCAGGTGGCAAACATAGTGAAAAATTGGAAATTTAAAAAATATAAATGTGAATTGCTAAAAATTGATACTATTTATATTAGCTCTAATCGGATCAACTCCGTGTTGATATTTTATAAATTGCAGCATTGAAGATTTTACTCCGATAAAAAAGTTATAAGAACCTCCTTTTGGTTGCCAACTGAAATTCATCTTCCAACAATGCAAATCCCTTTCAAAACCAAAATCAGGATATTCAAATTTCTTATTTTTAAGGTTATAGTCAAGATTGTTAACTCTTATCCTCCAGTTTTTTGTGATAGGTATTGTTCCCGATAATCTGATAGAATGAGTAGAGATGTAAAAAGTATCTACATTATTACTATTGTATTGCCATGTCATGTTCAAATTATAATTCAATTTGAAATCCTTTAAAATATCTATTAGTTTATCATTTTTCGCTACGGTTTTCTTTTTTGATTTTTTGTTGTTTTGTGATGAAAACAATTTGATGATATCCGAAATACTTTTATTATAAACAGATATGCTTAAATTGGATTTTTCATGCCTTAAAGGACGTTTTTTTTCTTCCCATACAAATTTATTTATCCTTACATTATCAACTTTTATATAAGGGTCAAAAATCCCGGAATATCTAAATGAAACAAAATTTTTAAACAAAGAAAAATTAAATCCTGTTCTAATTTGAGAAAAATTGAGACTGTCAGCAGTAATATTATAATTTCCGGAAATAGTAAAATTCTTTAATAATGATATCTTTCTTAATGAGGAATCTTTTTTTGAGAAAATTTTGGCTTCAAGTAAGTTATTAATATTGTAATTAAGAATCAAATTATTTTTTTGGGCAATCGAAGCCCCAAAAGGGCCGGAATATTCAAAGATACTATATTCTTCCGGCTTATTGTATTCTTCTCTAGTATCCGAATCAACGTACCGGTTGTATAATTTGGTTTCGTCTATTGGATTGCCGCTTATACTTACCGAATATGAAATTTTATGTTTTATTCCCCTCAGCCAACCGTCTTTAAACAATATTTTACCGTATCTGTTTGTACTTATATTTATCGAAGGACTAATGTGCCTGTAAACCTTCCATTGAGAAATAGTGTCTTTTATAATTGTGCCGTAGATAGTATCATAAACAATAGTACTATCTGCATCTAATCCAATGGAATCATATCGCGTTTCAGGATCAAGGTGTTTTGATATTGTTTTGAAATAATGTTTTTCATCATAGTTAAGATTAAATGAAGCATTAAAATATTTTAATATCCGGAATGTTGCATTGGTCCCGATATGTTGTTTTATACCATATTTCATTTGTTTTAACACTTCAGGAGTGAAAATAGTAGTATCTGTTGCATTTATGAGGTTTTTTGCAGCTCCACTGTAATTTAATGAAATCTTTTCATACCACTTCTCCTTTCCTATT
>JALSPW010000126.1 GCA_026985735.1 Saprospiraceae bacterium
ATTTATGCTCGTTTCATCTGTTTAAAATTTTTTTATTTCCCAAAAATATAATAAAATTATTTATGTTATCATAAATTCATATAAATTTTTTATTAATTCTTGCGTTCTTTTTTTATAACACCAGACCAACTGAACTGTTGTACTGAATTTCTTCTATCTCTTTCCTTTTGTCTTTTTCAATTCTCAATTTTATCAATAATGGTTTTATTTTTAATTCACACCGGAGCGGATGTCGAGTACTTTGAAATGAGTTTTAAAAAATTTCGAAATAGAAATCTACCTGTTTCAGTGTATTTCTTCTGGATTGATTTAAAGTCTTTACGTATTTGTGTTTGGTTAATCCGGGAAAGCTCAGGGTCTGTTTTTATCCAAAAATCAAACATTTCAGGTGTAAGTTCAAAATGGCCTTGTATTCCATAGGCGTTTAATCCTACTTTAACGATTTGATTTTTGCAGTATCTTCCGGCTGCCAAAAGAGTCATGTCGTCTGTGAGTTCAACTGTTTCGCTATGAAGGTGGAAAACATTTAAAGTTTGGTCAAGATTGATAAAAAGCGGGTCTTTTTCACCTTTATTAGTGAGTGTTACTGAATAATGTTTTCCTTTTATATCTTTAAATCCAATTTCTTTTACAGGACAATTTATTACTTTTCCTCCTGTTGCTTTAACCAAAATTTGGAGGCCGAGGCATATACCGAGATATGGGATTTGGGATGAGATTACTTTTTTTACAAAGATTAATTCATTTTTGATTTTATCGGTATTGTCATTGGCGCTATCTTGGCCACCTAGTACAATAACAGCTGCAAAGTTTTCCGGATTCGGCAATTTTTCTTTACGGCTGAGGTCAATAATCGAGTATTTAATATTAGAATATTTCAGCTCGGATAAAAGGAGTCCAGGACCTTCTATTGATGTGTTCTTTATTATTAAAATTTCTTTTTCCATAATATAATGCTAGTAAAATCTTACTAAGAATTTAATTTTCCTGCTACGAATCCTGTTGTCCATGCTGCTTGGAGGTTAAATCCACCCGTAATACCATCAATATCTAAAATTTCTCCTGCAAAATATAGATTTTTAACAATTTTGCTTTGCATCGTAGATATATCGATACTTTCCAAACTGACTCCGCCACAAGTTACAAATTCTTCCTTAAAAGTGGTTTTGCCGCTTACCCGGTAAAGATCATTAGTTAGAATATTTATTATTTTATTTATACCTTTTTTACCAAGTTCATTCCATTTTTTATCATAAGCTAAACCTACTTTATCCAGTAAAAACAGCCACAATCGTTCCGGCAACAAGAATGGTTTGATATTGGATAATTTCTTTTTAGGATGTGTATTTATTATTTGTGTCAAATCTTGATTTATTGATTCCGTATTGATTCTATTAATCCAGTTTATCTTGACTTTAAAATGATATTTTTTTTCGTTTAATATTACAGCTCCGAGGGATGACAGTTTTAAAATCGCAGGTCCGCTCATACCCCAATGAGTTATCAGAATAGGTCCGGTAGTTGATAATTTTGTGCCCGGTAATGATACCAAAGTATTTTCTATAACGATGCCCATAAGTTTTTTGATGGGTTCTTCCGGCATATTGAAGGTGAAAAGAGAAGGGACAGGGTCTATGATTTTATGTCCTGTGTCTTCTATCCATTTCAGACCTTTTTTAGTCGGGGATCCTCCTGTTGTGACAATTACTTTATCGAAAAATTCAGGTCTGATATTCTGATTTGTAAACTCAAGTATGATTTTTTCTTTATGGGGGGAAATTTTACTTATACCATGTTCAGTCATAATAGCGATATTTTTACTTTTTGCTTCGCTAATTAGAATATTAGTGATACTTTCGGAATTCTGACTTTTTGGAAATACACAATTGTCTTCCTGGATAATCAGTGGAATTCCTTTGGATTCATACCATTTTATGGTGTCATTATTGTCAAATGTATTAAAAGCGGATTTCAATAATTTTTTTCCCCTAGGATAAGCAGCCAGGAATTCCTTACGTGATTGTAATGCATTGGTAAGATTGCATCTGCCACCACCGGAAATTCTTACTTTTGACAATAGTTTTTTTGATTTTTCAAATATTGTTACTTCTGCATACGGGTAATTGTTTTTAACGGCAATAGCTGAAAAAAAACCTGCAGCTCCTCCTCCTATTATTGCAACTCTCATTGTCCGGGATTGATTAGAACTATTTTACCGAATTGTTTGCCGGATTCCATTCTTTTAAATGCATTTTCCTGATCTTCCATTTTATAAACAGAATCTATAATAGGATGAATTTTATGCTCTTCAACAAATTTCAACATTGTTTTGAAATCTCTGTCGGAACCCATTGTGGTACCGGAAATAGTGATTTGTTTCCAGAATATAATTTGAGGAATCAACTCATTGATTTTTCCTCTTGTACCTCCATAAATAACTATTTTGCCGCCGGGATTTATTATATTGAGAAATTTTTTGAATCCTTCCCCTGAAGCACTGTCTATTATCAGATCAATACCAGCAGAAATTTCTATTAATTGTTTTTCCCAATTTTTATTATTGTAATTTACACCTCCTTTTGCTCCCAGTGATATTGCTTTTTCTATTTTTTCATCACTTGAAGATGTGACATAAATTTCCATACCGATGGCATTGGCAAATTGCAAAACAAATAAAGCGACTCCTCCTCCTATTCCTGATATTAGTATTTTCTCACCTTTTTTTGCTTCTCCTTTCACAAACAAAGCTCTATATGCGGTAAGACAGCCAAGTGGCAAGGAAGCTGCTTCCGTATCTGTGAGATGTGTAGGCACATCATAGATAAATTGTTTATCGGTATATACATAATCAGCCATTGTGCCGTGATCAGGTAAACCCAAAATTTTGAAATTTTTACTTTGTACTTTTTCATTTTCACCCCAGTATTGCCCCGGATTGATCAGTACTTTTTTCTCTCTATATAAACCCATACCATCCGAACCTAATATGATAGGATATTTAATACCGGCATATAGACCTTTTATTATCCACAAATCACGATGATTAAGAGCAGAAGCTTGAATTTTTATTTTTTCTTTATATTCGTAATTTTCTTTAATATTAAAAGTTGTGTATTCGGGATATTTGTTTTTTTGGGTTAAGACTATCGCTTTCATACCGGTTTATTTATTTTCGTTAGTATGTTCAATAATTGCCATTCTTTGTTTTCCGTCCATTTTTATTGATAATGGGTTTTTAAATTTTACATGTTTAAAATATTCTGTTTCTTCAATTATTTCTGCATTTTGTAAAATATCATAGTTAATATAGCTCTCATCTCCTTTGACAATGGAAAAATATGCGATATTAAGATTTGTCAAATTATGAAAAAAATGAGATCCGTAAGAAGCGTCAAGTGGAAATCCG
>JALSPW010000127.1 GCA_026985735.1 Saprospiraceae bacterium
CGGTCTGAGTTCGGGATTTCCCATATTTGCCACAAACGGCGTAATATAAGTAAGTTGCGGATTCATGTCCGACAAATACGGATATTTTGTTTTTAGCGAATATTCCAATACGAATTTATGATTTTGGTTTATTGTTTTGTAAAAGTGAATTCTGGGCTGAAAAGAATGAAAGGTGGTATGAATATCCTTATTTTCAGATTGGTAAAGTTCGTAGGAGCTGCCAAACAGCAAACCCGTGTTTGTATTAAATCGCACTTTTAGATAAGCATAAGCGGTAAGTTTGGACAAGCTATTTTGAAAATCATTTTGAACACTGTCTTGTGCCATACTTTTGAACCGGTTTGACAAATAACGACCGCCTGCGGTTAGGGTATATTTATCCTTGAAAGTTTTGGAGTATTCCAACTTGTAGTTGATATTGTCGCTATATTGCCGGTAATGCAATTCTTTCTCTTTGTTAATATTTTGCAAGTTCTCCGATTGCTTATTTTTCAGATAAAGATAGGTTACGATTTGTGAGGTTGAATCGATAGCATTCTTGTAATATAAATTGCCCGAAAAGTCATGGTAAACGGAATGACTTAGAGTGGTATTTTGCATGATAGCACTGACGCCGTTTATGGTTATGGTATCATAAGAGACGGTTTTGGCATCGCTTATGGCAGGAAAGCCTTCTAATTCTATTTCAGCCCCCAATACTTGCTTTTTGTTTATCTTGTAATCGCTTCCAAGGGTAAGGCTGTAGTTAGAATATTTATCAAAGGTATTAGGACTTTGATTGTTGCCGTTTATTATGGTTTCGTCATCGGTAATAAACCGGGTTATGTTTCTTGTTTTCAGCCCTGTATGGTTGTAGTTCTGAGATGCTTTCAGGTAGTAATTCCATTGGTCGCGAGTAATATTTACAGCAACATTAGCATCGTTTTGTGTGAAATACGAATGCTTTTTAGAGTGTATATTGGAGATAAATTGTTCGTTGGTAGTAAAATCATAGCCGCGATAATTATCATAGGTAATGATATTGATAATGGAAGTATAACCTTCCGTGGCATACAAACCGGAAATGTTCCTCAGGATTTCTATTTTTTTGATGCGTTTAGGGTTTAAGTTCAAAATGTAATCCCTGTCTTTTTCTACACCGTCAACCAATATTTTTACCTTTTTGTCATTATCCACTTTTATGTCTTGGGTTACACGGTTGTAACTCACGCCTTCCAACTTGTCCAGTACATCTTTGGCGGCAATGGTATTCTCCCGCATCTTCTTCGTGACGATAAAACTTTGCTTGTCAATGTCCATGGTTTTGGTTGCAGATGTCACCGTTACCGTGTGCAACACATTTTTTACAGGAGAAAGTTTTATGGTCTTCATATCCAACTTAAAATCTTCCATGGGAATACCTGATAAATCAGACCACTCTTCATCCTCGTTAGGTTTAGTAAGGTCAACAGTATCGCTCCAAGTTTGGTATCCGATAATTGAAAATTGTATCAAATATTTATAAGTAACTGGAACTACAATCCTGAATTTACCTTCGGTATTGGTAATACAGCCTATTGTTTTTCCCGTATCAGTCAAATTCTTAAAAATAATGTTACAAAATTCCAGCGGTTTTTTAGTAACAGAATCTACAACCGTACCGGTAAAAGTAAATTTTATATCGGATTGTGCCGCCAAACGATAACTCGAAAAAACGAACAGCCCCCAAAAAATAATCCATTTATAACTTGTGCCCCACCTCATTTTTTACCTCTTTTATTTTACAAAAATTGAACTTCTTTGCATACAATTCATAGTTAGAAATTGGAGGACAAAGTAATGCAAAATTACAGTTTTTACATGGATTTACATCATTTCTTGTTAGAAACCACTGATTCTTTTTATTTACAACAAATTGTTCGTAAATTGTAAGATAAAGCGGGGCGTCTTTTATATTTCCAATAGGGCTATTATTTAAATTCATGAAAAAGCTTCCTGTTTCATCAAAATAAATTTTCCCAAATAAAGATGGATTAAATTTCCCTTTTGCTAAAATTTGTTTTATCGTTTGCTTCTCTTGAAAAATATCTTCATGGGTAAGAAAAACACTTTTCTCAAAAAAAGTCAAATTATTTTTTTCTATTAAAACAGGGGAAAAAACATATTTTTTTACTTTAAATTTTTCAATTACACTTATATATTTGTTGTAAGACATTTCATCATCAACAAGAAAATTAAAGAAGAATCTATCGTCGGATGCCCATTCCCCCAACATTGTCAAATCATCTGTTGGTATTATATTCAATCGAATATAAGAATGTGAAAAATCTATTACCTTCCCTAAATCTTTTAACTTTAAGGCATCACTTAATTTTATATTGTAACTTATCAAACTTTGCTGCTTTTCATTTAAAACAGCAATGACCTTATCAATAAAAGAAAGCTCCCAAACGGCACTTCCCGAAATAGATATTTTTTCAGGAAGGACATCTAAAGAATTCACAATATCCATAAAAATTTCTTCTGTCATTTCTTTGTAAGAGTCATTTTCAAATCTCAATGTTTCTATCTGTTTGAAAGATTCTTTATATGGACTCCAATCAAGAGGACATTTATCATTATTGAGAAACAAAAACAATTCGTGGATATAGGTTTTTATATCCGTCAAATATGAAGTATCGTCTTTTTCATAATTTACAATATCGTTAGAAATACGCAATACAGGAGGTATTTGCACAGGTCTTTTTTTCTCTTTTTTTATTATCATTTTACCCCACCCTAATGAAACCATTTTTTGTACAAAACCTTTTACTTCCTTATCTTCAATATTTCCTTCCCCAATATATGCTATGTGATAATTTTTCTTGTCTATTGCGTTCAACAAAATGCTTATAATTTTGGGATTGTTTATTTCCAAGAACTTATAAGTTCTTGTATCTAAAACCATACATTTTTCTTCTTTACAAGAAATATATACAAAAGGATCTATTGCCAAATAATTGTAACTTCTCATTTTTAATTTATTATGCGTCATATATTTCGTATATTATTTTATACAGTTCGTCCGGATATTCATTTAAATATTCAAAAATTTCATCCACCTCATTTTCCATCTTCTTTTGAGTAGCAAAAGCCGGACATTGAATTTTAGGTACATCCAAATCCATAGTAAACATACAATTCTGACAATTATCTTTATAAGCACAAACATTACAAATGGGTTCCATCTTATCATAATAGCTATTATACTTTTTTACAATATATTCAAAATCAATACTTACCGCCTCTCCGGACACCGAACCGATTTGATATTTATGATTGATCCTTTCACACGGAAGTATTTTACCTTGTACCGTAATAAAAATTTTATCCGCCAACGGCATACAGGTAGCCGTCGGAATATATGATTGCTCTTTTTCCGGATA
>JALSPW010000128.1 GCA_026985735.1 Saprospiraceae bacterium
ACTTGAAAGCATGCGATAGCACAACTTCAAAGCCGGCTTAATATTGCTTCACTTCATTCATTAATTCGTGTGATTTTTGAACTTTGAACTTTAAACTTTAAACTTTAAACTTTGAACTTTGAACTTTGAACTTTATACTTTGAACTTTGAACTTTATACTTTGAACTTTACCTGAGGGGGATAACATTGTCAAAATCACCATTTTAAAAATTAAATTCTCACACGACAATACTTTCTAAAAATATTAAATTAACATTATTTCTTTAATGATAAAAGCGATTTTTCCAAAATCTTAATCCGTTCATTACCATCGGCAAGTTTTTTCCTTTCTTTATCGACAATAGCTTCAGGAGCATTATTAACAAACCGCTCATTGCTCAATTTTTTCTCAATACCTGCTACAAATCCCTTTTGGTAATCTAATTCTTTTTGTATTTTTTTTATTTCCTCTTCAATATCTATCTCAAGATTAAATTCCAACATAAACTTTTCATTAGCAGCCATAAATGGAATGGTATTTTCAATATCGCTATTATCCGTTAAAACAACATCCTTGAGAAATGCAATTTTTTTAAGAATATGTTTTAATCCGGGAATTTTTTCTGAAAACAAAAATTTCTCAATGGAAGCTGTTTTTTCAGCATACAACACAAGTAATTCTTTTGGTTTCATACCTTTGGAATTTCTTGATTCACGAACTTTGGTTACAATTGCTTTTACTTTATTTATTGCTTCCAATAGATTTGAATCATATCCTTTGGACTCAGGATATTTACTTACTACACAATCATCACCTTCTTTTCTTTCTTTGATATAATGCCATATTTCTTCGGTTATAAACGGCATAAAAGGATGAAGCAGTGTCAACATTTTCTCAAAAAGCTCAATGGTTTTTGTATAGGTTTCACTATCTACAGGGGAACCATAAGCAGGTTTAATAATTTCCAGATACCATGAGAAGAAATCATTCCAAATAAAATTGTACAATACCATTAGGGCTTCGGATAATTTATATTTTTCAAAAAGATTATCCAATTCTTCTATAACCTGATTCATTCTATTTTCAAGCCATTTTACTGCCAGATTATTTTCAACGGGATAATCGATTTTTTCATCTATTTCCCATCCTTTGACAAGACGCATCGCATTCCATAATTTATTGCTAAAATTCCGTCCTTGTTCAACCAATTTAATATCAAACAATAAATCACCTCCTGCCGGAGAGCTGCTCAGCATTCCAAACCTGACACCATCGGCACCGTAATCATCAATCAGTTTTAAAGCATCGGGAGAGTTTCCCAAGGATTTACTCATTTTTCTTCTGAGATTATCCCGTACCATACCGGTAAAATATACATGTTTAAACGGTTTTTCATTTTCCCATTCATAACCTGCCATAATCATTCTTGCTACCCACAAGAAAATAATATCCCATCCGGTTACCAAAACATTTGTAGGATAATAATAACTTATATCTTTTTTATCAAAAAATCCGTTAAAAACAGATATTGGCCACAACCAGGAGCTAAACCAAGTATCCAATACATCCTCATCCTGATGTAAATCAGAAATAGTCAAATTATCATTAGCTGTATCTTTTTTAGCCATTTCCAAAGCTTCTTCCACTGTCAAGGCAACATAAGTTTTTGTTTCACCGTCAACTTCAAGATACCATGCAGGTATTCTATGTCCCCACCACAATTGCCTCGAAATAGTCCAAGGTCTGATATTTTCCAACCAGTGACGATATGTATTTTTTTGATTTTTCGGAAAAAACTCTACTTCATCCTCCATTACCGCTTTTAGTGCCGGTTCTGCAAGAGCTTCCATATCGACATACCACTGCTCTGACAATCTAGGTTCCACCACTGCATGAGTTCTTTCCGATTTGCCAACACTGTGATTATATTCCTCTATTTTGATAAGATGTCCTGATGTTTTCAAATCCTCAACTATCAATTTTCGTACTTCAAACCTATCTTTACCGACGTAAAATCCAGCCGCTTCACTCAAAGTTGCATCTTCATTGAAGATATCGATCACTTCAAGATTATGTCTTAGTCCGATTTCATAATCATTAGGATCATGTGCGGGAGTAATTTTCAAAGACCCGGTACCGAATTCTCTATCCACATATCTGTCAAAAATAACCGGTACTACCCTATTAACCATAGGAACGATCACCTTTTTCCCTTTCAAATGTCCATAACGTTCATCTTTGGGATGTACGGCAACGGCAGTATCCCCTAAGATTGTTTCGGGTCTGGTTGTAGCAATTGTCAAATACTCTTCCGTCCCTTCAATTTGATATCTTATATAATATAAATATCCCGGTTCATCTTCATAAAGTACTTCCTCATTTGACAATACTGTTTTAGCTTCCGGATCCCAATTAATAATCCTTAAACCTTTATAAATTTTACCCCTGTTATACAAATCCACAAAAGCTTTCAGTACATGCTTTGATCTAACTTCGTCCAAAGTAAATGCAGTCCTTTCCCAGTCGCAAGAAGCACCTAACTTACGCAATTGCTTGAGAATAATCCCTCCATATTCTTCTTTCCAATCCCAGGCATATTTCAAAAATTCATCTCTTGATATATCCGATTTTTTAATCCCTTCTTCGCGCAACATTCTAACGACTTTAGCTTCAGTAGCAATAGAAGCATGATCGGTACCGGGTACCCAACATGCGTTTTTACCCTCCAGCCTTGCTTTTCGTATCAGAATATCCTGAACCGTATTGTTTAGCATATGTCCCATGTGTAACACTCCGGTCACATTAGGGGGGGGAATGACAATCGTATATGGTTCTCTATCATCCGGTTCCGAATGAAAATAGTTTTTTTTCATCCAGTATTCATACCATTTTTGTTCATTTGAAGCATCGTATCTAGTAGGTATTTGCATATTATCTTTTTTTTGAAACCGCAAATATAGTTAGAGTCAATAAGATAACACAATAAATTGATTCTTTTTGCATCATTTTCATTTTTCTCTCTACACTTCCCATTCTTGTTTTGTCACTATTTTTGCTTTGCTGCGCTGCAAAAATACCGCCAAAACATCCGGGGAAGAAATCATTTTACCAGTCACTTACGTGCCCGACTATAATATCTCGCTCCAATGCAAAATCAAGACAAGCTCCAACAGATCTTCCTTTTGTTTCAAATAAAATTGAAACACCTTTTAGGACTTGAAAGCGAGCGATAGCATGACTTCAAAACCGGTTTTAAATTCATAATTCATCATTTAATCCCTTTTATCTTTTTACTTTTGTCTTTGATCTTCCAAACTTTTAAACTTTTGCCTTTGAACTTTGACCTTTGAACTTTGTCCTTTGAACTTTGAACTTTGAACTTAACAACTCTACCTTACCACTGT
>JALSPW010000129.1 GCA_026985735.1 Saprospiraceae bacterium
CCGGTGGGTTCATCAGCTAAAATTAACTTTGGCTCATTTATAATAGCTCTTGCAATTGCAACTCTTTGTTGTTCTCCACCGGAAAGCTCCTTAGGCATATTCTTATATTTATTTTCCAATCTAACATCAGCCAAAGCATCCATTACTTTTCTTTTTATTTTCTTCCTTGAAACACCTGTTACATATAAAATGAAAGCCAGATTATCATAAATATTTCTATCTTCCAATAATTTAAAATCTTGAAACACAACTCCAATATTTCTTCTTAAATATGGTAACTTATTGGTTTTTATTGTATCCGAACTGAATTCACCTACTTGAACATAGCCTGATGTCGGTAAGATATCCATATATACAAGCTGTAAAAGTGTTGATTTTCCTACACCGCTTTTGCCAATTAAAAAGGCAAAATCCCCTTCCGATATTTTCAAATTTAAATTATTAAATACTTCCTGGTTCGGATACTTAAATTCAACATTATTAAATGTTAACATTTTTATTTCCTTTTTACTATAAATTGTACTCTTTCGGAATCTTCCGTAGCATCATTAAATGTAAATGAATCAAAACATTCAATCGCAAATAAATTATTTGATTCCAATACTTCAAAATAATAATAAAAATCATAAATTTTTTGTTGATGTACTTCTTCTACTACTTTACCGTCTTTCAATTTTATTTTAATAAAATTGCTATGTATTTTTGTTTTTTCATCAAAAACACTTTTTTGGATATATTTTATTCCGTTGTAAATACCTTTTCTGTTTAAACTTTTAACATGCTTTAAACTATTATTTTTTAGACTTACATCAAATAGCAAAAGACCGTTTTCACTCAAATTATTACTTATATTTGCAAAGTATTCGGAAAGTCTGGTTTCGTTATTAAGATAATTAACAGAATCGAATGCTGAATAGATAAAATCGAATTTATTCTTAAATGGCAATAAACTCATGTCGCAACAAACTTTTTCCAAATTCTTATTTGTTGATGTCATTAGCATTTCTTTCGAAATATCGGAAACATATAATTTTTTAAACTGATGTGTAAGATGATTTGCCAAAGAACAATTTCCTGCCGCAAGTTCTAACGCAATATCATTTTTATCACCTAACGTATCATGAATTTCTTTAATATATTTTGCCCAAAAAGAATAATCAACAGATCTCATCAAGTGAGAATAAATCATTGCAAAATACGAATACGGTTTTACTTCTTCCAATTTATTTTTTTCTGTTCTTTATTATTTTTTCTGCTAATTTTATTGCTTCTATCATACTTGCCGGATTCGCTGCTCCCTTTCCCGCAATGTCAAATGCTGTTCCATGATCAGGAGAAGTTCTAACGATTGGAAGTCCCGCCGTAAAATTAACTCCTTTATTAAAATTCAAAAGTTTAAATGGAATCAATACTTGATCGTGATACATTCCGATTGTACAATCATACTCCTTATAAATCCTATTACCAAAATATGCATCAGGAACAAATGGACCGTATATTTTATTATTATAAGCGGAAATAAATTTATTTATAATATTTTTTTCTTCAACTCCTATGTTCCCGTTTTCTCCTGCATGAGGATTTAAACCAAGTATAGCTATTTTTGGTGTAGGATTCTTAAAATCATATTTTAAACTTTTAATAATTACGTCTGTTATATTATTTAATTTTTTTATTGTAATTTTTTTTGCTACCTCTTTTATCGGAATGTGAATTGTTGCCAGAGCAGCTTTCATTTTATTAGAGACAAACATCATTGCAAAATTTTTAGTATTAAAATAATCTGCTAATAATTCCGTATGACCCGGGAAATTAATTTTAGCTTTTTTGAATGCCTCTTTTGAAATTGGAGCTGTAACTATTCCTTTAACATAATCATTCTTGGCTAGATAGCATGCTTTAATAATTGCTTTATATGCAACTTTACCGGATGATGCTTTAACTTGACCGTAACTCTGTTTAACTTTGGAAGTGTTTAAGATTACTACATTATTACTCTCGGTTAATATTTCATCTTCGTTATCAATTTTTTTATAGGGGAATTCCGGTTTGATTATTTGAATTGTGTTTTCAAAAACATTATGCGGACATATAAAAATCAAAGAATATTTTTTTGCAGCGTAAAGTTTGTTTATACTTTTAATAACTATTTCCGGTCCAATTCCGTTAACATCTCCACATGTAATAGCTATTTTATTCATAGAATTTTTTGATTTGTTGTTTGGTGGAGGTTTTGTATTACCACGCTTTTATTTCATTACTAAATTTTTTTAACTACTTTAATCATATCTAGCTCTTCACCGAATAAACTTTGTAGTGCACTATGCTTTTACATTACAACTTTTCTTTCTTTTCTAAACAATTTATCATATTCAATATTTACAGTCTCAATTTGTTTTATTTTCACTCCGTTTTTCTTATTTACATTTTTTTTACAACTATTTTTCAGTTCATAAACAACTTCTTTTTCTTTCGGAATAATATTTTTATTTCTTAATACGGTTTTTTTATGATCAATTGATCGCATTGGTTCGGGTACAATAAAATACTCTTTCAATTTGCTCCAATCATTATTTCTAATTGTTATAACATCTTTTAAGTAAAAACTAACCCAACTTTCACCTAATCTGAAATTAGGTTCAACTGTTTCCAATTTTCTTTTGGAAATTTCAACATATTCGCTATCCAATTCAAAACCAATATATTTACGTCCTAATCTTTTTGCAGAAATTGCCGTTGTTCCGGTGCCTGAAAAAGGGTCCAAAACAATATTACCTTCTTCAGTAGCAAGCAAAATCAATCTATCCAATAAATGAATTGGCAACTGACAAGGATGTGGATCTCTTTTTTTGTTATGTTTAATTCTATGAATATCTGTCCAGACATCCGAAACCAGAGGTCCGAAAGGATGTAATTTATCTTTTTTTCCGCCATAATCTTTTAGTAAATATCCTTGTTTTCTATCTCTCTTATGAGGATAGCGGAGTTCATTTATTTTTGTTCCTTTCGGTTCTTTTCCATAGAATAAAATACCGTAATGTGCTGGTTGTAAAGATTTTCCCATAGGTGCTGTTGGGGCATCCCAAGAAATCCAATGTTTGAAATAAGCATATTTATTAAGATATGTAGCATAATACGTTAACCATTTCGGTATATTATGCAAAAATATTGACCCTGTCGGTTTTGTAACTCTAACCATTTCCGAAATCCACTGCTCACACCAATTCAAATATTCTTGAAATTCCAAACTATCATTGTAACTCGTATATTTCTTTTTCAAATTAAATGGTGGGTCGGCAAAAGTCATATCTACCGAGTTATCAGGAATATCCTTAAATAATTCCAAGCAATCACCTTGTATTATTTGGTTTGTGTAT
>JALSPW010000130.1 GCA_026985735.1 Saprospiraceae bacterium
TTAAAAAAATTTATTATAAGATACTAAAGTTTAAAGATGTTAAGCTAAACAATAATTACCATAGATTGACAATAAGCAATAAAGGCAATATATATCTTATATATGAAAAAAAACCATCAATTTTTAGTGGTACTACCCATAAAATTATTATTAATGCATTTTATCCCGCAACAAAAAAAAGAAAAAAAATAAGCAGAACTTTAAAAAATTATACCGGCGATATTAAAATAAAGTATGATAATAAAAACGAAGTGTTGAATATAGCCTGTACCGTGACCAAACTGTATGATACCAAAATACTGGGGTACTGTGTATATAAATTTGATAAAAATCTATTATTAAAAAATAACTTTTTGCATTATTTCAAAGAAAATCTGTTAAGTGATTACTACAAAATAGAAATTAAAAAAAAGAAAAAATATATAAAAAACCTTTTTATCAAGGATATTGAATTGAGAAATGACGGAGGGATAGTATTGGTTTTTGAAGTAAAAGAAATAATTAAACGTAAACTCAATAATTTCAGTTACAGACAAGAGATATATTCAGGTGATATCGATTATATTTTTGGAAATATCATCATAATTTCCATTCATGAAAACGGAGAAGAGTATTGGGGTAAAATAATTCCGAAAAATCAAATATCAACTAATGATTTTGGTATATACTCATCATTTTATATTTTTAAAATTCCATCATCTTTAAAACTATTGTTTAATGATGAAATAAAAAATAAAAATCAAGTGATTATGTATAGCATAAGCCCCACCGGAGATATAAAAAGAAATTCAATTTTTACAACGGATTTATATAAATTAAATCTATCGTTCAACAAAGCTATTCAAATATCCAATAGAAAACTGATTGTTCCAAGTTATAAAAGAGATAAATTGAAATTGTTGTCAGTACAAATATAGTTTATTATTTCTTCTTTCTTTTAAAATCTCCTCTTTTCCACGCTTTAATAAATTTTCTCCAAGCCATTATATCGAAGATTCTCATTGGCTTAATCTGTCCGGTATAAACAGCATCATTAGCTATTTTATTTAATTCCAAATTTGTAGCTTCCTTGCCATCAAACGGAACTTCTTTTATCATCTCCTTTATTAGTTTTTCGGCAAGATTTTCTTCTGCTTGTTTTTTTAATTCATCGCTGATATCCATTGTCAATAATTCCTGTTTAAAATATTGCTTTCTCGGCCATGGATATATCACTGTTTCAGGTAATAGTACATCGTCTTGCGTCATTATTTGATAAACGGAATAAAAATGACTTGTCAATGTATCCGGAATAATATATTCGACCGGTTTAAAACCAACAAATGTAAATTTTATAGTATCTCCCCTTAGAGCTACAATTGAAAAGAATCCATCCAAACCCGATACCGTACCCCTACTGGTCCCTTTAACATAAATATTGGTATAAGGAAGAGGAATGGCTTCGCCGGTAGTTTCATCCTGAGTGACAACTACTCCGGAAAATTGTACGGCAAAAGGTTCTTTATTTTCATTTGCCTGTGCATATAGGCAAACAAAATTTAATAAGAATATTAAAGAAAAAAAATATTTCATTATATAAATTTATGTATTATTAATCTGTAACTACTTTGGTAAAATAATTTTACCTTAGTACTTATTTCTGATTTTTACGCATTTTAAAAAACGATAAAAAATCAAAATTGTGTAACTGTTTATGAACATTAACTATAATAATATGTTCTTTGTTTTATAATGCTTCTTATTTTTAGCCGGATATTAGCTTTTTTGTTAGTATCCGGTTATTTTTTTGTTTAATGGGTAACCCTTCCCCCTATTTATATTAATGTTTTTTAAGCTAACTTTATTCCCAAATAAATAAATATCCAGCATAAAATCAAACTGGATAGAATATAGATACCGGCATTAAAAATATGACCTTCCTGAAACATTAGGAATGTTTCGGAACTAAACGTGGAAAATGTAGAAAAACCGCCACAAAAACCAACCATTAATAACAATTTCAAATTGTCCGAAAAGCCGATTTTTAACTGGGCACCTATAAAATACCCAAGAACCAAGCAACTGATTACATTTGCCGTTAAGGTTCCGTAAGGAAACTGTACATTAAAGTAATTATAAATGCGCCATATAGCATATCTACTCATACTGCCTAATCCTCCTCCTATAAAAATATATAAAAATTTCATTTTCTATTTTGTTTTCTTTTATGTATGAAATTCAATATTCCCGTTAATATTAATAACAATCCAATAATGATAAGTAAAAGCAAATTAATATCCAAATTTCTAAAATAATACGCTATTAAAACAAATAAAATATTTACTCCCGTTAAAACCATTGTTACTTGCATGTGGGATAAACCCAAATCCAAAAGAAGATGATGTAAATGCTTTTTATCCGGATGAAAAGGTGATTTTCCATTCAATATTCTTAATATCATAATTCTGATAGTATCAAAAATCGGCAAAATCATAATTGCAATGACGAAAACGGTACCGGATGAAATATGATAAGAAGAATTTATCAGAGATGCATTTATATCTATAAATTTAATAGCAAGAATCGCCGATACAAGACCAAGCAATAAAGAACCGGTATCTCCCATAAAAATACTGGCGGGAGAAAAGTTGTATTTTAAAAAGGCAATAATAGAACCTGCTGTTGAAAAAGCAACAATTGCCAATTCGATTCTATCGATTTTATAAAACCAAAAACCTAAAATTATACTTGTTAACAAAGCTACAGAACCAGCTAATCCATTTACACCGTCTATTAAATTAAAGGCATTAATAATCGCAATTATAACAAATAATGAAAACAATACACTGTATAAGAAAGGTATTTCATGTATACCTAAAATACCATGAAAATCAGTAATAATCACATTTGCTTTAAAAACCAATATCAATGCTGCTACAAATTGCGCTCCGGCTTTTTTGATAGGAATAACAGGATCTATATCATCCTTGGCTCCTATTAAAAAAATAATAATAAATGCAGATAAAATATACTGTAAATCACCTAAAAAATTAAACGGTGTCCATAAAATAATTGAAAATAATAAACCGGCAAATATTCCGATACCTCCCAATCGCGGTACTACTTCCTCATGTGATTTTCGGTGATTGGGTTCATCATATAATTTTTTTTTCTTAGCTATAGAAACTATCGCCGGAATAACTCTATATGTAAGCAGAAAAGCAGTAATAAAAGCTAAGATTATGTTATACATCTTTAATTTTCAGAATTTTCCATTTCTTTAAAAATCTTTTCCATTTCTTTTCCTAATTTATCTATGCCTTTCCCGAGATTTTTCAATCCGCTTTTGAAATCTTCTGCCGCTTTT
>JALSPW010000131.1 GCA_026985735.1 Saprospiraceae bacterium
AAGATAAAAATGAATTACCGATATTGAGCAATTCTTCATCAGAGAATTTTTTCAAATCTAAAAATTTAATGTCAAATTGTGGAATATATTTCTCAATATCTGCGGGTAAAAACGGGATTAAATCCTTTAAGGTTTTTAATTCCCATTTCTGTTTACCATGGTAAAACAATAACGGTATAATTGGCTCTAATGGTTTTCCCACCTTAATCTGAGACTGATATCCTTCTACAACATATCCCAATGTCTGAACATAAGAGTATTTATCGGGATAGCTTTTATGTTCAAGAAGTATAGAAATATAGACACTATGTTCACTGTTTTTAAGTTTGCACTCAAAGACCAAATCCGCAAAAGTCTCTTTTAGTTTACCGGAAATAAAACTGTTTTGTGTAAATTTTAATGTACTTAGATCAATAGCATTCAGTACGTCTTTAGGTAAGAATGTCTTAAAAAAATCTCTTGCCACTTCGATATTGGACATTATCGACTTAAAGAATTTGTCGTGGATATTATTGATATTTTGCTTATCCATAAAGCAAATTTAGTATAATTTGTCTGAAAGTGTTAAAATATCCGGATTTTTTGGATATTATCCGTTTCAAAAATCGGTTTTAAAATCACGCTATTGCGTGCTTTCAAGTCCTAACTTATACGATAAAACGATGGTATTATGAATGGTGAATAGTAAATTATAAGTTAAAAAGCCAACTTTGAAGTCAAGCTAACACTTGCTTTTAAGTCCTACTTGCAATTATCGAAAAATAATTTACAGCGGGTTATTTTTATACCTTTTTATTTCACATATTTTTCTATCAAATCCTCATCTGCTTCATTTGGTAATGTAATTTTAAGATCCGGATTTTCTTTCATAGCTCTTTTTGCCGTAAAGATAGCTTCTTTGTTTCGAGCCCATGATCTTCTCGCTATACCGTTATTGACATCCCAATAAAGCATTTCTCTTAAATGTCTGTCAGCATCTTTACTTCCGTCAAGCACCATACCGAAACCTCCGTTTATCACCTCTCCCCAGCCTACGCCACCACCATTGTGAATACTCACCCAGGTTGCTCCCCTGAATGAATCTCCGATAACATTTTGAATAGCCATATCTGCTGTAAATTTTGAACCGTCATATATATTGGATGTTTCCCTGAATGGAGAATCGGTTCCGGAAACATCATGATGATCCCGTCCCAACACAACAGGTCCTTTAATTTCACCTGAAGCTATTGCGGTATTAAATGCCTTTGCAATTTCTATTCTACCCCATGCATCCGAATATAAAATTCTCGACTTGGAGCCCACAATGGGTAAATTTTCAGCAGCAGCATCTATCCAATTGATGTTATCTTTTATCTGCCCTTTTATTTCCCGTGGAGATTCTTTATATAATTTCCTCATCACTTCTCCGGCTATTCTGTCTGTGGTATCCAAATCCTCTCGCAATCCAGATGTACATACCCATCTGAAAGGTCCAAATCCAAAATCAAAGACCATTGGTCCCATTATATCTTCCACATAAGATTTATATTTGTATTCCGTATGAGAATTATCAGACCAAATATCTGCACCTGCTCTTCCGGCTTCAAGTAAAAAAGCATTTCCATAATCCCAGAAATACATACCTTTACCTGTAAGTTTATTTATTGCTTTTACATGTCTTTTTAATGATTCTCTTACCGCTTTTAAAAAATTTGTTTTGTTTTCTGTCAATAATTTTTTTGCTTCTTCAAATGTATATCCTACAGGGCAATATCCCAGGTCATCAATATTGTGTAATGAAGTTTGATCGGAACCTAACTCTACTTTTATATCCGAACCCGCAAGTTTTTCCCATAAATCTACAATATTGCCGGCATAGACAAGTGCTACCGGAATTTTTGCCGATTTATAATATTTTATTTTTTCCAACAATTTATCCAAATCAGAATAAACATTATTTGAATCAATATATCCATCGGTTATTCTTTGCCTGATAGCCGCAGGATCTACCTCCGCTACAACACCAACCGATCCGGTTATAACAGCTGCTTTGGTTTGAGCTCCCGACATTCCTCCCAGTCCGGACGTTACAAACAAACTTCCCTTTAAATCCGAATCTCCAAGATTATGCAATCTTCCTGCATTCAATAATGTAATTGTCGTTCCGTGTACTATTCCTTGCGGTCCAATATACATAAATGATCCTGCCGTCATTTGACCATACGAAGTAACTCCCAATGCATTGTATTTATTCCAATCTTCTTTTTTAGAATAATTGGGAATCATCATTCCGTTTGTAACTACTACTCTCGGCGCATCCTTGTGTGACGGAAAAATTCCAAGAGGATGACCTGAATACAAAATCAAAGTTTGCCCATCGGTAAGTTCTGATAAATATTTCATGGTAAGGAGATATTGTGCCCAATTTTGAAATACCGACCCGTTTCCACCATAAGTTATCAATTCATGCGGATATTTGGCAACTTTAGGATCCAAATTATTTTGAATCATCAACATAATAGCTCCCGCTTGTTGGCTTTTATATGGATATTCGGATAAAGATCTTGCATACATTTTATAATCAGGACGGAACCTGTACATATAAATCCTTCCGTATTTATCCAGTTCCTCTGCAAATTCTTCAGCTAATTCTTTATGCCATTTTTCAGGAAAATAACGTAAAGCGTTTTTTATTGCCAAAATCTTTTCCCTGTGAGTCAAAACACTATCTATAATCCTTTTAGGCGCATGCGCAACCGAGTTATCTCTCTCTTTTTTCAGAGGCAACTCAGTAGGAATACCGGTTTGAATTTCTTTTTTAAAATCAATATCTGTTACCATTTTTATTGTTATTTTACCAAAAGCCAAAATTACAAAAAAAATTGGTAATGACCTTCGGTCTTATGCTTTTGAAATTAAAAATATGAATTTTTACATCAAATGAAATATATTTTTTAAGTAATAGCAACCCTATTATAAAAAAATTAATACCAATTCATGATTGTATTCTAAATTTATACTTATTTTTACAAATATATCTGCTCCGGTAAAGTACCTCTGAAATAAAAAATAAGAATTTTCTTCAAAAATGATTCTACCTGAGTAGTTATGTTTATAATAAACTCTTACAAAGTCACAAACAAATTTACGACACCTTTTAGGACTTGAAAGCACGCCATAGCGTGACTTCAAAGCCGGTTTAATAATTCACCAATCATAATTCTTGATTTTTAAATTCATAATTCTCCATTAAATCCTTTTATTTTTGCTTTTTCAAAACCTAAAACCTGAAGAAACTTTTATACTTTGATTCTTAAACTTTAAACTTCAACCTACTATCACG
>JALSPW010000132.1 GCA_026985735.1 Saprospiraceae bacterium
TACGAAATTAAAAGAAACAGAAAAAAATAAAGAACTTTTCGATTTATTGAGAAGAGGAGAAAAATGGCTTCGGGAAAATGAGATTAAAAATCCGATTATTAAATGGCAAACTGAATACTGGGGTGAAATCCCTGCCGATTTCGGAAGGAAATAAACAATACATTATTTTCTTAATTATTTATGATTAATTGTAAATTAAAAAAGAAATTAATGTATATTTGCTTGAAAATTATTAAACCTGAGTGATATGCCGGATTTTATTCATTTGCACAACCATACTCAATTTTCACTACTTGACGGAGCGTCGGATATTGGGGATCTTTTAGATAAAGCCAAACGGGACGGACAACTCGGTGCTGCTATCACTGACCATGGTAATATGTTTGGTGCATTCCAATTCGTTCGTGAAGCAAAAAATAGAGATTTAAAGCCAATAGTGGGATGTGAATTTTATATGGTTAATGACAGGCATAAAAGAAAATTTGAGCGTTCCAAAGGTGAAAAAGATATCAGAAATCATCAGCTTTTAATAGCAAAAAACGAAACCGGCTATCGAAATCTTACAAAGCTTGCATCATTAGGTTATACAGAGGGACAATACGGTAAATATCCGAGAATTGATAAAGAGTTATTGGAAAAATACCATGATGGGATAATAGCTACCAGCTGTTGTGTAGCGGGTGAGATCCCCCAGGCGATATTGCATGGCAATATGGAAGAAGCAGAAGAAAAATTAAAGTGGTGGATTGAAATGTTCGGTGAAGATTATTATATTGAATTGCAACGGCATCAGGGTATGGAAAGCATTGACAATGCATCAATGTCACAGGAAGAATTGAATCAGGAGTTGCTAAAACTTGCAAAAAAATACAATCTGAAAACCATTGCTACCAACGATACACACTATGTAGAACCTGACGACTGGGAAGCTCATGATGTATTGTTGAGTATAAATACGGGTGCAAAACTTCAAGATACAAACAGATTTAGATTTCCAAGTCATGATTATTATTTTATGACTAAAAATGAAATGGGCAACCTGTTTCATGATCATCATGAATCTCTGGATAATACGATTGAAATATTTGATAAGGTTGAGACACTTGATCTTGCCAGAGACGTTGTCTTACCTAAGTTTCCATTGCCAAAAGGATTTAATACACAAAATGAATATCTGAGGTATCTTACATTTCAGGGAGCAAAAAAACGTTATGGGGATTTAACACCGGTTGTCACGGAAAGGTTGAATTTTGAATTGAGTGTTATTGATGAATCGGGATATCCCGGATATTTTCTTATTGTACAAGATTTTATTAAAGAAGCAAGAAAGATGGGTGTTACAGTAGGACCGGGCAGGGGATCGGCTGCAGGTTCGGCTGTTGCATATTGTCTTGAAATTACGGCTATTGATCCGATCAAATATGACTTGCTGTTCGAAAGATTTCTTAATCCGGAACGTATTTCGATGCCTGATATTGATATTGATTTCGATGATGAAGGTAGATCAAAAGTTATTGAATATGTAAAAAGAAAGTACGGTGAAAGCCAAGTGGCTCAAATCATTACTTACGGAACAATGAAAGCCAAAATGGCCATACGTGATGTAGGCAGGGTTATGAATGTACCGCTTGATACTGTTGATTCGGTTGCTAAGACGTTTCCTTCTCATTTGAAGGCTTCCTTAAAAGCTATTTTGGCTGAAAAAGATATTGATACCAAGCTCAAAGGTGAATTGAATTCAGAGGATGTGGAGAAAGCATATAAAATCCGTAAAATGGCCGAAGGGGAAGGTGAGATATCTAAACTTTTGAAAGCTGCAAAAAAGCTTGAAGGCTCTGTTAGAAATACCGGAGTACATGCATGTGGTGTGGTAATAACACCGGAAGAAGTTTCCAATTATGTGCCTGTTGCAAATGCCAAAGGTCTTGATACCGTTATCACACAGTTTGACAATAGTGTTGCTGAGATTGCAGGATTACTTAAAATGGATTTTTTAGGGTTAAAAACATTATCTATAATAAAAGATGCGGTTGAACTTATCAAAAAGAATCATAACATTGAAATTGATATAGATAATGTGGATTTGACGGATAAAAAAACTTATGAACTTTTTCAAAGAGGTGATACGGTTGCTATATTTCAATATGAGTCACCTGGTATGCAAAAGCATTTGATTGATCTCGTTCCTAATAAATTTGAAGACCTGATTGCAATGAATGCTCTGTACAGGCCGGGACCGATGAAATATATTCCGGATTTTGTGGCAAGGAAACATGGTCGTCAGGAAATTACTTATGATCTTGATGCAATGGAAGAATTTCTGGCGGAAACTTACGGTATCACTGTTTATCAAGAGCAAGTAATGTTGTTGTCTCAAAAATTGGCGGGTTTTACCAAAGGACAAGCCGATAGCCTGAGAAAAGGGATGGGTAAAAAGAAAAAATCCCTTTTGGATGAACTCAAACCGAAATTTTTTGAAGGATGTAAAAACAATGGTTATCCTGTAGATAAAATCGAAAAAATATGGAATGACTGGGAAGCATTTGCTTCTTATGCATTTAATAAATCTCATGCAACTTGCTATGCTTATATCGCTTTTCAAACTGCTTTTCTTAAAGCTCATTATCCGGGTGAATTTATGGCTGCTGTACTTAACCATAATAAAAAGGATATCAGCAAAATGAATTTTTTTCTCCGAGAGTGTAAAAGAATGAATATTGAAGTTTTGGGACCTGATATTAATGAAAGTGATATAAAATTTAATGTAAATAAAAAAGGACAGATAAGATTTGGACTTTCAGCATTAAAAGGTGTAGGAGAAGGGCCTGTAACAGAAATTCTTAATGAAAGAGAAAAGAATGGTAATTTTAAAAGCATTTATGATCTTGCAAAAAGACTGGATACTTCAGCTGTAAACAAAAAGAGTTTTGAAAGTTTGGCAATCAGTGGAGCTTTTGATTCTTTCGGCATGACCAATAGAGCGGCTTTTTTTGCATCGTCTTCCAAATATGATACGTTTTTGGAACATGTTTTGAAATACGGGCAAACCATTCGAAAATATACTAATAGCGCTCAGCAAACACTGTTTGGCGATATTTCCAATGTGATGATGGAGGAACCTAAAGTTCCGGATACAGAACCATGGACATTTCTCGATACTCTGGAAAGAGAAAAAGAAGTTACCGGTATATATCTTATGGGACATCCTCTTGATGAATACGAATATGAGATTGACAATTTCACTAATTGTAAGCTAGAGGAAGTAAAATTGATGAAAGAGCGTAAAATCAAAGTAGCCGGAATTGTTACAGAAGAAAGAAGG
>JALSPW010000133.1 GCA_026985735.1 Saprospiraceae bacterium
CGGGATTTTCCACACTTCTGTTCATTTTTGCACTGCCGTTTGTTTTATGTAATATATTCATATTTAGCATTTTGCCCACCATTGCTTATACACAATGTTGGCGTGTCGTTATTCTAATTTATCTGGGTTTTTTCCTAATTTTTTACTTTCCGATTTTACTCTTCTTTCAAGTTTCTTAATATCTTCTTCCGGTGGTAATTCTTCTGGTTTTATTCCACGTTGAAGTAAGATTTTTCTTACGGAACGATTATTTGTAATATGTTCTGCTGATATTTGTCTTTCTGTTCGTAAATCTTTTTCTTTTGTATTAAAAACAGTAATTTCGGTGGCAAAATCTTTTGCTTTTATTGTAATTGTCGGTAAAAAGTCAGCCAAAGCTCTTCCTCTTGGCACACCAAGTTTGTTTTTCATTTGTTGGGTAGTTCTCCCAAATAAAGCTTGGTCTCCTTTGCTTCTTATTAATCCGAAATTTCTATCGCTACCGGTTTTTTCATAAATTAGTCCAGAAAGTTCCTTTTCTGATAAAGTTAATTTTTGTCGTGCTTTTAATCTTTCCCAATCTTTAATTCTTTCCTCAATTAGCTCAAATTTTCTTGTTTGAATTGCAAAATAATTTTGAGCAAAAGCAATTTCTTCTTTTCTTGGGTCGCCATTTTGAGCTATCAAATAACAAGCGTACCTTGTTAGGATAATATCATTTATTTCTCTTTCAGTTCCTGAACCTATTTTAACCATTTTCCCGACGTCGGCAAAATGGTCTGAAATGTTATTACCACTTGCTTCACAAGAAGTTTTAGCTTTGTTAATTACTTTTACAAAATTATCCCATTTTGTATATCCAAGTAAATGTTGCAAATCTCTCGCATACCAAAACTCTATACCATTTTCTGTAGTATAAGAATGACTTTCAAAATTGTTAGTCAAAGATTTTATTATTTCTTTTTTCATATTAACAAATGTATAATTTTTTTCATTGTAGTAAAAAGCTTTTTCTTAATGCACGCCAACTTTAAAATAAAAGTAATACGAGTTATTGACGAATGTATTTATTTTTTGTTAAAATTTGTTTTTTCTTTTCCTCTGTGTTTAAAACGATTGTGTGTCCAGAAATAGTATGCCGGTTGATCATAAATCTGCTTTTCTACTTCTTGTAGGAAAATATCGGTAATTTTATAATCTGCATAATCTCTTGGCGTATCGGTTATCAGTTTAAAACTGGTTTCGTAGTAGCCACGCTTTATTTTTTCCACTTGAGCAAATACGACAGCACAATTGTATTTTTTGGCAATCATCTCCGCACCGGTATGTATGGGCACGCGTACCCCTAAAAAATCATGCCAGTAGAACGTTTTTCTAAGTTGTGGCGATTGATCACTTAATAGCCCATACATACTTAAAATACCTTTTTGCGTGTTATCTCTGACCTTGCCTAAAGTGTCTGACTTGGTTACCATCACACAACCAAATCGTTCACGGGATGATCGTACCCATTTATCAAAAAATTTGTTTTGAATACGTGTGTAAGTTACTACAAATTGATGCTTGACAAAAAGGCTTAATTGAGAAGCCCATTCCCAATTTCCGTAATGACTTCCAATTAACACAATGGATTTATTTTGATCGGCCAAGGTATCAATTACCGATGTATTGATGAATTTATACCGTTTTTCCAATTCTTTTTCAGAGATGGTAAATGTCTTAATCATCTCCATAAAAATATCGACAAAGTGGTGATAGAAATCTTTACGAATTTTTTTCAATTCATCTACATTCTTTTCGGGAAAAGCTATTTTTAAATTATGGAGCACCAAGTCTTTTCGATATCCAATCAAGTAATATACAACAACATATATTCCATCCGAAAGCAAATAAAGAACCGGAAACGGCAGTTTGGAAACCAGCCAAACAACGGGATATAAGATATAAAAAAGGAATCCTTGCATATAAATGCAAATATCGGTAATTAATTTTATCTTTGAAGCATATAAAACATTTTTTGAATGAATAAAATAACACTTGTCATTATTGTAATAAATGTCTTAGCATCTATTAAAGGATTCAAAGATTCCACATTTTTTAACCGTTATAAATTTCAGGTAGGTCCCATTTTAGAAAGAGATTATATCCGGATTCTTTCTTCAGGATTTCTTCATCTTGATTTTAATCATTTATTATTCAATATGTTGACTCTTTATTTTTTTGCAGATTATTTGATATACAGCATTGGAGCAATGGCATTTATAAGTATCTATCTATTGAGTTTAATAGGAGGTAATTTATTGACTTTGTTCTACCACAAAAAGGAATATAGCTACAGTGCCGTAGGAGCTTCCGGAGCGGTATCGGGTGTTTTGTTTTCTTTCATTCTACTTTTTCCGATGGAGAAAATATACATTATGTTTATACCGATAGGGATTCCTGCTTATATTGTAGGAGTAGCCTATCTGGCATATACCATTTTTGGTATGAAAAGACAATTGGGAAATATCGGTCATTCTGCTCATTTAGGAGGTGCTATTACCGGTTTATTACTGATGGTATTATTTCATCCTGAATTGGTACAAACCCGAATTAATACCCTTATTTTATTAAGTATTCCATTGATAGCTTTTCTGATTTTGGGTAAAAAATTTAATAGATGATTCTTATTAAACCTCTGCATGCCTCCGATACCTATCCCATTCGTATTGAAATACTACGAAATGGAATTGTCCAAAATTACCGGTTTGCCGAAGACACAGATTCCGATACCTTTCATTTTGGCATATTCGATAATAATCAATGTGTAGGCATTAGTACTTATATTAAAAAGGAATGCCCTCTTATGAAGAATGCCAGTTCTTATCAATTGCGGGGAATGGCTATTTTGACAAGCTATCAAAGACAGGGTTTAGGAGAGCAACTGCTACAATATGCTTACAAACAATTATCAAAAGGGAATTGTGAATTAATTTGGTGTAATGCCCGTGAAACAGCGGTTTCTTTTTATAAAAAATTAGGTTTTACTGTAATAGGCAATCCTTTTGAAATTACCGGTATAGGAACCCATTATGTTATGTATATTCGTATATAATATGAAGAATGAAATATTGTAAAATGAATGATACATAATTTCTATTTACACTGTATATATAAGAATAAAAGCAACTTAAAAATTGGAATTAATTAATATTTAGTCATAAAAAAACCTCCATACTTCAGTATAGAGGTTTTTAGTATAATAAAAGAAAGGCGGCGACCTACTCTCCCACACGAATGCAGTACCATCGGCGCTAGTAGGCTTAACTTCTCTGTTCGGGATGGGAAG
>JALSPW010000134.1 GCA_026985735.1 Saprospiraceae bacterium
ATTTCAGGTGTGCCGATCGAAAACATACCACCTTCTCCTTTCGCATTAAGCCTAATAAAAGTTGACCCTCTTGTCAAAAAATAATAATCTTTTTAAAAAGGAGGCGTAAATTATGGCCGGTAGAGATTTACAAACTAAAAAGGAACTATTTAGCTGTGATTCGTTAGGTAAAAACGCGATAGAAAAACACATATCTCAAACAGACAATTTTACAATTATAGACACTTCAGAAATAAAAACATATTCATTACAAGAAGTATTGAATAAAGTAATCTTGGGGGATGCTTTAAAAGTACTAAAGAAATTACCGGAAGAATCGGTGGATATGATTTTCATGGATCCGCCTTATTTTCTTCAATTACCAAACAAAAAATTAAGACGATGGACTGTTAAGACCGAAGTGGATGCAGTTAATGATGACTGGGATAAATTTGGGTCATTTGAAGAATATGACAATTTTATCAAAAATATTCTTACAGAGCTTAAAAGGGTAATGAAACTAACTGCTACAATTTGGGTCATTGCTACATATCATAGTATTTTTAGAATTGGTAAAATCATGCAAGATTCGGGATTTTGGATTCTTAACGATGTTCATTGGGTTAAAACAAATCCTATGCCTAACTGGTTAGGTGTTAGATTTACGAACGCAACAGAAACTCTAATATGGGCTGTAAAAGATAAAAAAGCTAAGAAATATACATTTAATAAAGATTGGGCAAAGGAATTTGGAATTGGTAAGGTTGGGGCTAATGTGTGGGTTCTGCCAATATGTAATGGAAAAGAACGATTGAAAGATGAAAATGGTAAGAAACTCCATTCCACACAAAAACCCATAGAATTACTTAAAAGGGTCATTTTAACATCTACTAAAGAAGGCGATGTTGTTCTTGATCCCGTAGCAGGTGTAGGTACTACAGGATATGTAGCTAAAGCACTTAATAGAAATTTTATCATGATTGAAATTAATCCAAAATATGTAGAAGGTATTAAGAAAAGATTCCAGAAGCCATTGAATCTTAACTTAAATAGTTCTTTAAAAAAGCAAAGGAAAATACAAGAGTATCTTAATTTAGGTGAGTAGGATGGTGAGAAATCTAATATTTATAGTAAATGATAACACATGGGAAGAACACAATAAAGTGGGAATCGCAGGGATTAATGATCCTCTAACAACGCATCCAAATAATAGAAACGCCAACGCTGCAAGACAGTCTGCAATATCTGAAATTTCTGGAATCCGTCCAGGTGACATTATATACTTTAATAGAATGGTTAGCGAAGCTCACCCTCCAGAACTTATAGGTATTTTTAGGGCCACCTCAAAACCGTATTTTGACCCAAATCCATTATATCCTGGAGCTATTTATGTAAAAGAAAATTTACCATTCAGAATAGAATTTGAATGCTTGCATAATTTTAAAAATCCAATAAATATAGATGAAATCTGGATTTTAAAGGACAAAGGAAAAATTTGGACGTTACAACAAAGTAGAGGAGATGCCGTTGGAGTACATGCGTGTGTTGGCATTACAAAATTAGAGGCAGAACTCATAAATAGGTTGTTGATAGCTAATAATCTTACTGAGGAAGAACCGCTTGACTATCTTTCTAAAAGAATAGAGGTTGGTCTAACAAATATATATAAACAAGAGTTGCCTATTGACTTCAGAGAGGATAGAAATGGACAATTACATTATGAAGCAGTCTTAGAATCTTTATTATTGGAAGATTTTGCTGATGGAAAACATAAAGAGATCTTTGGTGATTATGATGAATTTATTCATTATGTTCCAACTGGTGCACGAAAGGAAATAGATATTCTTTTGATAAAATATGATGGGGATGAAATAATATGGTATCAAATATTGGAACTAAAATCATCCACATTTACTATGACTGAATTACAACGTCTAATTGATTATGAAAAATGGTTTATAGAAACCAAAGCAGAAACACCTCTCCAAGTTCATCCTGTTGGTATTGCCTATAATTTCAACCAAGAAGTTATAGATTTTGTCAAGGGCAGAGAAAAATATAGAGAGCGACCCATACGGTTAATCAAATATTCTTTTGATAGTAATACGAAGCAAATAGTGTTAGAGGTGGTTGTATGAACTATGAGCGATTTAGAGCAATTTTAAATAAACACATATTTGAAGGAGAAAAAAAGAGATTTATTAAAAAAATTAGCAGAAAGACCAGAGCGATTTATAGGGTTGTTTAGGCCCACTAAACCCGGAGCAAAAATACTTCAACATTTGCTTCAATCTCATGAAATAAGATTTGGAGATGCTATTGAAGAAGTCATAACAGAAATTATAGCGGATTTAGGATACAGGAATCTTCCAAAGACTATCAGAAATAATAATGATGAAGTTTTATCCCTTGATCAGTATTTTACAAACGGTGATATATATTATTTTATTGAACAAAAAGTACGAGATGATCACGACTCAACAAAAAAGAGGGGTCAAATAAACAATTTTGAGAAAAAATTAGAAGTGCTACATAACCTTCATGGTAATAATCTGGTTGGAATTATGTACTTTATTGATCCGGATTTAACTAAAAATAAGAATTTTTATGTTGAGAAATTGCAAGATTTTGCTAAATTCTACGGTGTAGAGCTACATCTGTTTTATGGAAAAGAATTGTTTGAATATTTTGATGAACCTCAAATGTGGGACAATATAATTCAGTGGCTAACCAGATGGAAAAATGATTTACCAGACCTACCTGAAATAAACTTTGATGAGAATCCAGAGCAAAGTTTTGAGGAAATTAAAGAATTGGAAATCCGGAACTGGAGAAAAATAATACAAAACGATAAATTATGGGAAGAAGGGATAATTTATGTACTCTTCAGGACTGGAGAGACTCTTCGGTTAATACTAGAATATTTTGAACAACAAGGCACAACACCATATAGAAATCTTGAAAGGTCATTAAGAGAACGGTTAGAAGAGTACTATGAAAGGAGGTGAAGTATGCAAAGTCACGAGATAGACTATAAGATTATTGGCAATGACATGCAAATTGTTGAGGTAGAGTTAGACCCAAACGAAACGGTTATTGCAGAAGCAGGTGCAATGAACTACATGGAGGATGGCATAAAATTTGAAGCAAAGTTAGGAGATGGTAGAGAAGAAGGCGGATTGCTGGGTAAACTCTTTCAGGCTGGCAAAAGGGCTTTGGCTCAGGAGTCTTTGTTTATAACTCACTTTACCAATGTATCCCTGGGCAAAAAACATGTGGCATTTTCTGCACCCTA
>JALSPW010000135.1 GCA_026985735.1 Saprospiraceae bacterium
GGGAAATACTTCTTATTTCTTTAACATCGGGAAGATTTGAAACCGCCAATTCCACTTGATATGTCACAAATTGTTCTATATCCTCCGTACCAAGATTGGGCGCAGTTGTGATAACCAAAACCTGATTATTAGTTATATCAGGTACTGCATCAAGCGGAACTTTGGTCATGGAATAAAATCCACCGATTATCAAGGCAATTGTCAATAACCCGATTATAACCTTATTTTTTATAGAAAATCTAATTATGCTATTAATCATTAAATATAATTTTTAAGTAATTACTATGAATAAATAATATAGTCGAGTCAAAAAATATTGATTTTTATTAAAACCGAAATGAAGCAAATTTTAAGGTAAATAATTACGGATTTCCCCTGTAGGAAAATTTATACCAAAATACCGGAATAATGAATATAAAAACTAATTCTATTACAGCATTACTATTTTATAGAGTTTTAGTATTATTATAAAGACTATTCAATAATTTGCAACAAATCAAAGATCAAATATTGTTAAGGCCTGACTTAATATTGTAAAATAATCTGTGTTAGAACAGACATTAAATAGTGTATGTCTATAAAGTGCTTAATTTTTTTAAAATAAAGATTTTTGATGAGATTTTTACTTTTCCGAGATGAAGTGATACCTTAGTATCAGCGAGTTGAGGAAAATAAAAATATCGCAAAAAGATTGTTTTTAAATTTTAATGATTTTATAGACAGACACTAAATATATTAAATTATATGGAATGGGGATCCTCGTACCGGTGCGGAAATTAACAATGCGTCATTTTCAAAACAATAGCAATTGTCATTAAGAACAATTTCTGCCAAAGATAATGATTCTTGTTCCTTTATATTACCTTTTATTGCAATATCCTTTGCATTTACATGTTTTTGGTTTATAATATTTGACGATAAATCACTTTTTTGAATAATTACATCATTAAGATAAAAACAATGTGCATGATTTTTTCCAGAATTATCATCATCGTCTCCTGTATGAGAATGATTATTGAATATTTGAAAATGATGATCATGAGGAATTACCGCATGAGAAAAGATTACCAATCCGATGAAGAGGCTAAAATAAGTAATTATATGTTTTGCTTTTTTGTTCATTTAAATTAACATATATATATCTAATAACACACCGGTAGAAAAAATGTTGTGCAATCGGGTTGCAAAGTCAAAAATTACACTTTTTACAAATACCTTTAATTACAAAATTTGCATTTTCGAAAGTAAATCCTTCAGGTAGTTCTATTTCAGGAACCGGAATATCATGAAGACAATATGTTTTATTACATTTAATACATAAAAAATGAACATGTAAATCTTTGGGTTCACACGTACAAAAATCATCACATACAGCATATCGTAAAGAACCTGTTCCGTCTTCAACAGCATGAATCAATTGTTTTTCCTGAAATGTTTTCAATGTTCTATAAAGGGTTGATTTATCGGCTTTTTCAAATTTTTGTTCCAATTCAGGTAAACTTATAGCGGTTTTATGCTGCAGCAAAACTTCTAAAACCAGTTGCCGCATTGCAGTTGGCTTTATATTTTTTAATTTAAGCTTATCATCAATTTCTTTATTCATTAACCTATTATTTACCAATAGGGCTAGCTAAAAAATCTAAATATTTATAACTAATTTTTTAATTGTCAGAAGCAAATGCAGACTTATAATAATATCTGTTCATCCTTGCGATATTGGTTAATTTTATTTCTTTTGGACATTCAACCTCACAAGCGCCTATATTCGAACATGAGCCAAATCCTTCTTTATCCATTTGAATAACCATACGCATAACTCTTCTATCTGTTTCCACTGCTCCTTGAGGCAGTAATCCCAAATGAGAAATTTTAGCTGAAGTAAATAGCATAGCAGCTCCATTGGGGCAAGCAGCCACACAAGCACCACAACCTATACAAGCAGCTGCATCGAAAGCTTTGGATGAAATTTCTTTTTCAATAGGGATATTATTTGCATCTTGAGCTTGACCCGTATTAATAGATACAAATCCCCCGGCTTGAATTATTTTGTCTAAAGAAGACCTGTCAACAACTAAATCTTTGACTACCGGAAATGCTTTTGCTTTATAGGGTTCTATAACAATGGTATCTCCGTCTTTAAAAAATCTCATGTGCAATTGACAAGTTGTTGTACCCTGCAAAAGACCATGAGGTCGCCCGTTAATCACCATACCGCAAGTACCGCAAATACCTTCACGACAATCATGCTCAAAAGCGACAGGTTCTTTTTTTTCCGCCACTAATTGTTCATTAAGAACATCCAGCATTTCCAAAAAAGACATGTGTTCATTTGCATCAACTTGATAAATCTCAAATTTACCTTTTGAATGTTTATTTTTTTGTCTCCAGATTTTAAGATTTAGTTTCATCTGTTTAAAATTTTTTGTTTGTAAAAATTTTCAAAAAATTTATAATACATTCAGGAACTCACATGATTTTTTTTAATCATTTTTCTACATTTATTTTATGATTAATAAAATTCATGTTCGTTTCATCTGTTTAAATTTTTTATTTATAAAAATATGCAAAAAATTCATACTCGTTTTATCTGTTTAAAACTCTAATATTTATTTTATCACAGATTTTATTTGTAACTTCTTGTTTTTAGTTCAACAAATTCAAATTTCAACGGTTCTTTATGCATTATATGATTACCACCATCATCCCATTCCCACGCAGCAACATAAGCGAAGTTTTTATCATCCCTAAGTGCTTCTCCTTCTTCAGTTTGATATTCTTCCCTGAAATGTCCACCACAGGATTCATTTCTGTTTAATGCATCATAGGCCATCAATTCTCCCAATTCAAGAAAATCTGCAACTTTGGTAGCTTTTTCCAGTTCGGGATTTATACCATCTGCAGAACCAGGAATATACAAATCTTCATAAAAATCCTTTCTTATTTCTTTGATTTCCTTAATTGCTTTTTCCAATCCTCCGGCATTTCTGGCAACACCTACATTTTCCCACATTACCTTACCCAATCTTTTATGAAAAGAATCTACAGTTTGATTCCCACCGATATTCATCAATTTTTCAATTCTTTCCTTAGTTTCTCTTTCCGTTCTTGCAAATTCCGGCAAAGATGTTTCGAATTTAGGAGTTCTGATCTCTCCTGCGAGAAAAGTACCTATTGTATATGGTAAAACAAAATATCCGTCAGCAAGTCCCTGCATCAAAGCAGAAGCACCAAGTCTGTTGGCACCATGATCGGAGAAATTGGCCTCTCCTGCTACAAACAATCCGGGTATATTCGATTGCAAATTATAATCTACCCACAATCCTCCCATTGTATAATGAACAGCCGGATATATTTTCATTGGAGTTTTATACGGATTGTCTCCCGTTATTTTCTCATACATTTCAAAGAGATTACCATATTTTTCAGATACTACCTCTTCACCGAATTTAATTATCGTAGCTTTATCCGGATTTTCATATCCTTCCATGTGTGCTTTGGATTTACCATACCTGTAAATGGCACTTTCAAAATCCAAATATACCGCCTTACCCGTTTGATTAACACCAAGTCCCTGATCACATGCAACTTTAGCTGCTCTGGAAGCAACATCTCTCGGTACTAAATTTCCAAATGCCGGATATCGTTCTTCAAGATAATAATATCTATCTGCTTCAGCAATATCTTGTGGCGTTTTATTACCTTCCCTGATAGCTTGAGCATCTTCTTTGTGTCTCGGTACCCAAACCCTACCATCGTTTCTTAACGACTCGGACATCAATGTCAATTTTGATTGATAATCTCCCGATTGCGGAATACAAGTCGGATGGATTTGGACATAACAAGGATTGGCAAAAAAAGCTCCTCTTTTGGCAGCTCTCCAGGCAGCGGTAGCATTCGAGAACATTGCATTAGTTGAAAGAAAATAAGTATTGCCATATCCTCCTGTCGCCAGCACAACAGCATGTGCAGCATGCCTTTTCAATTCACCTGTCAATAAATCGCGTGTTATAATTCCCCTTGCTTTGCCATCTACCAGTACAAGATCCAGCATTTCCTGACGGGTAAACATCTGTACTTGCCCTTTTGCCACCTGTCTGGACAAAGAACTATAAGCTCCCAACAATAATTGTTGCCCGGTTTGACCTCTGGCATAAAACGTCCTTGATACCTGAACTCCTCCAAAGGATCTATTGTCCAATAATCCACCGTAATCACGGGCAAAAGGAACACCTTGAGCAGTAGCTTGATCAATTATATTGTTGCTTACTTCTGCTAACCGGTAAACATTGGCTTCCCTTGATCTATAGTCACCACCTTTTATAGTATCATAAAATAATCTCCAAATACTGTCACCGTCATTGGCATAATTCTTTGCGGCATTAATACCTCCTTGAGCTGCAATACTGTGTGCCCTTCTGGGGCTATCATGATATGTAAAGGCTTTAACCTGATATCCAAGTTCAGCTAAAGTAGATGCAGCAGAAGCACCGGCCAATCCCGTCCCTACTACAATTATTTCGATATTTCTTTTATTATTCGGTGCAACAAGATTCATTTTGGATCTATATTCAATCCATTTTTCTTTTAGATCACCCTGAGGTACATTTCCTTTGAGTTCCATATATAAAAATATTAATTGTTATTTAAAGAAATAAATATATAACGGGATAATAAAAAATCCCAACGGCACAATTATAGAATATAAATTACCTAAACACTTTATTAACGGCGTCCATTTTTTATGATTCCAACCTAATGTCTGAAAAGCACTATGAAAACCATGACGTAAATGCATAAACAAGGCTATCATTCCCAATTCATATACCACCAAATAAACAGGATTGTGAAATGCGGTAACCACCTTTCCATATAATTCTTCATTACCAAATTCTCCGGTTACTTTTAATCCCAACCAAAAATTGATAAGATGCAATGTTAAAAAAATAAAAATCATTACTCCGAACCAAAACATGTATTTTGAAAAAAATGAAGCATTGGCAGTAGTTTTTACCGCATAAGTTCCCCCTTTGGCATTGCGATTGGTAAAATATATCACTATTCCTTGAAGAATATGAATAATAAAACCCAAATACAAAAGGTATGCTGTAATCTTAATAAGCGGATTTTCTTCCATAAATTCAACAAATCCGGTAAAAGCTTCTCCTTCATCATTTAATAATAATAGTGAATTCCCAGTCAGATGTATCATTAAAAATACAATCAAAAACAAGCCTGTGAGAGCCATAATCAATTTTCTACCGAGACTAGACTTAAAAAAAGTAATTATCCATTTCATCTGTTTAAAACTTTTTATTTTGTAAAAGCTTACAAAAAATTTGTAATACATTAAAAAACTTATATGATTTTTTAATCATTATTCTCCATAAAATTATATTTAAATAAATTCATGTAAGTTTCATTTGTAATCATTTTAATCTTGTAATTCCCTTAAATAGTGTTTCCACGAAATTAAATAAGAAATTATAAAAGTTGATTTTATATTTCAACAAAAATAATTGTATTCTTTTATTATTTTTTATTATTTCATACTTAATTGTCTTTTTATATATAATTTATAATTAAATCAAATATAAATAAGTCAATTTATATTGTTTTAAAATAAAAATTAATATTTATATTTTATTAGACTGGTAAAGGTTTTAAACAATATCTTCGTCCATTGAAATATTTATTAACAAAAAGCCAAAACAATATGGGCACATCTGTAATATTTAAAAACACCTTGATCAGAAAGATATTTATGTCGCTGACCGGTTTGTTTATCGCATTCTTTTTGATCATTCATTTATTAGGCAATTTTCAATTATTATTGCCTTATGAACAAGCGCATTTGCAATACAATTGGTATTCCCATTTATTGTCACATAATATTATTATTGAAATAATTGCTTATGTGTTGTATGCTACACTTATTATACATATTTTGGATGCTTTATTGATCACACTTGAAAATCGGAAATCTAACGGACAAGGGTTGAAAGTTGACAAAAGAGGAGTAAACAGTTCATGGTTTTCCAGAAATATGGGAATATTGGGTGTTATCATATTGTTATTTTTGATTCTCCATTTCAAGGATTATTGGTATATGTATAAATTCGGTAATATTCCTGTAGATGAAAAAGGTAATAAAGATATTTTTCTTATTGTTCACGAATCATTTAAGCAAGGATGGTATGTAGCTATTTACATCGTTGCTTTTATTGCACTTGGTTTTCATTTAGCCCATGGTATATGGAGTGCATTCAGAACATTGGGGGTATACAATAAATGGTATATAAAATTGACAAAATATATAGGTATTACTTTTGCTATATTAATGAGCCTGGGTTTTGCTATTATTCCTGCTATTATTTATTTAAAAAATTTGTAGATTATGTTAAATGCTAAAATTCCTGACGGACCATTGGAAAAAAAATGGAAAAATTATCAAGAACATTGTAAGTTGGTGAATCCGGCTAACAAAAAAAAGCTTGATGTTATAGTTATTGGTACCGGTCTATCCGGAGCACCGGCTGCTGCTACATTGGGTGAACTCGGTTACAATGTAAAAGTTTTCTTTTTCCAAGATACTGCGAGAAGAGCACATTCCGTAGCTGCCCAGGGTGGCATTAATGCTTCAAAGAATTATCAAAATGACGGCGATAATGTTTTCAGGCATTTTTATGATACCTTAAAAGGTGGCGATTTTAGATCAAGAGAGGCCAATACTTATCGTCTTGCCGAAATTTCCGCTAATGTAATCGATCAAGCAGTAGCTCAAGGAGTACCATTTGCAAGAGAATATGGTGGTGTCTTAGCTAACAGATCTTTTGGTGGTGTTCAGGTAAAAAGAACATTTTACGCTCAAGGTCAAACCGGACAACAAATGCTGCTTGGTGCTTATTCCGTGCTTATGCGTCAAATAGGTCTTGGACATGTCAAGTCTTATAACAGACATGAGATGCTTGAATTAGTAGTTATTGATGGTAAAGCAAGAGGAATTATTGCCAGAAATCTTATAACCGGCGAAATAGAAAGGCATAGTGCACATGCAGTAATTCTCGCATCGGGAGGATATGGTAAAATCTATTATCTTTCAACCTTAGCTATTGGCTCCAATGCCTCTGCTGCCTGGAAAGCTCATAGAAAAGGTGCTTTTATGGCAGGTGTTAGCTGGGTACAGTTTCATCCGACCTGCTTACCTCAATCAGGTGATTATCAATCAAAACTCACATTGATGTCGGAAGCTCTTCGTAATGACGGAAGAATATGGGTACCTAAACTAAAAGGAGATGACAGATTCCCAAATGATATTCCGGAAGAAGAAAGAGATTATTATTTGGAAAGAAAATATCCTGCATTTGGAAACCTGGCTCCTCGTGATATCGCTTCCAGGTCAGCAAAGGAACAAATCGATGCAGGAAAAGGAGTAGGTCCTAATAAAAATGCTGTTTATCTTGATTTTAAAGATGCCATTAAAGAATATGGCGCAGAAGAAATCGGAGACCGGTATGGTAACCTGTTCAGAATGTATGAAAAAATAACCGGTATGAGTCCTTATAAACAACCGATGATGATCTCTCCGGCTGCACACTTTACAATGGGTGGACTATGGGTCGATTATGAGTTGATGACTACTATACAGGGTTTATATGCAGTAGGTGAAGCCAATTTTTCCGATCATGGCGCTAATCGTTTGGGTGCTAACTCTTTGCTCCAAGCCAGTGTTGACGGATATTTTATTGTTCCGGTTACTATAGGAAATTATTTATCAAATGAAATCAGAACCGGGAAGATTCCTACCGATACACCTGAATTTGACAAAGCTGAAGAAGATGCTGTCGAAAGATTGAAAAAATTTATTTCTATCAAAGGAACAAAATCCGCTGAATATTATCATAAACAACTTGGAAAAATAATGTTTCACCATGTTGGTGTTAGCAGAAATAAAAAAGGTATAGAAGAAGGTATAAAACTGATAAGGGAATTACGTGAAGATTTTTGGACAAATTTAAAAGTTCCCGGTGGTATCTATGAAGTTAATTCTGAATTGGAAAAAGCCGGTAGAGTTGCCGATTTTTTGGAATTGGCAGAATTAATGGCTCATGATGCTTATGACAGAGATGAATCATGTGGTGCTCATTTCAGGGAAGAATATCAAACGGAAGATGGAGAAGCATTGAGAAATGATGATGAATATATGTATGTCTCCGCTTGGGAATATACAGGTTATGGAAAAACACCTAAATTACATAAAGAAGAATTAACGTTTGAAGTTGTCAAACCATCGGTTAGAAGTTATAAATAAATCAATGAGAATAAAGTTACTTGCGCTAAGCATCTATTAAAAAAAAATAAAATTTATAATAATGAATGTTACTCTTAAAGTTTGGAGGCAAAAAAATTCAAAATCCAAAGGCCACTTTGAAACATATAAATTGAATGATTTAAATCCGGATATGTCATTTCTGGAAATGCTTGATGTTCTTAATGAACAATTGATTCATGAAGATAAAATTCCTGTTGAATTTGATTCGGATTGCCGTGAAGGAATTTGTGGACAATGCGGTCTTACAATCAATGGAAGACCAAACGGACATCATCATCATACAACCACCTGTCAAATGCACATGCGTCATTTTGAAGATGGAGATACCATTTTGGTAGAACCGTTAAGGGCAAGTGCATTTACAGTGATTAAAGACCTTAAAGTCGATAGAAGTGCAATGGATAGAATAATGCAAGCAGGAGGTTTTGTTTCGGTTCATACAGGATCTGCCCCTGATGCCAATTCTTTACCTATAGGAAAAATGGATGCAGAAGATGCATTTGATTCAGCTGCTTGTATCGGATGCGGAACTTGTATTGCCACTTGTAAAAATTCAAGTGCGGCATTATTTACATCTGCAAAAATAACCCAATTGGCAACTTTGCCTCAGGGAGAAATTGAAAGAGAAAAAAGAGTGGTCGCTATGGTTGATGCTATGGATGCAGAAGGATTCGGTTCATGCACCAATACGGAAGCCTGTGAAATGGAATGCCCGCAAGAAATCTCCGTTACAAATATAGCCAGGATGAATTTTGAATACAACAGAGCTTTACTACTAGGTAAAAAATAAGTGCGCATTCTTATACAAAAGTGATTATCCCTGAATAGTTATAAAAATAATATAGAATAAAAAAAGCCATCGAATATTTCGATGGCTTTTTATCCAAAACTTATTTACTATATACAAATCATGCACATTTTTTCTTGCAATATTCCTGTGGAAAACTTTCAATATAATTTTTAGCTATAAGTTTTTTCAATTCATTCCTAGCTATAAAGATTCTACTTTTTACTGTTCCTAAAGGAATTTCGGTTTTATCCGCTATCTCCTGATACTTATATCCGTAAAAATGCATCCTGAAAGGTTCCCTTAAATTTTCATCCAACAAATCAATTAAATTATTTAATTCTTCCAATAATATCTGAGAATCAGCTTCATTTTTTATTATCGAAGTTGATGAATTAATAAAATATTGATTGTCCGTACTATCCATAACAGTATTTCTCCTTACCTTTCGCCTGTAATCATTGATGAAAGTATTTTTCATTATTGTAAATAACCAGGCTTTAAAATTGGTACCTGCTCTGAATTTTTCACGATTTAAAATCGCTTTATATGCTGTATCTTGTAATAAATCCTCCGCTTCTTCATCATTCTTAGTTAAATTGAATGCAAATGATTTTAACGTAGGAGTACACTGTTCGAGTTTCTTATTGAAATCCATTTCTGACATAATGCTTCTTATTTTTTCTTATTTAGATTTATTTTAAGTACAAATTACTGGCTTTTTTATTAAATAACCAAATTTTTTAAACTTTATTTTACTTTTGGGGTTAAAAATCATTTTTAATATTATAAAATAGTACTAAAAGCCTATATTTACTACTGAAATTATTTATTTTTTTGCTTTTGCTTCATTTATAAACAAATCATAATAATAAATTTTCTTTTTTACTATATCTGCATTCATTTTAGCTATTAAGTAACCTGCTTTACCATCTAAAAACCCAAATTTAAATATATAAGTATTAATAAACTTAAAGCTACTACCGATTATTCGTTTTAAAAAACCGGGTTTTATATTGTTTTTTATCATATTTTTTGCTAAAAGTCTCGCATATTTATCAGATTTATTTTTCACATCGTTAATATTTTCATAACTGTAATGCAATATATCTCCTTTAATATTTTTTAAATCAAACTTGATTTTGCCTACCAAAGATTCATGTACTATAGCATTATTCCAATAAAAATATTTTTTATTATAAATTCTTTTTTTCCATGATGGATACCAACCCGAGTGATAAATCCATTTACCTAAAAAATTTCCTTTAATATTGATTTGATATACAATATTATTAATAGGTTTTAGTTTTTTTATGTTTTTTATAAATTCTTCAGAAACGATCTCATCTGCATCCAGCGAAATTATCCAGTCGTTTTTACATTTTGCCGCACCAAAATTTTTAGCCTCCGAATATCCTTCCCATTTTTTTAAAAAAACTTTAGCATTTTTTGATTTTGCTATTTCTACCGTTTTATCCTCACTAAAAGCATCAACAATCACTATATCATCACTTATTCCTGACACTGCATCTATACAGCGTCCTATAATATTTTCTTCATTATATGTGATTATCAATATACTAAATTGATTCATCCTTTTTAAAATTTGTGTTTGACATAGCAATAAACCCGGGATTTATCATAGACTTTTTATTATATAGCAATTCTTTTTTTTCTTCAATATCCACAATATTACCTCCGGCTTCTTTAAGAATAATATGTGAAGCAGCAGTATCCCATTCCATAGTAGGTGAAAATCTAAAATATATATCCGCTTTCCCTTCTGCTATTAATAAAAATTTCAATGCGCTTCCTCTTTGTTTAACAACAGGTTCTTTAAATTTTTTTATATATTCTTTTGTTTTATTATCCAAATGCGACCTTGAAACCAAAATAATAAGATTCTTTTTATCAAGTTTTACTTTTTTGGTTTTTAATTTTTGAAGACGGTTTTTATATTCCAAAAATCCTCCTTTATCTTTAATCGCCCAATATGTTTTTTTTTCAACAGGTACATAAACAACCCCCATTACCGGTTTGTTTTTTTGCATTAAAGCAATATTAACGGTAAAATCACCATTTCTGCTGATGAATTCTTTTGTTCCGTCCAATGGATCTACAAGCCAAAAAAATTTAAAATCTTTTCTTTTATCAAAACCCACCTTAACACTTTCTTCAGCAATGACAGGAATGCCGGGAGTCAACTCCTTCAATCTATCTACAATATATTTATTAGCTTCTTTATCGGCTATTGTAACAGGACTATTATCTTTTTTATTTTCTATACTTTTGGAAAAATCGGTAGCATATACATTCATAATAATATCTCCTGCCGATTCCGAAATATTCTTTACGGATATTAACAGTTTTTCAAAAGTATCATCTTTTATATTCATTTACTTTGGGATTATCTGGTAAATATATCACTGGAATACTATCATTTATTTCAAATTGACGAACTTTAGTGAAATAATTACCCATATATTTTTTACCATTTGCATCAAAGATATAAGTATATAAAAATCCATTAGAATATTTTGTTTTACCTATCAAAACCGAATGATTTTTTATTTCATCAAGTTTAGTAATTTGAGCTTTGGTCTTAATATGACTTTTTGGAAGTTGTTTGCCAAGCTTTTCCAAGTCCTCAAAATTATCTCTACTCGAATAATAAACAAATCCCACAACCGCTATTATTAATACAAGAGAAATTAAAAGAAATTTTTTACTTTTCATCTGTTTATAATTTTTATTTCCTAAAAATATAATAAAAATTTATAATACATTCAGGAACTCTCATGAATTTTTTTAATCATTTATTTGTATATTTTATGATTAATAAATTTCATGTTCGTTTCATCTGTTTATAATTTTTATTTTTTTATATCAACAATACTAAATACGGATTATTATAAAGTAATTGTCTATAAAGTACTTGATTTTTCAAAATAAAAATTTTAAAATTTTTATAAATATATAAACAAGCACCATATCATAACTTATAATGCAAAATTCAACAATTTATTTGAGATAAACCACATATTTTAATTTTTTTTAGAAAAAAGAATAAAAAAATCTATAATTATTTGGTGATTTAAATACTAAATTATTACTTTTGCACTCGCTTTTAAAGAAAAGTTAAATATATGCCTCCATAGCTCAGTTGGTTAGAGCGGCGGACTGTTAATCCGTAGGTCCAAGGTTCAAGTCCTTGTGGAGGCGCAAAAAAAACCGGCAGGGAAAATCCCTACCGGTTTTTTTCTTTCCTTTATATTAAAATTTCAAAACAATTGCCCCCAAGAAAAAACCAAAAATCAAAGTTCTAAGTTCAAAGTTTCAAAAATCAACATTTTTCGTTCAAACCATAATAAAAATGTTAAATTTGCAAAATCAACAAAAGCATCATTCCATTTAGCTCAAATTAAAATCTTGCTATGAAAAAAATTTTTTTTATCTCCACTCTCATATTTACGGGAATATTATTACTAATAAATATATCTGAAAAAGTAAATGAAAGAAAAAAATATGAAAATTTTTTATTAAAAGAATATATAAATTTTAATAAAATCA
>JALSPW010000136.1 GCA_026985735.1 Saprospiraceae bacterium
TAATTTCAATGGAAGTGAAGAATCCCCATTTTCCTTTTTTGTTGAAGATGGTAATAAGAAGTATGCTTACACTCTCGACACAAATTGTACTTTAGATTATGTTGGTGAAATTGATATGGCTGCCTGCAACATTTCAAAAATCAGGGAAGATATGTTTTTTGTTACCTCATTTGGTGGTGTTTATAAAATGAATCCGTTTATAAGTTATTTTAATAAGGCTAATTCCGGTTTAGGGTCGAATATTTCTACTATAATTGAATACGATAGTAGCTTATGGGTTGGGGGATATGGTTCGGGAATCTCAAAAATAATCAATGATAAATTCAAAAACTTAAGGTCAAAAGTTTATGAAGGTAATTTGGAAAATATACTACCCGGTGCAAAAAAAATAAATAAAGATGAAGTCTGGTTTTTTAAAGAAGTATCACCTGCTATTTTACGATTAAAAGACGATACATTAAGTGGACTTAAAACAATTGTAGATGGTGAGGAACAATACGTACCCGGTTATTTTATCGATACTTTAAATGATGGCAGGATTGCATTGGGGCTCAATAATTATGGATTAGGATTGGTGGATAGCGTTATTGAATCAACAGTATATTTCCATACTATAGGAAAATCAAAAGGTAATACTCTTGCAAACGTTCAAACTTTTGACCAGGATAAAAACAGTAGAATCTGGATGGGGAGATACTCGACCGGTGTAGCCGTGTATGACATTAAGAGTGACACGGCGATAACATTTGGGTTTAATATTAATGACAGTAAGACCTTTGGGATTATATCTATGCTTATAGATGAATATGATCAAATGTGGTTGGGATCCAATAAAGGATTGTATTTGGTAAAAGATATATCCAAATTTGATATACACAGTGAAAATATTTTCGCAAAAGCTGTTAAGGTAGTGCTCCCCAACAATGATAACTCAACTGTTAATTCAATCGTATCAACTAAAAAATATATAGTTGTTGGGAATTTAACAGCATTGAGTTTTATTGCGAAAAAAGATTATTCCAAGGGTATAGAAAATACAGAAATACATCAATTGGTTTTCGGAGAAGATATAAATGATAAAGGAGTACAACAAAACGGAATGTTTTATGATGAAAAAAAGTTTTTGTGGGTAGCTGTACTCGATGGGTTATTTAGGATAAATATGAACGGTATATCTATTGATACATTTCCGGTTGAATTAACTTTTGACTATATTAAAAACGGGAATTCATATTTGGAACAAAAGGGTGGGGTAATTGAGATTAATCCTGTCAAAAGAAACCTATCCTTAAGTTTTTCTCCTAAGAGTAATCCGTCATTTCTCAATAATATATATTACCAATATTTAATAACCAATGAAAAAAAAGATACTATTTTATATCAGTTTAGAAGTAATAACAATAGGGTGAATATTGATTATATTAGTCCCGGAATGTATGATCTAATAGTAAAGGCCTATAAAAATGGAATTGTCAAAGATAATATTAACCTCAGGATTAATGTTCCTTATACTTTTGCTGAAAATATTTGGACAAGGATGATAATTGCCAGCTTTATATTATTTATGATTATTGGAATTTTATATTTTTATAAAGAACAAATAAAAAAATTATCAGCTAAGCAATTACTGGTGTCTGAGTATAAGAATAAAGCAGAAAATCTAAAAGTACAAGCAATCATAAGCAGCTTTAATCCTCATTTTATCAATAACAGCCTTCATTGGATTCAATCACGTTATTACAAAGATAAAGATATGACCAAGATGGTTGGCAGGCTGTCTGATAATATCAGTTATATATTGAAAAGGAGTAAATCCGGAGTGGCGTTTCACAATATCAAAAAAGAATTGAGATTAGTTGAGAATTATATCACCATACAAAAATTGAGATTTGGGGATAGCTTTGAATATATTCCCCCGATACTTCCGCCACATTTAAAACAAATGGATGTAATAGTAATGCAAATACAAATTCATATAGAAAATGCAATCGAACACGGTCTGAGAAACAGGATAAAATCCAGTTTTGTTAAACTGGAAATTGATGATGATACGCTCGATAATATAATCATTATTACAGACGATGGAATAGGTAGAATAAAAGCAAAAAGAATTGGTTCTAAGGGTACAATGTACGGAATAAAAATGCTAAAACAATTATATTTTATATTTAACCAAAATAAAAAGAATAAAAGAAAAATTATTAGTATATTTGAAGATGAAATATATGAAGTAAATAGAGAGAAATTTGGAACAAAGGTAATAATCAGGATACCAAAAGATTATGTTTTTGAAATATGACTTAAAATCCAGTAAAAATGAAACAAAATAAATTAAAAGTTTGCATAATAGATGATGAAGATATTGTAAGTAAAACATTAACCGATGCTATAAATGGCTCTAAAGAGCTTGAGGTTATATGTAATGCTAAATGTGTTGATTCCGGAGTGGAAGCAATAATCGAATACAGGCCTGATTTAATCTTTTTAGATATTAAATTGTATGGAGGAGATGCTTTTATGATTTTAGATAAGTTGAAAAGAGATAATTATGATATACCTCCTGTCGTTCTTAATACTGGTTTTGAGGAATTTGAACTGGCACAAAGGGTATTAAATGAATATAAAAAAGAAGTAATATTAATATTAAAAAAACCGTTTTGGGAAGATTGGGACGAAAAGGAAAGCCTTATATTAAAGAAGTTTTATGAAATGAAATTTAAAAGTATTACCAAAGTAAAAAAAGATAGAATAATTATTTCTACAAGATATAAAACATATATTATCAAAATAAAAGATATTGTTAGGATTTTATCGGAAAGTAAAAATACAGGAGCCGCTAAATCATTAATCATTACCAATAAAGATCAACATCTAATAAACAAATCATTAAGTATTCTTGAAAAGGAATTGCCTTCTAATTTCTTACGAATTAACAGATACGATATAATAAACGGTGAAAATATCAGGGAATACGACCGTTCCGAACAGGTCGTTTATCTGTTTGATATTAAGGATGGGTTCGGTGTAGGTAATACATACAAATCTAATTTCTTAAATTATTTAGATAATATATAAAAAACCCACCCTCCAATACCAAAGAATCCTAAGCTCTTACCTTTTATTTATGCTATTTACTTATTATTATCTTTTTGTATTTTGTTCCATATTTTTCTGTCTTTATTCTGATTATATATAAACCTGCGTTTAAAACTGCGGAATCTATATCCAGTATCTTGTCT
>JALSPW010000137.1 GCA_026985735.1 Saprospiraceae bacterium
TTTTTTATATTTTTTATTAATTTTGGGGGATATAAGCCACCAAAAGGCGCATATATTCCTCCATTTTAGGATATTTATGGGGGAGGAAGGTGGTTGTATAAGCAAGTTAGCAGCAATTATGAATTGAAGCGGTTCTGTTAAAAGTATTATCTTTGCGTAAAAAAAAGGAAGAAAAATATGAATGTAAATCAAGAGAACATATATTCAGAAGTTGAGGAAGAAGACACCTCGTCTTCCGGTATAATTGAAAAACCGTTTGATCCCAAAAAAATTGATATTACGACAAAACAAATGACTCTGGATTTAATATTAAAAAGGTTAAAAAATGATGAAATTGACTTGGAAACATTTTTTCAAAGAGGTATGGATTTATGGAATAAGACTCAACAATCAAGGTTGATTGAATCAATTTTAATAAGATTACCATTACCGGCTTTTTATTTTGACGGTTCAAATGACAACAAATGGTTAGTGGTTGACGGTCTTCAAAGATTGAGCTCTTTTAAGAATTTCATTTTAGAAAAAGACACTAAAAAACAATTAAAATTAGAAAATCTTGAATATTTAACACAATATAATGGTTATACTTATAATCAATTACCCAGAAATCTTCAAAGAAGAATTGAAGAGCACGAAATCACCGTATATATTATTAATGAGGGAACACCCAATGAAGTAAAATTTAATTTATTTAAAAGAATTAACACCGGTGGTTTGGTATTAACGGCACAAGAGATTAGACAAGCACTAAATCAAGGTATTCCAGCAAAATTTATAACTGAACTATCTGAAATACCTGAATTTAAAATATATAAAATCAATCCCAAAAGAATGCTTGATAAAGATTTTATAAACAGATTTCTAGCATTCTATTTATTTTCTTATGAAAACTACAAACCTGATTTGGATAATTTTTTAAATATGGCTATGGCTCATATAAAAGATTTATCGGTAGATGAACGAAATAAAATTAAAACAAATTTTAAAGCTGCAATGGTCAGATCAAATGAATTATTTGGAGAATTTGCTTTCCGAAAAAGATATGATTTGAAATCTGAAAAAAAATCGAGAATCAATAAGGCTTTGTTTGAAGTATGGTCGGTAGTACTATCAAAACTTTCTGACAAGGAATTTAATAACATAAAAAGCAAAAAGGATCATTTGAATAGTGATTTTATTCAGATTTTAAATACAGATAAAGATTTTGAAAAATCAATTTCGACCGCAACCGGTGATCCGAGAAATGTTAAAAAACGCTATGAAACAATTTTATCATTAATTGAAAAATACAAATAAAAGGTAAATACAATGTTGAAAAAAATAAGCATAAGTAATTTTAAATCATTAAGAAGTTTGGACTTAAAGTTATCCAATCTGAATATACTTACGGGTTTAAATGGTAGTGGAAAATCATCATTCATACAATCTTTGTTATTATTACGTCAATCGTATAATATAGCGATTACTGAGAAACAAGGATTAATTTTAAATGGAAATATTATCAATCTTGGTAAAGGAAAAGATGTTTTTTATCAGTATGCCGCAAGTGATGAAAAAATAGAATTTGAAATTTTTGACGACTTAAAAAAGTATTTATGGCAATTCAAATATGAATTTGACTCGAATATTTTAAAACCATTACAAATTCCAGATACTTATTTACATATAAATTTATTCAATAAAAACTTTCAGTATCTTAATACTGAACACGTATCCCCAAAAACTTTACACGAAAAAAACGAAATACAAGTTGATCAATGGGATAATATAGGAAACAAAGGCGAATATGCCGTTTACTATCTTTCAAAATACGGTCTTGAAAAAAAAATAGAATTTGAAAACCTATTTCATCCGAAAGGAAAGTCAAACAATTTAATTCACCAAACAGAAGCCTGGCTTAGTGAAATCAGTCCCGGTGTTAAACTATCCGTAAAAGAGATTAAAGATATCGACTATATTAAATTAGGCATACAATTTGAGGATATGCAAGGATATTCAGAAGAATACCAACCTGTAAATGTTGGGTTTGGTATTACTTATGTTCTACCTGTTATTTTATCTGTTCTAAAAGCAAAAGCCGGAGATATTCTTATTTTAGAAAATCCGGAATCACATTTACATCCCAGAGGTCAATCCAAAATAGGTAGTCTAATAGCCTATGCGGCTCAAAATGGTGTACAAATTATTTTAGAAACCCATAGTGACCATATTATAAATGGTATTAGAGTAGCGGTAAAAAACAATGAAATTGATAAAGAGAATGTTAAAATATATTTCTTTGAAAAGTTAATTGATGAAAGTGATGTTCAAACTATTGCCCATAATATTTTAATAGATAAAAACGGTGAATTGAGTTACTATCCTAAAGGATTTTTAGATGAATGGGACGAACAATTATCAAAATTAATATAAAACGGTTAATTATATGGATTTGACTTTTAACGAGATATCGCTTAATAACAAACCTGAAACCGAATATGAAACAAAACAAATATTAAATGATTTTGCATCTGTTTGTGCAAGTTTGAAAAGGGAAGGGTTTTCAAAACTACGTACGGAAAACGATTTTTGGACAAAAAAAATATACACGGGAACAGATATTAATTCTTTTTTACAAAAAATTGATAAAACTAAAAGTCAGTTTCTGAGGAGTTTTATACGTCCGCCTTATATTGCCGATGACTTTACTTCCGAAGCGGATGAAATGTTTGTTGAAGCCAATTATTCTTTTAATGGAAATAAAGTTGTAGGATTGGCGTATGCATATCTGTTAAATACAATTTCGGTGAGTTTGAATACCAATGAGATATGGGATACACACGAAGTTGAAATTATTGAAAAAAGAAACGAAAGAATAAATAAGGTTAAGGTAAAAAATGTAACAAAAACAAATCATATAGAACAACATAAAGAATGGATTGAAAGCAACAAACCAATAAACCTTATTAAAACCAACAAATTACCGGCAGATAAACCTATCAAACTTCGAGATGATCACGGTAAAGACATACTGCAACAATTTGCCAGAAAATTGGTCAATTGTGTTTATGTGATAGAAATCATTAACTCATTACCTTTTAATCCTAATGAAAAAAATTTTATACGAAAAATATATCCTAACGGACAAATAGAAATTGTATTGACTACGACAGATCAAGGACTGGGTTTAAAAATTCAAACTACGGGACGTAATCAAAGAGAAACATTAGAAATAAGCAAAATATTGCAAAAAAA
>JALSPW010000138.1 GCA_026985735.1 Saprospiraceae bacterium
AGATTCAATGAATTTAAATCCCAAAGTCCGATATTTTTCAATTTATCTTTTATTTTATCCGGAATCAATTCGGGATTTTTCATTTGTTTATATGTAGGAATAATAATGTGCTTCTCTTTACATCTGTGAATCGTGTTTTCCAATACTTTTTCTCTGTTTTTCATGATTTTTTATTTGTTTTATATCTGCCTTGCTCCTTGTAATATCATATACATTTGAGCTGCATTTTGTATATCAATATTTTTAATATTTTTATTTTTCAAATCAAAATTAATAATTTCAAAAGACTTTTTATCTATTTTAACGGAATAATCATTCGTGTTATATTGCAGGATATTTTCATTATTGATCAAGTGAAAAATATTATTATTTGTTTTAAAACTGATTTTGTTGATGTCCTCTGTATCAAAATAATAACCTTCTTCATTTTCCAAAAATGCATTATAATTTAAATATAAATGAGGCTTTTCTTTGTATGGTGCTCCGGAAGTAGGGCAAAATGTATCACAATTGCCGCATTCATTACACCAATCCGCTAACAAGAGTATCTGATGTTGTTGTTTTATTTGAAAATTTGTTGTTTCCTCCCCTATATTTTTACCATCTTTTATAATCAATTTTTTCAAAGTCAATTTTACCGGTTGTATTTCATAGGAAAATTGAGCTAAATTCGGACATACTGTCGTACATATATTACATACTTCATCGCAATATAAACATCTTGAAGCTTCATTTATCGCTTCTTCTTTTGTCAATGTCCTCGAAGTAATACTAAAATCTACCGGTTTTTTATTAATATGAGTTTCTACTTCAGGAAAGGTAATCTTATTTTTCTTTAATAATAATTCTCTATAAGAGATTTCTTTTTTATAATGATTATTTTCTTTTTGCGTACCTATTTTAGCCTTATTTATTATTAATTTAGCTATTTTTCTTCCGTCTGCAACAGCATTTATGACAGTCGAACCTCCTCTCAAAGCATCACCGCCTATAAATACATTTTTTAGTTGTGTTTGATAGTTGTTTTTAACGGTTTTGAGCAATTTTTTATCTACAAAATCTATATCTTGATCCTGTCCTATAGCCATAATTATACTATCCGCTTTGACATCAAATTCGGAGCCGGGAATAGGTACCGGTCTCCTTCGTCCGCTTTTATCGGGTTCACCGAGCCTTATTTTTGTACAGGTTAATGAATATACTTTATTGTTTTGCACATTTATTCTAACTGGTGCCGCTAATTCCATGATTTCTATTCCATCTTGTTTTGCTGCTATTATTTCATCCATGTCAGCCGGCATTTGTTTTATTGTCCTTCTATAAACAATTGTTACTTTACCGTATTTTTTATCGACCAATCGTATTGCCGTCCTTGCAGTATCCATAGCGGTATTGCCTCCTCCAACTACCAATACTTTTTTTCCCAAATCCTGTTTTATTCCCTGCTTTACTTTGAATAAAAAATGTAAAGGATCATATACTCCATCAGCATCCTGACCGGCAATATTGTATTTTCTAGCTTTTTGAGCACCTGCAGCTATGATTATAAAATTAAAATCTTTTTGCATTTTCCTAAATAAAAAAGAATCCACTTTTTTACCATAATGAATTTTCACTCCGGTTTTTTCAATTTCATCAATATCCTTGCTGATAGACATATCTGTCAATCTAAAAGGCGGAATTGCATTCAAGACCATTCCTCCTGCTTTGTTTTTTTGTTCAAATATTTCAACATCAAATCCGGCTTCTCTTAAATATCTTGCACTTGATAATCCGGCAGGTCCTGCACCTATTATCGCAATTCTTAAATTGTTACTTTTTGTATTAATATGATTTTTATCAATATTTTTCTTTTCGGTATTTTCAGATACAAAACGTTTGATTTCCCGGATCATTAACGGAGCATCATAATTGATACGGGTGCATTTTGTTTGACAGGGATGATCACAAACCATTCCCGTAGTATGAGGAAAAGGATTTGTTTTTGTAATTATGTCAAATGCTTTATCAAAATCACCCATTGCAGTATGATACATATAATCCGGAACATCTTGATTGGTAGGACAAGTATCTACACAAGGTGCATGGATACAATCATAAGCCTTCAAAGGTCTTGGTGTTTTGATACTGATATCTTGTATTTGTGTTTTTTTGTATCTGGCATCTTTCAAGACAATTTCCGAATATTTTTGCAAATAATTCCAGTGAACTTGCTTTGCATCACTACTGTAAACGGATTCGTCCAGAGGTAAATTATCGATATATTGTTGAAGTCTGCCGTAACCTCCCGGTTTTAATAAATCACTGCACACTGTCACAGGGTACAGTCCGGAAGACAAAACATTTGCAATATTAAAAGCATTGACACCACCGGAAAAAGAAATATTTAATTTACCTTCAAAATCATCTTGAAGTTTCTTTGCAAGATTAATGGAAATTGGGTGCAATATCCTACCACTTGCATACATCATTTCTTCATCCTGAGAAAAAACATTTTTATTATTAACACTTTCCAGAGTATTGGTAAGTTTTAATCCGAATTGCACATTATTCTCCAAAGCTTTTTTGTTCAGATTTTTTATGATATTCAGTGCATCTGTATATTTCAAATCATGTTCAAAAGCAATATCGGGAACTATAGTGTGAAAACCCGAATTTTCGATTATAGTCTGTAGTTTTTCTTTTCCCAACAATGTGGGATTTAATTTTATTGTAGTATGCAATTTTCTTTTTTCAATAAGATATGCTCCGATCTGTTCAATTTCTTCAGGAGGACAACCATGCATTGTCGAAAGCGTTACATTATTTGATATTTGAGGATTAATATTAAGATTTACAACTTTGGGATATATATCTTTTATTTCATTTATTTTTCGTTCCAAATCAATGGAGGCATCTGCCATTTTATCAAAATACCATTGCACATTGTCATTCAAAATACCATTGTAATCATAACCTACACTCATATTGAATATAGTGCCGAGATCGTTTTTCTGATCTTGGTACCATTGAAATTTATCTCTCAATATATGAATAATTATCCAGGCATTAAGATACTGATCAAAAGACTGTCTAATCTTCAATTCTTGAGACCATTCACAGTTGTATCCCTCATCCTGCATATCAATACAAGGTTTAGATACTTCAAGTTCATCAAGGGTTTGAATAGTTTTTAATTCGATAAATCTTGCTCCTGCCAGCCAGGCGGCAACGATATTTTGTGCCAATTGAGTATGAGGACCTGCAGCAACACCAAACGGTGTTTCCAAAAGTTGGCCATATACCTTTTTTCTAAACGGATTTGTATTATCCGGTTTAAAAAACATTTCTTCAGGTAAACTGAAAAAAGCTTTTTTATTATCAAGTTGATTAAGTATGATTTTAAGCAACCGGTCAAAGGGTATAATTGAAAATCTATCAGACATAATAAATATTTGTGCAAAAGTAAACAAAATATTGTAAAAATATCATAACTACTCGTTTAGAGTGCTTTTGACAATCATTCTTGGTTTTAAGCCGGCTTTGAAGTCATGCTGTCACATACTTTCAAGTCTTACCCCGGCAATTAGCAAAAAATGATTATCCATGAAGCCAAGCAAATCCCGCAGCCTTAATCCGGCATGATTATATCAGCCCACCCGATTCTGATAATCCGGTTCTTCCACTATCAAAAGAGTTTTACTCTTTTTGTTCTCTCCTCCATAGAATCCGTTCTGTCATGCCTCAAGGCAAAAAATAAAAAATATTATTTGATAAATTTAATGGTTTGGTTTAAATTTGAATTTCTAATATTTAAAAAGAATAACCCACCGGATAAGAAATCAACAGGAATAGTAAAATGGTATTGTGTATAATAACCTTTATATACTATTTGTCCTAAATAATTAGAAATAGAAATAAAATAAAAAGCATTATCATCCGGAGTCAATTCAATATTTATTTTATTTCTAACCGGAATAGGAAAAATCTTTACAACTGGGGCTTTAATTATATTATTAGTAGCATTTAACAAGCAGTTATTATCTAAAAAACCCTCTCCAAAGTAATGTAATTCAAGATATTCTTTCAGTATTCCCGCTAAGGCTTTTGAAAAAGCTTCTCTGTTTTCATAGCTGTCTCTAACACCTTTTCTGTTACATTCTATTTGAATGGCATCTATACTACCGCCATTATTTGAACCGTATCTTTTCGTATTGTACCCTCCCTGAAAATATTTTTCACTATCTTTTGGATATGGTTGGGTAAAACTTGGAACTGCAGGAAAATTTTCTTTCTCAAACAATTCTCCCAAACTTTTACTACCTCGTATAAGACCGGCTAAGTCTGAATTTGACAAATTATTTCGTACTATATTCTTTATACTTGATTTTTGAATATATGTATTTTGATTCAAGACCGAATTTGGTAACTGAAGATTGGATTTACTTAATAAATATCCTAATTCCAATCTTAAAATAGAATGTCCGTGACCATGTAAATCAATATAAATACCTTTTCCGTAATATTTTAACAGCGTATCCCTTGCTATTCCAATAAATTTATGATAATCATACCATGCTTTTTCAGCAATAGCATTTCCATCTGCAGCTTCTAACAAATCTCTGTTTGCATCTAATTTTCTCCTATGCAAAAGATTAATAATAATATGAGGATAACAACCTATTCTTTCATAAATAGCATTACTTATCTGTCGTATTAATTCTTGTGTATATGCATCTTGTACATAAACACATCCTGTACAATCTCTATCGGGAATACTATCCGGAGTGAGATATCCACCATGAGGAGCAGATATAATAATCGGCAAATTTCCGGCTTGGTATTCTATATAATTATTTTCACCAAAATAGGTTTTTCCCGTTATATATTCCTGACTAAATAGAAAATAAGGTAATATTAGTAAGAAAACGAAGTAAGAAAATTTTAATTTCATTAGTTCAATTTTATAACAAAAAAACTATTTAGTGTCTGTCTATAAAGTGCTTAACTATTTATCAATAACAGACATTAATAAATTAATCCTTAGATATTAAATATCTTCGTAATAGATATAATTTTAAATTATGTACAACCTAATTCAATGAAAATAAATTAAAAATTTACGATACTTTAGGCTTATAGATATATGACACCACAATACCGTAAATAATCATTTGAATCATTCCGAAAATAAACCATTGCCACATTAAACCCGCTGAAAGATTATATAAAGCATAGTCGTTAAACATTCCACCACCTTCCATTAATAGCCCCATCAATAATCCATAACAGAATCCTGTTGCCACTCCTGATTTGAAATGACCTTTCATAAAAAAATGATAAATATGAACGAAAAGAAATGAAAATACAAATCCGGTAACATACATTACCCACATTTTATCCTCCATATCAGGTCTCCATATATCGGACATTTTTTCATAAGTTGGCTCTAGAATCAAACCATGAATAATAAAATCCAGGATTTGTTTAATAATGTAAATTGCAATTACTGCAATAATAAATTTTTTGGTATTAAAATCCTTCATAATAAAATAAGTTATAACTAAATAAATAAAATTTCCCTGCAATTTAATAAAAATAAATTGCATTAAATAACAAATTCTTCTATTTTGTTTTATTGCGACAAAATTTATTTAACTTTACTAATAAATTAAAACAAAAAGATACATAATTATATTACTCAAAGATAAAAATATATCAAAATAGAAGATATTTAATTTTTGTAATATGGTGTCTTTAAGATACAACAATATATAAATGTTAGTAAAAACTCAGGGCATAGTATTAAAATCAGTTAAATATTCGGAAACCAGTCTGATACTTGATATTTTGACAGAAGAACTGGGTTTAAAAACTTATATTATCAGTGGTGTTAGAAAAAAAAATGCCAAAATCAGTGCAGGCATATTACAATCAATGAATATTTTAAATCTTGTTGTTTATAACAAGGAAGGAACAAATATCAATAGGATAAAAGAGGTAAAGATTGAATATATTTATAAAAATTTACCTTTTGATATAAAAAAATATTCTATTTCTCTTTTTCTTATTGAAATGATAAGCAAAAGCATCAAAGAAAAAGAACCAAATAAAGAGTTTTTTGATTTTGTGAAAAATTCTTTGATTTATCTGGATCAGACTCATAATAATATTTCTGTTTTTCATATTATTTTCTTATTAAAAATGAGTAGATTTACCGGATTTCATCCAGTATCAAATTATTCGGTTCAAAATAGATTTTTTGATTTGAGAGAAGGCAAATTTAAAAAAGATATTCCATTCCATAAAGATTATTTAGCTGAACAAGAATCATTTTATTTTAGTAAATTTTTAAATTCGGATCTTGAAAAAAATATTGATATTTCTATCGATAGAGAAAAGAAGCAAAAGCTACTCCATGCATTAATCCTGTATTATAAAATTCATCTTTCGGACTTCGGCAAAGTCAAAACAATCGAAATATTTAAAAAAGTTTTTGATTCTTATTAGTACAACTTTTTTATATGGACACAGATTAGTAATTACCCGGATTTAAAAAAAATCTTTTAATTATATCCAATTTCCGTCTAAATTTATAATTTAGTGTTTTATTTCAAATATAAAACGACCTATATGATATTTTTAGAGTTTGAAAAACCGCTTGAGAAATTATATAATCAATTGGAAAAACTAAAGCAGATTAACGAAGAAGGTGAAATTGATATCAGTGATAAAATCAAGGAGTTAGAAGCAAAAATAAATTCAAAATCAAAAGAAATATATTCTGAGCTTACAGGTTGGCAAAGAGTGCAGTTATCAAGGCATCCATTAAGGCCATATACCCAATTTTACATCGATAATATTACAACAAAATTTATAGAATTACACGGGGACAGATATTTTAAAGATGATAAGGCAATTATCGGTGGAATAGGAAAAATAGGAAATCAAACAGTGGTAATTCTCGGGCAACAAAAAGGAGAAAACACCAAAATGCGGCAATACCGTAATTTTGGTATGGCAAATCCGGATGGATATAGAAAGGCATTGAGATTAATGAAACTGGCTGAAAAATTCGGTTATCCTGTTATTACTTTAATAGATACCCCCGGAGCATATCCGGGTATTGAGGCGGAAGAAAGAGGACAAGCAGAAGCTATTGCCAGAAATCTGTTTGAAATGGCTAATTTAAAAGTTCCAATTCTGGCTTATGTCATCGGAGAAGGTGCATCCGGAGGAGCTTTGGGAATTGGTATTGGAGACAGGGTCTTTATGTTGGAAAACACCTGGTATTCCGTTATCTCTCCTGAAAACTGCTCAACGATCTTATGGAGAACATGGGATTACAAGGAGGACGCAGCAGAAGCATTAAAACTTACACCTGAACACATGTTGAAATTCGGACTTATTGATGATATTGTAAAAGAACCATTGGGAGGAGCACAAAAAGATCCTTTGAAAATGGCAAAAACATTAAAAAGTCATATTACTAAGCAAATAAAAGAATTAATGGAATTGAATACAGATCAGCTTATTTCCCAAAGGATAAAAAGATATAAAAATATCGGAGAATTTGATGAAATTAAAGAATGAAAACTAATTGAAGTTGGGATTGCAGGATAAATTATATAACAGGGGTTTAAAAAAGATTTTAGATAGCAGGGTATTAAATCCCAATAAGGAAATCAAGGTGAATCCTTTAAAGAATATTTTGATATTGTTTGAAGGAACAGAAACATCCGACATGCAATCAGTCATGGAATTTGCCGGTAAATTAAAAGATCAAGGACGAAATGTAAAATTATTGTCTTATATAGATTCAAAAGGAGAATTAATGAATTTCGGCATGGCTGTTTATAATAACAGTTCTGTTAATTGGTTCGGGTTCCCTAAAAAACATATCCTGGAATTATTGGAATCTCAAAAATTTGATATCTTAATAAATATAAACATATCTGATAAAAACCATTTACATGTTTTAGCTTGCAAAGCAAATGCGGATTTTAAAATAAGTCTTCCTACTAAATACAAAAATGATTTCACTTTGGTACTAAATACAAAAGAAAAAGAAAATATAAAGCAAATCTTATATGAAATTATTGATTATTTAAATAAATTGACTTTTTAATATTCATCCCAACCATCAATTTTATCCTGTTTGTATTTTCTTTTTGTTTCCAATCTTTTTATTTGTCTTTGGATAATGATCTTAGCAAGTGAAATATATACGGATTCGCCGGTATCCGAATTCAATATAGTGTGAACTGTTTTTTCATCTACATCCATTCTGTATAGATGATTAAAAAACAATTCCATATTTGATTCCATCAGTTCCTCAACTCTTTGTGCTACGGCATTAAGAAATTCATTGTTAATATCAACTTCTCTTTCTATTGATATTTTTTTATCAATTATCGATTTTATTTCATCAAATCGTTCATTCATTAGATTGTCTTATTTGTAGCAAAAAACAAGTAGAATCATTTTTATTGAAAAATATCATCTTACAATATAACATACTTGCGATAATACTAAAACATTATTAAAAAATAGCCTTTCGAGATAATCGAAAAGCTATTGAAAGTAGCGTGAGGCGGGCTTGAACCGCCGACCTCAGGATTATGAATCCTGCGCTCTAACCAGCTGAGCTACCACGCCAATTTGAAAACGAAATGCAAAGATACATCAATTTTGTTAAATCAGAAATCAAATAGTGTTTTTTTTATGTAATTTTTTGTTTAAAATGACAATTTTTATTATATTTTAATTTCCCCTTGTATTATTAACATAAATGTATTAAATTTGCTTGTAGAATTTCTTTTGAAAGGATTAGTTTACATTGATTTTATGATATTTAAAAAAACAATATTATCCTTTTTTGTTGGTATTTTCATTTTTGCTTATCTGATTGATGTTAGCAAAGTGGTCGTTGCTTATGCTATCTATTATTATGAATACAACAATGCAAGAGAACAATGCTACAATGAAAAACCCGATATGTTCCAAAGCGGAAAGCTATATCTTAATGCCTTAATCAAGAGAGTTAAAGATATTTGTCCCGATTCAAAACCCAAACCACCTGTTGTTGAATCAAGTAATTTGGTTCTTTACATAAATAAATTATTTTTCCAAAATAAACGGGATTATTATCTAAAAGAAAAAAATCGTTTTGTTTATACGTTTAGTTATGATTATTTAAATTTCAATGATTTTTTTCACCCGCCTAAAACAGAGGCATAAATATTCTTAATGGATAGGTATGTCTTTTTGATTGTTAATATTTTACTGTTTTTTATAACCTGAATGTTTGAGTTATAGTATTTAATGTTTTCATAATATTATATGAAAATAATAATATGAAATAAGTTTAATGTTAATGTATCATAATTAGTTTAGCAACATTTTATTTCAAAGACATACCTACCTATATTTTTGAAAACAACTGCCTTTTAATTTAAAAGTACTCTATCTTAGTTATTCTTAATTTTATATTTGATTGATAATTATTATATTCTGAAAAAAAAACTAAGCATATTACTGATTTTACTTTATTCAACGGTATTATTTATTCCGATGAATCCCGTAATACATTATTTATTGCATAAAAAATATTATTCTGAAGTCCTTTGTGAAAATAAAGACAAACCCGGAATGCATTGTAATGGTAAATGCCATTTAAAAAAAGAACTAAAAGAAAAAGAAAACAATCAAAACAATCCTAATAGCCCTGTTCCCATTCCCAATACAAGTAAAGAAAAATACCCTGTTCTTATTAATATTTTTACGGAAAATATAATCCTGAAAAAGCTATCAAAATATTCAATGATATATTTATTTCCTTTTATTAAGGATATTTATATTGAGATAATAGTACCTCCTCCTGAATTTCAATTTTCATTATTTTTTTTGTGATAAAATATTTTAATTACAATATTATTATAACCGGTTTATGCAAAAATAAAGGCTGATTTTGAAAATATCAATTTCAGATTTGTGATTTTTTTGCAGATACCAACTATCCGGAAAACTATATCCTTATTGTTTTTTGTCCGGATAGCCATATAAAAAACTTTAAAAATTATGAATAAATTTATTTATATATTAGTGATTCTATTTGTCTGTTTTATTAACGTAAACGGACAAAAAATCACAGGAAAAATTCTGGATTCTTCAAATGAATCCCCCGTAATAAACGCAACTGTAAAAGTTGTTGAAACCGGGATTACCACACTATCTGACAGTAATGGTAACTTTGTTATTAAAGCTCTTGAAAACGAACATTTGGAAATAAAACATTTGTCATATCTTTCAAAGATAGTAGAGGTTGGAAATTCAAAAATCATCAAATTAAAACCTAAAACAATCAATTTGGACGAAATTGTTGTCAAATCTCATCCTCTGGATGATATATCTCATTCGATTGTGATAACAGATGATATCAAAAAAGGAAGTCAACCGAGAAATGTTGCCGACCTGTTTAATGATATTGCCGGATTTAGCATTCAGAAAAGAAGTGCTACTGCAATGGAACCTTCATTCAGAGCCTTCAAATATGAAGAGATGAATATCAAATATGATGGTTCTTCAAAAATAGTTCATGCCTGTCCGAATCGTATGGATCCTGTTACGGCTCATGTGATACCTGAAGAGGTAAGGAAAATCGAAATTGTCAAAGGGCCGTATACTGTTAGATTCGGGCAAAGATTCGGTGCTACAGTCAATATGATTACTAGAAATAGTAAGCCACCGGCAAACGGATTGCACGGTAGTATAGAATCGGGATATGAAACGAATGGCAATAATCTGGTGGGAGGAATAAATTTGTTTTATGTCCAAAACAAATTTGATATTGCGGTAAATGGAGAATACAGAGACTTTGGTAATTATAAAGACGGAAACGGTATTGTAACCCCGTCTTCTTTTAATACCAAAAGTTATTCAGTAAAACTGGGAGTTAATCCAACACAAAATCAGAGATTTCAATTGGATTTCAGAAATAAATACGGTAAAGATATTATGCATGCCGGTTTGCCTATGGACTCGCCTAAAGATGATAGTTATTTGATGAGTACTGATTATAAGATTGAAAAGATTTCCGAAAAAGTAAAGAGTTTTCAATTAAAAGCTTATTATTCGGCAGTCGATCATTTAATGTCAAATGAATTGCGACCAAATTTCAAGATGGTATATGCTCGGACACCGGTAACATCCAATACACTTGGCGGAAAGATAGAATTAGGTTTCACTCCTAACCCAAGATTATTGGTTTATGCGGGTATAGATGCGGATATTATCAGAAGAGACGGATATAAATATGTTACCGTCAAATTAAATCCTGCAGGTGTTCCTCTTGATCCTCCTATTGAGAAAAAATTCAGTGTTTGGCACGATGCGCATTCGCAGGATCTGGGATTATTTGTGGAAGGTAATTATAAGATTAGTGAATTTGTTACATTTAATTCAGGAATTAGAGTTGATTATAATACGGCAGGGGTAAATAATCCCGATCCGGGTTTTACCGGTTTATATAACGGAAATATTGATGATATTACAGATATTAATCCGGGTGGAAACATTTCATTAAAATATCTAAAAAATGATTTTAAATTGCAAATGGCATACGGAAGAGGAATCAGATCTGCCAATATGATAGAGAGGTATATTTACCGATTTACAGTAGGTTCCGATCCAAGGGAATATATCGGCAATCCTTATTTAAAACCCGAAGTCAATAATCAAATAGAAGTATCCGCATCAAAACTTGTTGATAAGTTATTGATAGGAGGAGGAATTTTTTATTCATATATGCAAAATTATATCACTGCCAAGGTAAATCATGATTTTGCCTTACCCGGTAAGCCCGACCCAAAACAATTTTGTAATGTTAATGCATATCAATACGGATTTGATGCACATATAAAATATGAATTTGGTCTTGGACTATCATTAAAAGGAGATGTGGCTTATACATTTGCTCAAAATATATCTTTTGATGAACCACTGGCTCAAATTGCTCCTTTAACCGGACATTTGGAAGCCAAATGGGAAAAATCAAAATTTTGGGTTGATTTAAGATCTTTGATTGTAGCAAAGCAAGACAGATTTTCACAAAGTTTTGATGAAAGTGAAACTCCGGGATATTACATCTTTGATTTAAGAACAGGCATAAAACCCTTTAAAGAACTGTCCGCCGGAGTCGCAGCACTTAATTTACTGGATAATGCATATTATAGTCATTTGAATTTTAGTTATAAAAATTCAGATAAAAACCAAGGCAGGGTATTTGAACCCGGTAGAAGTTTTAGCGCTTTTATTAAATACAAGTTCTGACATTTCATATAACCATAGATGTATACCCGTACTATTGCTAAGGCATAATAGTACGGGTTTTTTTAATATAAAACAGCTATTTAGTGTCTGTCTATAAAGTGCTTGACTTTTGAAAAATAAAGATTTTTGATGAGATTTTTATCTTTATTCAAATTAGTGATGCTAAGGCATCACTAATTTGAATAAAGTAAAAATATCGCAAAAAGAATATTTTTCAAATTTTAATGATTTTATGGACAGACACTATTTAGCCAAGGTGAAGAACATTTAAATCAATATAACAAGTTATTCTC
>JALSPW010000139.1 GCA_026985735.1 Saprospiraceae bacterium
TTGAAGATTATCTGAAATCAAAAGCTTTGATTTCTCCGTCAGGAAATTTTTATGACAAACAAGTTGTAATGGTCACTTCCAATGACTATAATTTAGGGGTTTTCAACGGAGATATCGGTATTATCCGTGTTGATAAAAATACCGATAAAAAAATTATTTATTTTAAAAATTCAGACGGTAGTCTTAAAAGTTTTCCCGCTACAAATATCAATTCTTTTGAGACCGCTTATGCTATGACCATACACAAAAGTCAAGGTTCTGAATATGACAATGTGATAATTGTGATTCCCGATGACGAAAATCATCGTTTATTATCACGAGAATTGTTATATACAGCAGTGACCAGAGCTAAACAAAATGTTTTGATATTGGGGAAATCAAATATAATAAAAGAAACCGTTAAAAATAGAATAAACAGAATATCCGGTATTAATGAAAGAATAATAAATCAAAATTAATTTATGTCTCTGCGTACATATATATCAAATGATATTGAGAAATTGGTAAATAAACTTGCCGAAAATATCGAATCTGGAAAACAGGATATTTATTATAGTGAAAAAATCATTGTTCAGACCGAAGGTATGGGGCGTTGGATATCCATAAAAACAGCTGAAAAAAACGGAATATTTTCCAATTTTGAATTTTTTTCACCGGGAGATTTACTTTTTCAATTGTTCAGGCTTGCAAAAATAACCGATGTCGATTTATACAATACCGGCAATCTAAAGTGGATTATATTTAATATTTTGGGAACGGAGAGTTTTCAAGAAAAATTTAATACTACATATCATTATTACAAACAGGATCAAATCAAACAATTACAACTTGCTACAAAATTGGCGGATTTGTTTGATCAGTATTCGATTTACAGGCCGGAATTTATACGTTCTTGGAATGAAAATAAGGCTGCTACTGTCAAAAAATCTTTTATATATCACGAAAAATGGCAAAGGTGGATTTGGAGGAAAATAAAAGATTTTTTTGGTGATAATGCTTACGACAAAGTGGAAATGCGAGATTATTTGATTGATAAATTAAAAAACGATAGTAATTTTATAGAAAATGTAAAAATAAAATTTCCTCATATTTCATTTTTTGGATTTTCCGTATTTACTCCTTTCCATTTGGAAATATTTTTAGAGTACTTAAACAATATTACGGATGTGGATTTTTATCTCTTCAATCCGGCACCTGAAGAATTTTGGCTGCATGATATACCTGAAAAATCCAAAGTAAAAATAGAAAGATTTTTCGGTGATACGGCAGAAAAATTGAAATTGGTTTCGGGAAACAAATTATTGATGAACCTCGGTAAAACAGCTAAAGATTTTTATCTTATGTTGTTCGAAAACGATTCCTTTATCAATACCCTTGACAATGAAAGTCTGATTAGTCCTCCTGTTCCTACGGATTTGCTACATACATTGCAATATGATATTTATTATAATATTCCCGAAAACAAAAGAAAACCAATACCGCAAAAATATATTAATGACGATTCTCTCGAAATTGTTTCAAACTATTCTCCGGTCAGAGAAGTGGAAGCATTATATAATTATCTGCTCAAACAAATAGAAAACCACGGGTACAAACCTCAGGAAATTCTCGTACAAACTACCAATATCGATTTATATACTCCTTATATCAAAGCGGTATTTGATAATGCCAATATAAAAATTCCTTATACTATCGCAGATCGATCCTTCTCCGGTACTGACAACATGATTGGTATATTGAAACAAATATTATCAATTCATGCAGATGAATTTACATCCGAAAACGTAGTTCAGTTATTGGAATTTGAGGAAGTACGGCGTAAATTCGATATACGTAATATAAAATTGATACGGCAATTGGTAGAAATAGCAAATATTAGACACGGTATTTACGGCAATATGAATAATGATACAATTTATGTAAGCTGGAAATACGGACTTGAAAAAATACTGCTTGGTTATGCTATAAAAAGCGATGAATTATATACACCTCCTGATAAAAATTACGGGTTGTATCCACTTGATTTTATAGAATCCGAGTATGCATCGGAAGGTTTAAAACTAATAGCTTTTGTAGATACTCTTATAGATTTTTTGGAAAAAAGAAAAAAACATAGAACGTTGTCCGAATGGCAGTTATTCATACGGCAGGAAATAGAAATATTAATGGAAATACCGGAAAAAAAACAATCCGAACTCAATTATATTTATCAAAAATTAGCTTTATCCGGAATAATAACGGACAAAATAACGGAAGAGTTTTCTTATGAAGTGTTTTCAAAAGCATTTATGGATTCTCTATTTGCCAATACAAGAAAAGGCAGTTTTATCTCAGGCAATATCACTTTCAGTTCAATGATTCCAATGAGAAGCATACCATACAAAGTAGTTGCAATTCTCGGTCTTAATATGAATGATTTTCCCCGTAAAAATACTGAATACAGTTTTGATTTAATCACATCTATGCATAAACCGGGTGATAGAAATATCAAAGAAACCGATAAATATTTATTTTTTGAATCATTGCTTTCCACAAAAGAAAAGTTATACTTAAGCTATATCGGTCAAAATATCAAAGATACATCGGAAATACCGCCTTCCCAGGTTATTGATGACATATTAAGTTATATAACTGCAAATTCAGATATTGAAAAAGAAATAATAAAACATCCGTTACACAATTTTAACAGTAAATATTTTGATGCGGATTTTCCACTGTATTATACGTATTTAAATACGGAAAGTAACAATAAAATCGATTTTTTACAGTCTGAACCCGAAAAACCGAAAGAGCAATCCAAGTATATATCCCCAACACAATTATTAAGCTTTTTTAAACATCCGGTTAAATGGTATTTTAATAATGTTCTTAAGATATATTATAAGGAAGAAACCGTTTTGCTACAAGAAACCGAAAAATTTGAAATAGAAAATTTCGATAAATATTATTTGAAAAACCTGTTGGTAAAAAGTAGTGAAAATACTATTCCGGAAGAAATTATTCGTAAAGAAATTATCAGAGGAAATATGCCGTTGAAAAATATTTCAGGGGTATTAGTCGATAAACTGCGTAAAGAAGTGGAAGAAATCGCTTTAAAATACAGAGAAATAACTCAAAACATTCCTGAAGAAACTTTTGATATTCAGATAGAGTTGTCATCAGGTCATATAATAAGAGGAGAAATCGCTAATATTTACGGAGATTCTTTGGTTTTATTAAATTTTAGCAGCAAAAATAAATTGATAGAACAAATCCAATTGTACCGTTGGATGAGTGCCGCTGCCGGATTGCACATTGAGAATTTTTATATTATTTCAAAAGACAATAAATTAGATATTGCATTGGAAAAATGCGATAAAGATATTGCATACAGGAAACTGGAAAATATTATAAAATATTATAAAAAAGGAATGGAAAATATTTTGCCGTTTAATCCGGTTGCAAGTTTTGAATATTACAAAGCACATATTTCCAAGAAATATAAAAAAAATCCGTTTGAAAAATTTATGTATGTAATAAAACCACCTCGATATTTACGTGGTGAAAAACCATATATAGATCCATACTTTAAGAGATTGATTGAAACGCAATATCTGGAAAAATATCGTGATATGGAGATAGATGATGACAATATTATGTATATTTTGGCAAATTTGTTTTTTGAAGAAATTTCATTATAATTACTGAAATTATGAAACCATTTGATCCGGTAAATATAAAAATAGAAGGGAAAAATCTGATTGAAGCCAGTGCCGGAACCGGCAAAACATATTCTATCGGCATACTCGTATTGCGGTTAATACTCGAAAAAGATATTAAAATAGAAGATGTATTAATGGTAACTTTTACCAATGCTGCTGTTGCGGAATTGGATATCCGTATCAGAAAATTCTTGCGTGAAGCATATAATATTTCACAAAAACATACAAATAAAAAGGAAAATTATGATCCTTTAATTGAAAAAATTGTAATCCATGCTATTGAAACCAAAGGAATAGAACATGTTACTAAACTATTGTCCAATGCTTTGTTGTTTCTTGATGAAATATCCATCAATACAATCCATAGTTTTTGCCAAATGACCCTTACCGAATTTCCCTTTGAAACAGAACAACTATTCAATACGGAGATTATCGAAGATGCTGATACCTTGATAGAAGATGCTGTAAATAAATATTGGAGAAATCATATTACGATTTTAGACAAAGAATTATTGAAATTGTTGGTTGGGGAGGGATATAGCAGAAAAATGATAATTGATTTTGTAAAAAATATATTTAACGGCAAAACACTTAAAATTAACAATCTTTTGACAGATGAGCAAATTGCGGAAATAGTTAAACTATATAAAAATCACACTGATGTGATATTTGAAAAATTTTTAGATTATATAAAAATCAACTGGGATAATATATCAGGATACAAAACGGGAACTTATGATTTGGGCAAGATGATTGAAGAAAACAATCCTGAAGCTTTTGCTAAAAAATTTATTGAAAAATATTTCAAAAGTAATCCACCGGCATATTTATTAAAATTTGACGGTGTTTATGCTCAAATGCAAGAATATGAAAAAGAAATTGAGGAATACAATAAAGCCCAAAAGGATATTTTAATAAATTACTTACATCAGGCGGAAAAATTTATTGTGAAGGAAGTTGAAACAAAGAAAAATCGTAATCAAGTATTGTCTTTTTACGATTTAATTTCTACTTTGTATAATGAATTGGTAGTAAAAAACAATGTAACCCTTCAGGAAAAACTGAGAAAAAAATATAAAGCTGTATTTATAGATGAATTTCAAGATACCGATAATTGGCAATACGGTATTTTTCAAAAAGCATTTGTAGAAAAAGGTAATACTATAGTGTTTTTTATAGGGGATCCGAAACAATCGATTTATTCCTGGAGGGGGGCAGACCTGAATACTTATATCAAAGCTAAAAAAGACATTAGCACACAATACACGATGCAAAACAATTTTCGTTCTACAGAAGCTTTTATTAATGCGATGAATGAATTTTTTCCCGCCGGAACTTGTTCGGAAAACAAAATTTCCAATCCGTTTTGTTCGGAGGAAATACGCTATGAAACGGTTTTTCCAGCGAATAAGGAAACGGGGATTTTATATGATAATGATAATATAGCTACATCTTTTGATATGGTAACATCTCCTCTTCTTACCAATAAACAATCGCATTATGAAAATGCCGGTAGAGAAGTTTTATATCTGTTGCAAAACGGTAAAATATCAAAAAAAGGTGTAAAAACAGCGGTAAAACCCGAAAATATTGCAGTTCTTGTGCGATCCAATCACGGAGCCAAGGAAATGAAAAAAATACTGACAAAACTAAATATCCCTGCTGTCGTAACTGACGAAACCAAAATCATGGAAACGGACGAAGCTACCGATTTGTACTATGTTGTCTATGCGATGATAAATCCGGTGCAATCCACCATTTCAAGAGCTTTATTGACATCTTTTACCGGTTTTACCACTGAAGACATATTAAAGCTTGATAACGATATTACCAAATCGGATTTTATAAATTTTCAAAATCGATGGGGTCAATCAGGTATATATTCGGCAATATTGGAATTTATCTCCAGATACAAAGTCAAATCATATTTGTTGAATGAAGAAAATCGTAACGGTAACAGAATTTATACAAATTTGATGCAATTGGCGGAAATACTGAATGAAAAAGAAACTTACGATAATTTCGGACCTGAAAAACTATTGGATTGGTTTCAAAAATCAAGAGAAGGATTAAAAAATGAAAATAAATACGAGCAAAGAATAGAAAGCGATGATAACTCCGTAACTATTTCCACTATTCATAAAAGCAAAGGTTTATCTTATGACATAGTAATCTTACCGGATTCAAATTTTAAAATAAAAAAACCGGAAAAATACATTAGTTATGCTACAGATGAAAAGTTTTATATTTCGTATTATTTAAATGAAGAGGAAAACCGTATTTATGAATTGCAAATGGAACAAGAAAACCGCAGATTGCTTTACGTTGCAATTACCAGAGCCGTTTACAAATGTATAATACAATATTCAACCGACAATAAAAATAAAAAAGGTACTTTAATGCATTTTCATCAGAACCTTGGTGACAATAATAAAAATATAACTTTCAGAATTCCGGTAGAATTAAAAAAGAATTGGTATTCACCTGAAAAAAGCAAAAATTTAACAACAAAAAAACCAATACTCTTTACGGGTAAAATCGATAATAAATGGAAGGTGACAAGTTTCTCCTCACTCGACAGTCACTATATGCCGGGACTCATAAATCAACCGGTAATAGAAATAAACCGGAATGAATATGATCGCTTTATATTTGATGAATTGCCAAAAGGAACTAAAACAGGACTTATAATACATTCCATATTTGAGAAAATAGATTTTCAAGATAAAGCATATTGGGGAAAGATCATTAAAAACACATTGAATATCTATGGACGAACTCAAAATGAAGAAGAAACAGAAAAATATCTGGAACTGGTCAATACGGTATTAAATAGCAAAATGCCGGGAAAAGAATTTTCTCTTTCTCAAATTGAATATGATAAGAGACTTATTGAAATGGAGTTTTTTTATTTATTTAAAAATTGGAATACAAAGAAAATAAAAGAGATATTTCCCGAATTGATTATTCATAATCTTGATATAGAAGGAATAATGCATGGGTTTATCGATTTAGTATTTGAGTACAAAAGAAAATATTATATTTTAGACTGGAAAACCAATTTTCTCGGGAATGACATTGAAGATTATAACAAAGAAAATATTTCTAAAGCGATGAATGAAAACAATTATCATCTTCAATATTTGATATATACTATTGCATTAAAAAGATTTTTAGAAAAACGAATACCGGATTTTAATTACGAAAAACATTTTGGAGGTGTATTTTATCTATTCATTCGGGGTATCAGAATAGGTGAAAGTTCCGGAATATTTTATAAATTACCGGATAAATACAAACTAAACTCGTTAGAACAAATATTGTATTGAAACAACCGGTCCTAAGTAATTAGTGTCTGTCCACAAAGTCATTAAAATTGAAAAATAATCTTTTTGCGATATTTTCACTTTATTCAAATTACTGATGCTAAGGCATCACTTTGTTCACAAATTCAAATAATTTTTAAACTTTAAACTTATTATTTGTATGAGATCAGTTTTTCTGAAGTTTAAATAAGAGTTATTTTGAATATATTTTTGTCGGCAATTTGCTTTTTGGTGTGTTTTTTTATAATTTTGTTTAGATATTTGTTTGCATATAAATTTATAATTATGAAAAAAACATTACTTATTCAATTTATTGTTGCTGTTTTCATTTCTTTTATTTCAAATCAAGTAATTGCTCAGAACCAAAGCTGTTTATTATTTGATGGAAATAATGATTATGTGAAATATTCTGATGATTCAACATTGGGTCTAATGGATGGAGCTCAAGATTATACTATAGAAGCATGGATATATCCAAATAGCTCTACTGTTGCCGAATATGATAGAGTTCTTCAAAGGTATTATTCATTTGCAATAGTTATGTATGATGGCAATAATGACGGCAATGTTGAAGATTGGTATTTTCAGGTGTATGACAATAATTCAGCATCTTGGAAATATTACAATACATCAGGAGATGCAACTTTGACTCTTGATGCATGGAATCATATTGCTGTAATTAGAGATTCCGGAAATAATACATTGACATTGTATGTTAACGGACAAGATGTTACAGATGGAAACCAAGTTGGAATCCCTTTACAACCTAGTCAGAGTAATGATAATCTTTATATAGGATCAAAGAAAGGCTCTACTCCAAATAATTCTTTTGGAGGCAAAATAGATGAAGTTAGATTGACAAATACTGTTTCGGATATTAATTCCAGTATTTATGGGAATGAATATTCAACAGATTCTAATACTGCAGGATTATTTCATTTTGACGAAGGTTCGGGTACTACAACAGAAAATGCAGCTTCTTCCTCCAATGCTACTTTAAATAATGGTGTAACTTGGGAAACAGATGTTTCCGACCTTCCTCTTGACGGTACACTTCCTCTTAAACTGATATCATTTAAAGCGAATACCTTGGATAATAAAGTGATTTTGACCTGGAAATGTGAAAATACTAATAATATTGATTATTTTGAAATACAAAAAAGCAATAACTCGCATAATTGGGAAAATTCAAGTATGGTTGATAAAAAAGCTTTTTATAAAAACAAGAACAGTTATAAATATGAAGATAATTCTCCTTCGGAAACAAATTATTACAGACTGCAAATAGTAAATAAAAACGGCGATATTAATTATTCAAAAATTCTTTCCGTTTCGCTCAAAAAAGGATTTGATATTAATATTTTTCCCAATCCCGTAGATGATATTTTTTATATTTCAGGATTGAAGGACGAGTTACCGGTTGAATATAAAATATATGATATATCCGGGAAAATAGTACAACAAGCATTAACTAACGGAGTAGTCAAATTAAATAATAAAAATCCGGGAATTTATTATTTAAATATTATGGGAAAAACACTAAGGTTTATTGTAAAATAATAACAAGTTTTACCGGATTAATTAATAATAAAAAATGAAGTATTTATTTTCCTTGCTTATATTGGTCTTTTTAATATCTACATCAAAAGGACAAATTAATAATCGCATGATTATTTCCTTATCACAACGGTTTATCAAACAAATTGATGATAATTATGATATCAACAAGGATTGTATAAACGCTATTGTAGAAAAAGATGATACGCTGGCTTATGTGGTTCAATTGAAACCCAAAGGTTTCTTAGTGCTGACTCCGACGGAAAAATTACCTCCTGTCTTGGCTTTTTCACTTAAAGCAAATTTCATATTTAAAGATTCTCCTCGAAATACGTTATTGAACCTTATTAAAAACGATATGAGACATCAACTTGAACTTATAAAAGACGATAAATCTTTTGAGCTGAACAATTATTTTAATAGCAATAGTAAAAAATGGCTTGAATCTCAGAAAGAAAAGAATATATCAAACAGGTGGGATATAATTTACGGTCCGTATTTACCGGATATTTGGGGTCAGGTCAATTGTAAAGATCAGGATTCTTCCTACATTTACGTTACCAATTATTATACGCCCAATCACTATGCACCAGGGTGTGTAGCACTTTCTCTTACTCAAATTCTTCATTATTACAGATGGCCTCATCGTGGACAGGGTAGTCATACCGATTATGACAATAGCGGTTCTTCGCAAGGTACTTACAGTGCGGATTTTGATACCGCATATTACGATTATCCCGATATGTTGAATGAATATATGTATAAAGTTTCAGATGATTTGGAACGCCGGGCAGTTGGTTTATTAGCTTATCATACCGGTATTGCTTTGGATATGGATTATGAAAATGACGGTTCCACTTCCAATGTAAACAAAACACCCGGAGTTGTTGATAGTTATTTTCGGGGTACAGGACATTATGAAACTAATTCTTGGTCTTCTTTTTGGGATAGATTTGATGAAAATATTGAAGATGGTCATCCATTACAACTAAATTTGGGAGGTACGGGAAATATAGGTCATGCTCCCGTATGTGACGGATATAGAAACAATAACGGAGATCCGCTTTCAGAAAGATATTATCATTTGAATATGGGATGGTGGGGATCATCAAATGCATGGTACAGGCTTAGAGGTTCTTTCAATGCAGGAGGATATACTTCTGTTGACGGTGCGGTATTTGATTTGTTGCCAGATCCTCAATTTCACGATATGGATGTTCAAAATTCAAATATATTCACTCTTGAATGGGAAATTGCAGATAATTTACAATGTGACAGCTTTGAATTGCAAAAAAAAATATCCGGTAGCTGGAATACTATTGCTATTATTAATGAACAATATTATACGGATACAGTAACAGAATGCGGTAATTATCAATACAGGGTAAGAGCAAAAATGGATGGACATTGGTATTTTAATAGCTATTCCGAACCGCTTAATGTGTTTGTTGAAGGAGACATTACTTCTTTGTATTTTGATGGAGATGATTCATATTTTGTAAATGACAAAAACAATCACTTGGATGTAAATGGTAGTGATTGGACAATTGAAACCTGGGTTTATCCGACTGAAATACCTGCTTCAGGTACTTATCCCGCTATTATTAGCCGTAAATATTCGTTTGAATTATATTTTAGAAATGTCTCGGGTGGTTTGGGAGTAGGAATTGTTGCATTAAACGGATCCGGTTCGGGATTTACGATAGAAGGTACATTAACTTCAGGTTCCAATACCATGACTTTGAATAAATGGCATCATATAGCTGTTTCAAAATCAGGTGGTACGACAAGGCTTTTTATAGATGGCATTCAGGTAGGAAGTAGCACTGATTCGGATTTTGATCTGGACGCTTCGATATCTGCCGTAAATTTTGGAGCGAGATACGATAGCAACAATGGAGGATATATAAGGTATATTCAGAATTGTAAACTCGATGAAATAAGATATAGTAAGGTTTCAAGGTATTCGAGTAATTTTTCACCTAAAAAATATGATTATTTCATCCCTGATTCTGATGATATTTTCATTTTTCATCTCGACGAAGGTTCTGATCTGGATATTACAGATGCTACGGGATATTTTACCGGTATCAAATTGAGAAAATCACCACATACTCCGGAATGGTCGTGTGATGCCGAATACAATGGCTATTATGTAGATCAGGTAAATGGAGATGATAATAATCCGGGAACCCAATCTCAACCGTGGAAAACAATAAACAAAGTAAATAATACCGCTTTTGAACCAGGAGATCATATTCATTTTAAAAGAGGTAATATTTGGAATGAATACCTGTATTTGGAAAACAAACAAGGTACGGATTATGCACATATAGTTTTTGAATCTTATGACACGGGTGATAACCCTGTTATTAATTATCAGGATTATGATATTATAGCTAATGGTTCGTCATATCTTAAATTTAAAGATTTTGATATAAAAGGAGATTTGGGAATAATGATAAAAGATGATTCGGGCACTAATCCGCCAACAGGAATAATAATTGAAAATAATATTATTCATGATGAAAATCAAAACGGTAATACAAATGCAGGTATATATATATCTCATGGTGCTAATAATATCTCGGTATTAAACAATGAAATATACAATCATCATATAGGTGTGTGGATAGGAGAAGATAATAATATACAACCGGGTTGTAATAATCTGATCTCAGGCAATTCTATTCATGATAATACCCAAAACGGTATTGGAATTTCTTCTTCGGATTGTTCTTCCGGTAATGAAACCGTATTATCCTCAAATCAAATTTATAACAATGGTTTTCACGGAATAGAATTGAGCGGAAGATATTATATAATTGAGAAAAACGAGCTGTACTATAATGGACAAAATGCTCAAGGGGGAGCAAGCGGTATTCATCTTTATTCCAGGGCAGAAGACGAAGATGAAACTTATGACAGCGGCGGAGATCACAATGTGATTAAAGATAATATAGTTTATAATACAATTGACAATACCGGAGCAAGAACCGATGGCAATGGAATTCAAATGGATATGTGGTGTGATTCAAATCTTGTTTATAATAATATAGTTTATGATAATGACGGTGCCGGAATTATATTGTACGGAGCATCGGGAAATAAGGTTTTTAATAATACATCGTATGGGAACGGTCAGGATTTGGGAAACAGATTCGGTCAATTTGAAATAACTGTTTTAGCAGCTCAATTGTCAGGAGCTAATGGAAACGGATTTTTACATTCTGCAAATAACCGTATTAAAAATAATATAGGTATGGCAACAGGTAATGAAAGCACAAGATATGCCGTAAGTATTTGCGATACGTCTATATTGGACAATAATATATTTGAAAATAATCTTTGGTTCAATGATTCGGGAAATAATAACACGGGGATTATTGACTTGATAAATCATACGGTTACTGAAAAAACAATACAGGAATGGAATAGTTATTCCTGGACTGCAGATGAAATATCTTCGGACCCTTTATTTGTTGATATTTCCAACAAAGATTTTCATTTAGACCATTCTTCACCGGCTATAGACGCAGGTCAGGATTTGACTCAACAGGGTGTAAATAATGATCGTCAAGATAAAAAAAGACCATTATTGTACAATTTTGATGCCGGAGCATACGAACACGGTATATATTGGATTGGTGAATATTCATCCGGATGGAATCGTAAATTAAATTGGTTTGGAGAAACGGTCCCCGATTCAACCTCTTGTGTTACTATTTTTGCAGGCAATAACAATCCGGTAATTTTAGAAAATACAACGATTAAAAAATTGTATTTATCTCAAGGAGCTCAAATCAAAATAATGCAAAATCATGAATTGAATATCGAACCCTGATTCTGTTTTTAAAATAATAAGTTCAAAGGATAAAGTTGCAAAGTTCAAAGGCAAAAGGTCAAAAGTTTGGAAGATAAAAGACAAAAGTAAAAAGATAAAAGGGATTAATGGTGAATTATGAATGGTGAATTACGAATTAAAAATTACGAAT
>JALSPW010000140.1 GCA_026985735.1 Saprospiraceae bacterium
GGCGATGCGGAAAAAGTTGGAATTACCGGAATTGCTTTGGATTATGAAACAGGATATGTTTATTGGGCATATAGAGGTCCTGCCGATGCCGATGTCGATGCTAATCCCCTACAAAAGCCTGGAATTAAAAGATACAAACTTGATGGAACCGGTGAAGTGGAATATCTGATTGAAGGTGTGGAAGCTTACGGTTTGGCGATTGATCCGAATAAAAGGTAATATTTGATATGGATTTTTTCTTTAATGTCTTAAGTAACTATTCGTATATGATGCATGTGTGTTTATTACACACATATTAAAAATTATGATTTTTTATTATAATGTCTTAAGTAACTATTCGGGAAGATTCTACTTGAATAGTTACTTTTTTTTACTAGCAAGAGTAAATCACTTTTGGGAATGAATGAACCCAGATTCATCAGAATCGGATGGGATGATAAAAAAACCATAAAATCTATTTTTGTTTTTAATTTGATTTGATAATTATTGTTTTATTTGTTTCGGCTGAAAATAAGCCATAGCCGTTTTCGATATTATTGTAAATATTTACCGGTTCGGCAAACGGATTATCATTGGAATTATCAAATTGTGTTTTTGAAATAAGAAAATTATAATAGTCTTTGGTTATTCCCTTTATATTTAATAATATGGTATCAAGAGTTGTAGGTTCAACATCTGGGTTTGGATAATTGTTATAGTGTATTTTCAAAGAAATTTTTTTACTATTACCATCAAAAGTTTTATCTGAAACAATCAAACCATTAGTGGATTCCCAATATGATTCTTTGACAATAGGATCTTCTGTTTCTATAAACAAATCAAAATGATATTTTAGTTTTTTATAATATGTTGGCTTAATGCTAAAATAATAATAATTTTCTTGGTTTGCCGGATCTACTATATCAAATTCCAGTTTATTTAAAGTATCATATTGTTCGATGTAATATTTTTCTTCATAGGAAATGTCTTTTAATACAGGAAGTTGAGGAACAGTTTGACTAGCTTTTGCCGTTCCGAATTCTTCGGATACAACTTCCAAAGTATAGTTATCTCCTGTATTTATGCTTTGAGGTAAACTGACGGTTGGAATAATAATATTTCCCGATATTAAATCATCGGGATAAACAAAATTAAGAAACTCTTTACCATTTTTTTGTAAAATAACATTTGCGGTTACTTTTTTATAATCACTATAATCATCAATCGATTTACTATGACTTATAAAAATCTTGCATGTAGAATCTGACAATTTTGAAAAAACAGCTAATTTCTTTTTATGTTCGGGAAATTTTATTTCCTTAACAGTAGTAAAAGCATCTTCGCAAGAATAAAAAATTCCGATCAAAAGCAATATTGATAATGTATAATATGTTCGTTTCATCTGTTTAAAATTTTTATTTTCAAAATATATAATAAAAATTTATAATACATTCAGGAACTCACATAAATTTTTTTAATCATATTTAGAAATAATTTATGATTAATAAAATTCATGTTCGTTTCATCTGTTTAAAATTTTTATTTTCAAAATATATAATAAAAATTTATAATACATTCAGGAACTCACATAAATTTTTTTAATCATATTTAGAAATAATTTATGATTAATAAAATTTATGCTCGTTTCATCTGTTTAAAATTTAAATTGATATGATATAAATGGCAATACCGGAAGTAAACTTACTTCTTTATAAACCGTTTTATTTTTTTCATAATCATAATCACTTATCAGAAAGAATGGATTTTTATGAAAATATGTATTATAAACACCAATAACCCAAGCTCTTTCCCAATATTTCTTTTTTTTGTGAAATTCTACTGATAAATCGAGTCTATGTGAATCCGACATTCTAAAAGAATTCTTTTTTCCCAAACTTTCTATTTCGTTATATACTTCGGGTTTTCCTGAACTTCCATTGCCGGAAAATCTATAAGGATATTTAAATACCGGAATTGAAACCGCATTGCCGGTACTATAGATCCAACTTGCCGAGCATACTATATTTTTTGAAAATTTATATGTTCCCACTATAGCAAAATCATGTCTTTTGTCATATTTAAAAGGATATTTTTCACCTCCGTTTATTTCATCAAATTGTCTCCAATTCCAAGACAATGTGTAAGCAATCCATCCGGTGAAATCCCCGTATTTTTTTTGCAATAACATTTCTATACCGTACGATTGACCTTTTCCTTGTACGACTTTATTTTCCCAATCTATTTCTCCGGGAGCTTCTCCCAAAAAACTGGATCCGGGACGATATGATATAACATTTTCCATTTCTTTATAATATCCTTCCAAACTAAATTCGAGATCTTTGGTAAATGTTTTTGCTATTCCAAATGCTCCCTGCCATGAATATTGGGGTTTTATTTTTGATGTACTAGGAACCCATAGGTCTAATGGTGTGGAAATAGACTCGCTGGTCAATAAATTTATATATTGTTTCATAGTGGCATAGGATGCTTTGATTGCATATCCATATCCGATTAGGTATCTCAGACCGATTCTGGGTTGTAAAGAGTGATAAAATGACTTTCCTGTTTTAAAACCGGAAAGATGAAAACCTAAATTGGCTTTCAAATTGCCATAAGTAAAATCATCTTCGGCATATATATCAAATTCCCGGGATTTGGAATTGCTATATCCCAAAGTGGTATCCAATTCAAAAGAAATTTCTTCTGTTTTTAAATTCAATACACCGGGATTATATGTATGATTGATATAGCCTGCGCCGAACTTGATATAGTGATTGGGTAACGGAATATAATCAAAATCCATTTTTGCCGCATAATCTTTTATTCCCGAAGAATATTTTGCATAAAAGCCGTATTTTTCATTTTTTTTGATATTGCTATCACTGTATTCCGCTTTGAAAAGAGTATTGAAATTACTATATGTTAAAGTTGAATTTAGAAATAATTTAGGATTTATCCTATTATTCCATTTTAAAGCGAAAATTGTATTTCCCCAGTTTATTCCTCCTCCGTTTTCAGATATATTATCATTATAATTTTCTTTATTATGAAAACCGAATACATCATTTCCGGAATAAAAGCTAAAATATAATCTGTTTTTGTCATTGATAATATAATTTGCTTTGGCATTTAAATCATAAAAATATAGTTTAAAGTCAAATGTGAAATCTTGGTTATATGCGGTTTTTCTTATTAACGGTCTTAAGAACAAATCAGCATAAGTTCTTCTTCCACTTACTATAAAAGATGCTTTATTTTTAATTATCGGACCTTCAACCATAAGCTTTGAAGTAATATTTCCAATAGATCCACTGCCGTGATATCCTTTCATATTACCATCTTTCATATTGATATCTATAATAGAAGACAATCTACCTCCGTATCTGGCAGGAAAACCACCTTTGATAATACTTACATTTTTTAAAGCATCAGCATTGAATACAGAAAAAATACCTAGAAAATGAGATACATTATATACCGGTACATTATCGAGCAATACAAGATTTTGATCAGGTGTGCCACCTCTCACATAAAGTCCGCTTGTACCTTCAGTGCCGGATTGCACGCCGGGTAATAATTGTAGAGTTTTTAAAACATCAACTTCACCGAATAATGCCGGCAATGATTTTATTTGTTGGATAGGTACTTCCACCTGACTCATTTGAGATTTTTCTTCTATTTTTTCAATGCGTTCACTAGTTATTTTTATTTCTTGCAATTCATTGGCCATTGATAGTTTAAAATCCAATTGTATATTTTTATTCAAATAGAATGATTTTGTTTGAGGAGAATATCCAAGATATGAAATTATTAAATTCACACTATCTCCGGGCAATGTAAGGCTATAAAATCCATAGGTATTGGTAACGGCTCCTTTTTTGGAAATTTTGTCAAAAACATAAGCAGAAATAAGTTTTTCACCGGTTTGCATATCTTCTACATAACCGTTTATTGTATATTTTTGTGAAAAGAGTTGTAAAAAGAAAAATGAAAGCGATAAAATTAAAAAAGATTTCTTCATTATTTCAAATTTGCAATGTTTTAGTGCAGGCACCGGTTAGGGTTTGTGCAAAGATGTTAAATATGTTTATACATAAAAACATCAAATTCATGTAAATTATTATCCGATAATAATTATAATACGATAAAAAACATTTTTCGTTGCAATATTTTTACTTTTTTTCTATTTTATTTGCCAATTGTCCACAGGCGGCATCAATATCTTTGCCCCGGCTTCGTCTTACGGTAGTCATCACTCCTTTATCCACGAGATATTTTGCAAATTGATTGATTTTGTCATCATCTGTTTTTTTTAAATCTACGCCTTTGACATAATTATATTCGATGATATTTATTTTTACCGGAAAATGTTTTGTGAGTTTATATAATTTTTCAGCATCATCCAAACTATCATTGAAGTCTTTAAACATAATGTATTCAAAACTTATTTTCACCTTTGTTTTATCATAAAGATTTGTAAGACTTTTTATTACATCTTTTAGATTATTGGTTTCATTAATAGGCATTAAAAAATTTCTTTTTTTGTCATCGGCAGCGTGCAAGGACAATGCGATATTTACTTTTATATTGTCATCTGCCAATTTGTTGATACCTTTTACAATACCGGCGGTACTAATGGTAATTCTTTTCATTGAATATCCGGAAGCGTTGGGATTTGTAATTTTATCTATACTTTTTAAAACATTATTATAATTCAATAATGGTTCACCCATTCCCATATAGACGATATTTGTAAGTTTGTGGTTATATTTTTCAATAGATTGGTTATTCACTCTTAGAAATTGTTCATATATTTCATAATCTTTTAAATTTCGTACTTTTTTAAGTTTTCCGGTAGCACAAAATTTGCAATTAAGACTACAACCTACTTGTGAACTGACACATAAAGTATATCGGGTATCTTTAGGTACAGGTATCAATACCGATTCAATAATTGCATTATCTTCCAGTTTCCATCCTGTTTTTATAGTGCCGTCGACACTTATTTGCTGATGGACATTCTGTAATTTATTAAAAGTATATGATTCTTTTAGGTTTTCTCTCAGGTTTTTTGATAAATTAGTCATTTCATCAAAATCCATTACTCCTTTTTGCCAAATCCATTGATATATTTGTTTAGCTTTAAATTTTGGTTCACCGTAAGCCTGGGCTATATTTTCCAATTCAGGAAGAGAGAATATGCGTATATCTGTTTTATTCACAAAAATTCGTTTATAAATTAATGAGTAAATATTATCTGTTGTTGTATTGAATTGTGTATTATATCGGAAGAAAGTTATTTTAACTGAAGAAAAATATGATAATTATATTTTAATCCAATTCTTTCTCGATATTTATTATTTCGAATGCTTCTATTTGATCTCCAACTTTAATATCATTAAAATTTTCAATCATTAAACCACATTCCATTCCGGCTTTTACTTCTTTGGCATCATTTTTAAATCTTTTTAAAGAACTCAATGTAACTTTTTGATTTTCTTTGGTAGGATATACCACGATACCATTTCTAACAACTCTAACAAAAGAATTTCTATCTATAACTCCTTCCTGTACATAACATCCTGCGATTGTTCCCACTTTACTGATTTTAAATATTTCTCTTACATCAACCAAACCTTTTATCCTTTCTTCCTGGGTTGGTTCGAGCATACCTTTCATTGCGAGTTTAACCTGATCAATAGCTTCATAAATAATGGAATAAGTTTTTATATCTATTCCTTCTTTTTCTGCTATCCTACGTGCATTACCCGAAGGTCTTACTTGAAAACCTATAATAATTCCGTTTGAAGCGGAAGCAAGTAGGACATCCGATTCGGAAATTTGTCCTACACCTTTATGGATTACATTTACCTGTAGTTCGGGAATTGATAATTTAATCAATGAATCGGATAGAGCTTCTGCCGTACCATCCATATCTGCTTTAACAATAAGGTTAAGTTCTTTGAAATCATCCATTTGCAATCTTCGGCCGATTTCTTCCAGGCTAATTCTTTTTCTAGAACGGCTTTGTTGTTCTCTGGTGATCATAGCGATTTTTGCAGCTATATTTTTTGCTTCTTTTTCATTTGCAAATTCTTTAAATCTTTCACCTGCCTGTGCTGCTCCATTCATTCCTAAAACTTTTACCGGTTTTGAAGGACCTGCTTTTTTAATTCTTTTACCGGTATCATCAAACATAGCTTTAATTTTACCATAATAAGATCCAGCTACTATAATTGAACCTATTTTCAAAGTACCGTTTTGAACAAGCAGGTTAGTCACATAGCCTTTACCTTTGTCTAATGTAGCTTCCAGTACCGTACCTATTGATAACCGGTTGGGATTAGCTTTTAACTCCATTATTTCAGCTTCTAAAAATACTTTTTCCAATAATTCATCTATTCCTTGTCCTGTTTTTGCGGAAATATCCTGTGATTGATATTTTCCTCCCCATTCTTCAATTAAAAGATTCATTGAAGCTAATTCCTGTTTGATTCTTTCAGGATCTGCTCCCGGTTTGTCAATCTTGTTTATTGCAAAAATCATAGATACGCCGGCTGCTTGAGAGTGACTAATAGCTTCTTTGGTTTGAGGCATTATTTTGTCATCGGCTGCTATTACTATTATCACTATATCCGTTACTTTTGCACCCCTTGCCCTCATAGCGGTAAACGCTTCATGACCGGGGGTATCCAAAAATGTTATTGTTTTTCCGGGGCCTAGATTTACCTCATAAGCTCCAACATGTTGCGTAATACCTCCTGCTTCGCCGCTTACAACATTTTCTTTTCTGATAAAGTCAAGCAAAGAAGTTTTTCCATGATCAACATGCCCCATTACAGTAACTATAGGTGCTCTGTGTTTAAGATCTTCATCTTTGTCAATAATGTCATCAGCAAAATCATCTATTTCATCAGCAGCAATAAAATTAACCTTAAAGCCATATTCTTCTGTTAAGAGTTCTATTATGTCTTTTTCTATTCTTTGATTGATAGAAACTATCACTCCCAGATTCATACAAGTCATTATAACATCTGTAACAGGAACATTCATAACACTAGCCAATTCCGAAACAGTAATAAATTCACTGACTTCTAAAACTTTACTATTATCAACAGATTCTATTGTTTCGGATTTTTCTCTTTTACTGATTTTGCTTTCTTTTCTTATTTTTTGTCTTTTGCTTTTTACACCGGTTTTTAATTTAGCAATAGTAGCTTTGATTTTATCTTCAATTTCTTTTTCAGAGATTTCTTTAACATCATCACCGGTTTTTCTTCCTTTATTTTTGTTTTGATGTTTTAATATCTGATCCGGATTGATTTTTCTTCTTTTTCTTCTTCTTTTTCTTTTTGTACTACTATCGGCTGTTTTCGGTTGGGGTGTTTTATCAGCTGCTTTCTTTTCTTTTGAAGGTTTTTTCTTTTCAAATTTGGAGAGGTCTATTTTACCAAGTTGTTTGAGTCCTCTTAACTCAGGGGTTTTCATTCTAATCAGATTATCATCTTTTACTTCTTCTTCTTCTTTCTTTTCTTCTTTCTTTTCTTCTTTTACTTCTTTTTTTACCTCTTCTTTCTTTTCCGGTTTTGGTATATCTTTTTGAATTTTCTTTTCTTCTTTCAATATCTCTTTTTCTTTCTCTACAGGTTTTTCTTTTTCTGTTTTTTCGGGTTCTTCTTTTTTAGTTGTTTTTTTCTTTTTCTTTTTATTCAGTTGGTCTAAGTCTATTTTACCAACTATTTTAAGTCCTTGTTTTGTTTCTTTCTCTACGGGTTTTTCTTTTTCTGTTTTTTCAAGTTCCTCTTTCTTTGGCACCTCTATCTTAGGTTCTTCTTTTTTGGGTTCTTCTTTCCCCTTTATTTTAACAGTTTTCTTTTCATTTTTTTTCTCCTGAACTTTTATTTCTTTCTCTTTTCTTTTTCTTCTTTCTTCCAATAAGGCTTCAGCTTTTTCCTTTTCAACCATAGCATTGCTAAACCTCTCCAATAGAATTTCATGAATTTCATCGGAAATTTTTGCCGTAGGTTTATTTTCAATCTCATATCCTTGAGAATCAAGATATTCTACAATTGTACTTGTTGCAACGTTCAGCTCTTTTGCTATTTTAAATAACTTATATGTCATTCTTAAAATTTAATTCTTAATATATTTTACTTTAAAATTAAAGTTTTTTATTTATTATATATATTCAGGTAAAGTAATTTTGGCTGAAAAATAATTTTACCTGAATAGTTACTATTGATTTTCTTCAAATTCAGATTGTAAAATACTCAAGACTTCATCAATTGTCTCCTCTTCTAAATCTGTTCTTCTCAGTAATTCTTCTCTGCTTAATTCCAATACGCTTCTTGCTGTATCACATCCTATATTTTTAAATTGATCTATGATCCACTCATCTATTTCATCTTTAAATTCATCCAAATCAACATCATCGACGATTGTCTCATCAACTTCACGGTAGATATCTATTTCGTATCCTGTTAGTCTGCTTGCCAGTTTAATATTAGCACCGTTTTTACCGATAGCAAGGGATACTTGATCGGGTTTTAGATAAACTGCAGCCCTTTTATTTTCATCATCCAAATCAATGCTTGACACCTTTGCCGGTGTCAATGAACGTTGAATATACAAAGTAGTATTATTGGTAAAATTAATAATATCTATATTTTCGTTTCTTAATTCCCTTACTATACCATGAATTCTTGAACCTTTCATACCCACGCAGGCGCCAACCGGATCAATACGGTCATCATAAGACTCAACTGCTACTTTTGCTCTTACACCGGGAATTCTGACAATGTTTTTTATTGTAATCAATCCGTCTTCTATTTCAGGAACTTCCTGTTCCATTAATTTTTCAAGAAAAGTACTATCGGTACGTGAGATAATAATCACAGGATTGTTATTTTTCATCTCAACATCTCTTATAACGGCTTTTATCATATCTCCTTTCCGGAAAAAATCTCCCTTGATCATTTCATTACGTGGTAAAATCAATTCATTTCCTGTGGCGTCATCGATAACCAAAAGTTCTCTTTTCATTATTTGTCCCACTTCCCCCAAGACTAATTCTCCAATTCTTCCTTTGTATTTTTTAAATATATCTTCTTTTTCCAATTCTGTAATTCTTGACACTAATGTTTGGCGGGCAGCCATTATAGCTCTTCTTCCGAAATCTTCCACATCTATTTTTTCATAGCACTCTTCGCCTACTTCATAATCTTCATCTATTATCTGTGCTTCGGAAAAAGAGATTTGAGTCAATTCGTCAGTAACTTCTCCGTCAGGAACAACTTCTCTCACTTTCCATAACTCCAAGTCACCATTAGTAGTATTTACAATAACTTCAAAATTATCATCCGAACCATATCTTTTTTTAATAAGTGTACGAAACACATCTTCCAAAACTCTGACCAAAGTTGGCCGGTCTATATTTTTTCCGGCTTTGAATTCAGAAAACGATTCTATTAAATTCATTTTTTATTTTTATTAAATTTTATAATTACTTTTGCTTCTTTAATATCATCAAAATTCAAATTAAGTTGTTTATTACTTTTTTTATCTTTAACATCCAAAATAATACCATTTTCACTAACAGAAATTAAATTTCCTTTTATTTTCTTATCTTCTTCTTTCAATAATATCTTTAAATCTCTACCGATATTTTTTTTGTATTGTCTTTTTACCAGTGGTCTATCTATGCCCGGCGAAGATACTTCAAGAACGTATTTTTCTCCAAGTAACAAAGTTTCATCCAGAAAGTGTTCAATTCTTCTGCTAATACTAACACATTTACGAATAGGAATTCCGGAATCGCAATCTACAAAAACTTTAATTTTGGATTTATGATCAAATTTTATTTCTACAATATAACAATCCTTAAAGCCATCCTCTGATAACTTTTCTTCTATTACTTCTGTTATTTTATTTAAGATTGTCATATTTTTATAAAAAAGAGGGAACAAATCTGTTCCCTCTCCCGTTAATTCTGCCGCAAATATAGTACTTTTATAATATTTAGTCAAGAATTAGCACTAAATTATTTATAAAGTTTTAATTTTGACCGTTTTCAAAGTGAAAAATATGAAAAATATACTAATTAAAGCCAAAGAATCAAAAAAATTTATTCAATCAAAAACGTCAATATTACCTCAATTGGCAATAATATTCGGTTCGGGATTAAGCAGCGAAGACTTGTTTGATGAAATTGATATTTCTATTCCTTATTCCGAAATTCCCAATTTTCCGGTTAGTACTGTTGAAAATCACAAAGGAGAATTAATAATCGGTAAAAAAAACGGAAAAGGAATATATATTTTTTCAGGTAGATTTCATTATTATGAAGGGTATTCCGCCAGAGAGGTAACATTTCCTGTCAGGGTATTGAGTTTAATGAATACAAAATTTCTTATTCTTACGAATGCCGCCGGAGGTATTAATCCGGATTTTAATGCAGGAGATATTATTTTAATAAAAGATCATATTAATATGATTCCAGATAATCCGTTGAGGGGTAAAGAATCTATTGATTTTGGTCCCAGGTTTCCGGATATGTCCAAGGCTTATAATCCTCAATTCAGAAAACAAATTAAAGAGATAGCTCAAAGGCAGAGTTATAATTTAAAAGAAGGTGTATATTTGGCATTTCAAGGCCCAAGTTTGGAAACTCCTGCCGAATATACTATGATTTACCGTATGGGTGGAGACCTAATCGGAATGTCAACCGTTTTGGAAACTATAGCGGCTGTGCAAGGGGGAATCAAAGTAGGCGGTTTCTCAATGGTTTCCAATGAATGCTATCCTCCCGAAAGAATTAAGGAGACAACGCATCAAGATGTAGTGAAAACGGTAAAGAAATCCGAACCTGTTCTGATGAATTTACTCGGTAGGTGGATTGATGAGTATTTATAATATTATGTTTTCAATAAAACATAACGAATTTGAAATTGATTAATATGAACTATCTGCTTTTAGAAAATGTAAGTAAATCTTATGGGGATAAAATTCTTTTTGAGAATATTAACCTCAGCATAAATAAAGGGGACAAAATCGGTTTGATTGCTAAAAACGGAAGTGGTAAATCAACTCTTTTAAGAGTAATAACAGGAGAAGAGAGCCCTGAAGGAGAAAATGCTAAAATACTTGTTAATAAGGATATTACTCTTGCGTTTTTAAAACAAGACCCTTATTTTGATAAAGAATCTACTCTGATTGATGCTATTTTCGATACCGATGATCCCAAGATAAAAGCAATAAAAATATATGAAGAAGCTTTAGTGAAAAACGATAGTGTTTCTCTTGAGAAATCCATCGCTAAACTGGAAGACTTAAAAGCATGGAATATAGAAAGTGAAATCAAAGAAGTGTTGTTTAAATTAAAAATACCGGAACTCGATAAAAAGATTAAAGAAATATCGGGAGGACAGAAAAAACGACTGGCATTAGCAAAAATAGTTATACAAAACCCTGAATTTTTAATCCTTGACGAACCTACTAATCATCTGGATGTGGATATGATTGAATGGTTGGAAGAATATTTGGGGAGTAAAAATTTAACTTTGTTCATGGTTACTCATGATAGATATTTTTTGGAAAATACATGCAATAAAATTGTGGAATTGGACAGAGGGAATCTATACGTTTATTCGGGAAATTATAGCGAATATTTAAAAAAGAAAGCAGAAAGAACCCATAACGAAGCAATCACCGTTGATAAACTAAAAAAATTATACAAAAAAGAATTGGAATGGCTGAGACGCCAGCCCAAAGCACGTGGAACTAAATCAAAATCAAGAATTGAACGGGCTCATCAAATAAAAGAAAAAGCAAGTAAGACCATTTACAATGATGCGATAAGTATAGATATTGAAACAATGAGATTGGGTGGCAAAATCCTGGAACTTTATAATATTGGTAAATCTTATGGGGAATTAAAAATCCTTGATGATTTCAGTTATAAATTCAAAAAGTTTGAAAAACTTGGTATTGTCGGTGATAACGGAGTAGGAAAGTCCACATTTATAAATATTTTAATGGGACTACTAAAACCGGATAAAGGAAAAGTGGTGATGGGCGAAACCGTCAAATTCGGTTATTTTGCACAACAGGGTCTGGACCTAACCCGGGACAAAACGGTCATTGATTTAATAAGAGATATTGCAGAATATTTACCTATGTCCAATGGCAGAAAACTGACTGCCGAACAATTATTGGAAAAATTTTTATTTTCACGAAAACATCAGCAAATATATATTTCCCAGTTGAGTGGTGGTGAAAAAAGACGACTTCAGTTATTGGCAGTATTAATGAAAAATCCAAATTTTCTTGTTTTGGATGAACCGACGAATGACCTTGATATTATCACTCTGAATATTCTTGAAGAATATCTTTTGGGATTTAAAGGAAATTTAATTGTCATAACTCATGACAGGTATTTTATGGATAAATTGACGGATCATCTTTTTGTAATGACCGGTAATGGTAAAATAAAAGATTTTAACGGTACATTTACTGAATATCGTCAATTTTTAAAACAGGAAAAAAAATCCGCTGAAAATAAAATACCAAAATCCATATCTGCTGAAAATAAAAATCTTTTAAGAAAAGAAAAAAAACAAATCAATAACGAAATTAACAGAACACTTAAATCAATAGAAAGTAAAGAAGCGGAAAAAGATAAAATAATGAAAATATTTGAGTTTAATACAGAAGAAAATCCTGAAAAGATTGTAGAATTAAGTACTAAATTAGATTCATTGAATAAAGAGATTACACAATTGGAAACTAACTGGGAACAGTTAATGGAAAAATTGGATAGGTTGGATTTGCTTTAAAACCTAAATCCTACCGAAGCCTGTAAGTTATAATTGGTATCAAAATCTTCCCTGTAAATATAATGGTCTTTGTTATTAAAATACAAATCTCCATCATCAACAAGAGATTTTAAAGACCTGTCGAGTTTATTATTGGTGATATCCGCTAAACCGTATTGTAGATTAATCCCCAAATATAAACTGGAATTGAAATAATAATTTGCTCCAATATTCAAACCATAATCCAAAATATTGTAAAATGTTTCATTTTTATATTCCTCAGGCTTGTATTGATAATATGCATTTGCAATTTTTCTGGTTTGTCTTATTACCTCATTATTGTCTTTATCGTAGGTTTTAACTCTTAAATATCCACCATTATAACCATAAATAGAAGGTTTTTTATCCGAGTAATAGTTATATTTAAGCTGCTGGTTGAATTTATTTCCAAAAGACATTTTTCCTGTTGCTGAAGGATTTATTAAAAATCCGAGATATGCCCCGAATTTTAATTCAAATTGTTTAACCGGTCTGAAATATAAATTCAAAGGTATATCTATATATGAATTGGAAATATTCATTTTATATGTAACATTATCGCTTTTTAAAAGAAAATATCCTTCTTCGGGAAATACGTAATAACCAGGACCTTCATAACTGTAGTTTGAGCCTATTTGAGTATATATAATTCCAGTTCCAAAACTAAAATAATCATTTACAGAATACAATCCTTCGATTCCAAAATGAAAACCGTTTGTGAAAGAATATTTTTCATCAACTCCTGCTTCCGCTCCTCCTTTTATAGTGGAAAAATTCATTCCACCACGAATACCGATATGATATTCTTGTGCGAAAGTAATTGAATAATTAAATAAAATAATTGCAATGATATATTTAATGTTTTTCATATTCTTTTTAATTTTTAAATGAAAAAGTTTTTTTCCTTTTATTTTGGTGATAAATAAAAAATAAATGCAAACGTACATAATTTTCAAATAGTGTTTACATGAAATACAACAATTTTTTACTTTCATGGCAAGCTCTTAATATAAAAAGCTTACCCAAATTTGAAAATTTCATTTGAAACATATATTTAAATGTTACTATTGAGTAAACGAAAAAAAAATAATTTCGTTTGAAAAATACGGATTTTTTTGTTTAAATCGATACAAAAAACATACGATTTTTATCTAAAATATTAAAATTAAAAGAGTTAATTGATCGGGCAAACAAATATTACTAATTTTGTTAATATATTTTAGTAGGTTTTATTAATTATTTATGAAATGTTAAAGTCAAAAAATTATATTAAAAAAAATGTTAAATTATTTTGTTTTGTTGTATAAATTTTTAAGTGAAATAATTAATGTTTAATTTTTTTAAAAAAAAATATTCAAATATTAAAATAATTCAAATATATCATATAATTTTACGCTCAGAATTGATAAATTCCACCTAAAAAACCTAAATAAAACCCTTTTTTGATTTTTTGTGAGGTTAATTAATGTATAATATGAAAGAGACAAAAACAAAAAACATACTTTTAAACAATATAAACTCTTCCAATCTAAAAAAAATAGACTTTGAAACTGCTATAAAAGCATCAACGGAATATTTTAATGGAGATGAATTGGCTGCCAGTGTTTTTATAAATAAATATGCACTAAAGGACTCTGAAGGCAATTTATATGAATTGACTCCTGCAGATATGCACAGGAGATTAGCAAAAGAAATATCAAGAATAGAAAATAAATATCCCAAGCCATTAACCGAAGAAGAAATATTTCAGCTTTTAGACAGATTTAAATATATAGTACCGCAGGGAGGGCCAATGTCAGGAATCGGTAACAATTTTCAAATATCTTCATTGTCAAATTGTTTTGTAATAGGTAATGAAGCGGATTCTTACGGTGGTATTATTAAAATGGATGAAGAACAAGCTCAACTTATGAAAAGACGCGGTGGCGTTGGTCATGATTTGTCACATATTCGTCCTAAAGGTTCTCCTGTAAAAAACAGTGCTTTAACATCTACCGGTATAGTGCCGTTTATGGAAAGATATTCCAATAGTACGCGGGAAGTTGCTCAAGACGGACGTAGAGGAGCATTAATGCTTTCTGTTTCTATAAAACATCCTGATGCCGAGGATTTTATTGATGCGAAGTTGGATTTGGGAAAAATAACCGGAGCTAATATTTCCGTTAGAATTGATGACGAATTCATGAAAGCTGTTATTCAAAAGAAAAACTACACACAACAATATCCGATAGACAGTGATAATCCTCAAACAACAAAAACCATTGATGCCAATTCTCTCTGGGAAAAGATTATTAATAATGCGTGGAAATCAGCCGAGCCGGGTATTTTGTTTTGGGATACCGTGATAAAGGAATCTATTCCCGATTGCTATGCCGATCTCGGTTTTAAAACTATATCTACCAATCCTTGCGGGGAAATTCCTCTTAATCCTTATGACAGTTGTAGATTGTTGGCTGTGAACCTTTATAGTTATGTAAAAAATCCATTTACTCCTGAAGCGGAATTCAATTTTGAATTATTTGAGGAACATATAAGGCTCGCTCAAAGAATAATGGATGATATAATCGATTTGGAACTGGAACAAATTGAAAAAATATTAAATAAAATAGAACAGGATCCCGAATCTGAAGAAATAAAAAGGACGGAAAAGCAACTTTGGTTAAAAATTAAAGATAAAGCATTAAAAGGTAGAAGAACCGGTGTTGGTATAACTGCAGAAGGGGATATGTTGGCTGCCTTGGGATATAGATACGGTACCGATGAAGCAATAGATTTTTCCGAAAAAGTACATACCAGTTTAGCTGTAAATGCCTATAGATCATCTGTCAAAATGGCTGAAGAAAGAGGGCCTTTTGAAATTTATGATACTGCAAGGGAAAAAAATAATCCATTTATAAACAGAATAAAAGAGCAAGATCCAGAATTATATGAGAAAATGAGCAAAGTTGGAAGAAGAAATATTGCACTTCTCACTATTGCTCCTACCGGAAGTACAAGCATTATGACACAAACCACGTCGGGAATCGAACCGGTATTTAATGTTTCTTACAAACGCAGAAAAAAAATAAATCCTAACGATCAAAATTCAACAACATCTTTTGTTGATGAAAATGGAGATCACTGGGAAGAATATAATGTATTTCATCATAAATTTTTAGATTGGTTAAAAGCAAATAATTATGATGTTGATGAAATAATAAAGTTACCTGATTCGGAATTGCAAAAAATAATTCAGAAATCCCCGTATCATAAAGCTACGGCAAATGATGTTGATTGGTTACAAAAAGTGAGAATGCAGGGAAGAATTCAAAAATGGGTTGATCATTCTATCAGCGTCACGGTTAATTTACCAAATACCGCAACAGTTGACCTTGTAAATAAATTGTACATTGAAGCCTGGGAAAGCGGTTGTAAAGGAATGACGATTTATAGAGATGGTTCCAGAACAGGAGTTTTGGTTTCAAATGATAAAAAAGAAGATAATTCTACCTTTAAAGTAAATCATTCTCCCAAAAGACCCAGAAAACTGGAAGCGGAAATAGTTCGCTTTATGAATAACAAGGAAAAATGGATTGCAGTAGTTGGCCTTTTGGATGGTAAGCCGTATGAAGTCTTTACCGGACTTGCGGAAGATACATTCATGCTTCCCAAACAGATGAAAAAAGTGTGGGTAATAAAAATAAAGGACAATGAAGGAAAAAGTCGATATGATCTTCAATATATTGACAAATATGGGTTTAAGGTTACGCATGAAGGTCTTTCCCGTTCTTTCAACAAAGAATATTGGAATTATGCAAAATTGATTTCAGGAGTATTAAGGCACGGTATGCCTTTAACAAAAGTTGTGGATTTGATTGATGGCTTAAATGTAGAAAGTGAATCTATCAATAGTTGGAAAAAAGGAATTGTCAGAGCGTTGAAGAAATTTATTCCTGACGGAACAAAAGCGGAAAAGGAAGTATGTGAAAACTGTGGTGAAGCAGGATCTTTAATATATGTTGAAGGCTGCTTAAGGTGCAACGCTTGCGGACATTCCAAATGTGGATAGAGATTGTTTTTTTATTTCTTTATTTTGCTTTTTGAAGATATCTTTCATATCTTTTCAGTAAGCGAACCGAATCGGAATCTTTTTGTTCTTCAGCCATTTTTATGGCAATTCCAAGATGATTTCTTGCCTTATTGTATTTTTTGTTTTTAATAAGGATTTGGATATAATTTATATAAGTTTTTGGGTTTTTGTCAGATTCAAATGTATCTTTGGATAGTTCTTCCGTTAAAATTTTAATTTCATCTTTATTATGAAATTTTTTAGAAACTTCTTCTATAAAGGATATTTTGTCTTCCCAATTTTTAAGTATTTTAAAATATCTTTTAACTGCTTTGGTATATTCTTCTAAATCACCTGTTCTTTCAGTGTTGTAAAGATCAATTTTACTTACAAAAACTTTGTAAAGTTTTTTATTGTATTTTCTCATTTTCTTTTTAGCTTCCTTTTGCAATTCGGGAACATCATATTCGTATGATTTTAAAATTGTCTTCCAACAAGCATCATATATTTTTTCCGATAGCTCTTTTTCTGAATATATCTCTTTTAATACTTTCAAATATTTCTTTTTTGTCATCATTTCAAAAAGTTTGCTATCACATTCTTGAGTAGCTTCATAAAGAAATACCGCTTTTTGATCTTTTGTAATATCCGGTTTTGATCGCAAATACTGAAGGGCAATTTTATTGGCCGGTTTATCTGCCAAATTTAAAGCCTTGATATAATTTAAAACGAAATCGTAATCCCTTTTGCCATTTTTCCAACCTTCTTCATAATCTTCGCTTCTATCATAAGATTTTAATGCGGATTTTCCCATTTTGATAAACCTCTGAGCATCCATTCCCCCGGTATGTGTATAGGCTATTTTCCCATCGGGAGCGATGAAGAAAAATGTAGGATAAGCTCCTACGGGATATTGCAAACCCCATTTCATTCCTTCTTGGGATTCCATATCCATTTTCATGTTTATAAAATGTTTGTTGTAAAAATCTCCGGCAGCTTTTGTCGGGAAAATATTATTTTGCATCCTGCGGCAGGGTCCGCACCATTTGGTATAGGCATCAACGAAAATCAATTTGTTTTCCGATTTGGCTTTTTCCAGTGCTTTTTCCCAGTTATCATGAAAAAATTCAATTCCCTGTGCAATAGACAAAACTGAAAAAGATATATTAATTAGTGCTACAAGTAAGATTTTATTTAACATATATTTTATATTTTTTCTCCAAAATAAATATAACTATGTGATTTATTATTTGAAAATTTTAATAATTTTATGAACGTATATTATTATTCCTGCCTAACGATTTTTCCCGTATAATTATATTTTTCATTATAAATTTTTATTAAATAAATTCCCTGACTGAATCCTGATATATCTATAGAGTTGTTTGTAATACCGTATATATCTTTTGCCAAAAGTTTTTTGCCCTCAAGGTTGTAGATTTCTATTTTGTAAGTACCGGATTTATCAATATTTATATTTATATTATTGGTAGCCGGATTCGGATATACCGATACATATTCATAAAACAATTCCTCAACTGCATCTATAGACGGATCTGTTTCAAAATTGAATGTAGTAACATCTATCCAGCCTCCCTCTCCATCTATTACAGTAAACAGAAAATTGTCCCGGATGACTCCTGAACCCGAATATTTTAGTTTTATATAGCCATTGTTGATATCGGATTGAGTAAATCTATCTCCGATATATAGTACATTGTTGTTTTTGTAGATAACGGAATATTCCGGAGCTTTCACAATAGTAAAGACCAATTCATCATCAGTATTGTTTTCATCTTTTACTTTCAAGACATCGGGTTTTACCGGCCATGCGGCATTAAGAGGTATTTTAAATAATTTGTTATTCACTAAAACGGGTTTGTTTAAAATTACATTGGAACATATATTTAACGCAAAATATTTAAGTTGACCGCTTTGTTGAGTTTTGTTATCGGTAATTTCCAGTTTCCATATACCTTTTGCGTTTTTTCCATTCAAAATATTTAATGGTTTTGCAGGTAGGAATGTACCGTTTGGAGGAGATTTAATTTTACTTAAAGCTTCATCATCAAATGTAAGATTAAAATTGCCGTTATAATTAAAGGGCTTATAATTGAACAATAAAATTTTAGTGGAATCAGGTGCCACAATAGAAGTGGAAATCTCTTTGAAATATTGGTGAAATCCTTTCATTGTAACATTAATATCTGTAATAGTCAAATCGTTTTCTATTTCAATTGATGATGATACTGTTTTTTTGGATTTGATAATAACCGGTACATCATCCGAAATATAATCTTTGCAGTCAAGAGCAATAGTGGAAAAAGTATAAATAGTATCCGGTTGGATAATTCCGCATTGGTTTACAAATTCCAATCTCCAATAATATAAACCGGAATAATCTAAAATTTCATCGGGAATATAAAAAGAATCTTTGATTTCTGATTTGGAGATAGTTTCTTCAGGAGGGAAAGCGGGATTTTTGGATATATAAATATTGACATAATCAACAGATTCAGGCTTTTGCCACTCAAAATGTGTGTTCAATTCGTGTCCTTCAGTACCGGATACAGGATTTATAATATTCAATTCTTTATATTTATTTGAATAAAAATCCCAACTGATTTGATATATCGAAGTATCTCCACCGGAGGAAATACCTAAAATATTAGGTTCAAAATGTCCTCCTGTAACAACATTATCAAAATTGAATTTTAAAATAGCATTGTCACCGGCGATAACTTCAGAAGGAATTATTTCATAAGTTGTATTTTCGGGTAATCCGGTAATCTCAAACCTTATGGTATCATAATACCCGTTAAAGCTTTTAGTACGTATTTCGGATTGTAAATTATAAGGCAAACATAAATCGCCGGAAACATTATCTACAAAGATTCTAAAAACAGAATCTTCCGGTTCGGAAATTTTCACATTGTAATTTGCAACATCAAAAAATATATTATCTGCCGCTTCAACTTTAATTCTCGCTTTAGTAGTAATAGTATCCGGAAGGTATATAACTTCTTCTCCATCATTATCGGTATGATATTTCAATGTATAAGGATACGTAAATCCCCTGTCAACAGAAAGCATTATATTTACTTTTTGACAATTAACATTGATATTGTTTGTATTGGCAACATCCCATTTTACTCTTAAAGAATCTCCTTCATAAAATTGCATTGTACTATTGGGAAAAGTTACTAAAAACGGACCGGCATCACCATCTACTTTGAATTGCACATCAGCCCAGCCGGTGCCACCACCTCCGGTATGATTATCTCTTGCTATCAGTCTGAAATTCAAATCACGGGTATAGGAAGGTAATATTTCTCCATTGTAATTGCCTGTTATATTATAAAGCAGATTATATAAATCCGGAAAATATCTAACCGGCTCAGGTCTGGGTTCTACTGCTGTAAATAACGGGGAATTATCCTCCGGATGACCGATTACAACAGAGGGCCCGGTATCCATTTCTTCCCATGAAAATAATAAACTGTCACCTTCACAATCGTAAGCATCTCCTTTCAAATAAAAAGGTGTAAGAATAGGTATGTAGAAACCATTTTGATAATTTAATGTTACCTTGGGTTCACTATTATTAACTGTCTTTTTTACAGCGCAAGTGCTACCTGCCAATTTTCTGGAAAATCTTTTTATTTGCTCAACGGAGGCAGAATGAAATGTTTCCAGGCAAGGATAATCTACATTGTTTTCACCACATAGCCCGCAATATGCCATTATGGTAGTTCCGCCTCCGGGTTCAAATCCGGTAGATAAGGATTCGTTACCATTGCAATTGTTAAAAGTATGTGTTGCACTAAATTGATGTCCCATTTCATGACAGGTGACATTAGTAACGATATAATTCAAATCGTTCCAATATTGACAAGTTACGCCACGTGCTTTTATTCCGGTGCAAACTCCTGCTAAGTTGGCGACACCGCCCACATCGGTACAGGCATTTGTAAAAATATGACCGATATCAAAACTATTATCTTTTATTTTATTTCTTATGGCATCGCTTACTTCACCGAGCAATCCGGTTCCCAAAGTCGGTTTGTCAAAAGGATCGGTATCAGGGTCCAACCAGATTATTTTATCATTGTTAGCAATAAGATTAAGATGTATTGCAAATTCATTTTCATATATTTCATTAATTCTGTTGACGGCGGTAACCATATCTGCAAGAGCGGCTTCTATTGTTCCCCCGTGTTTCTTTCCCCATTCTCCCGTACAAGCTAAAGCCAAACGGTAATTATATTGCCTGACCGAATCACATTCATACGCTTCTCTCAGTTGTAACTCATCACCGGAATAATCCGAAGATTCAATTTTGTAATTCTCCAGGACTTCGTTTTCATCAAAACCACAGGTTAAATTCACATTACTGATATCAACTTTATAATCCCTTGTATAATATGACATATAATAATCCTTGATATTTTTTCCTAAAGGATCTATATATATATTATTGTGTTTCCAGTAAATGCTGGCATAAAACCCTTTAATTTTACTAATATTAAATCTTATGTTTATATCCGGATTTTCATGGCTAAAACCTTTGTAAGAAGAAATATCGGGAAATTTTTTAGATAGTCCGGGTTCCATTACCGGAGATTTTACAACATCAAATAACATAAAGTTACCATCCGGCATTGGAATATATAAAGGTAGGCTTTTGTTTTTTTTGTTAAATCGCAATGGTGCTTGAGATAGATATTTTATAATACCGTCCAAATCGAGATAAACAGCAGAATAATGTACAGGAGTCACATTTCTTTCAATATCTCTTGTTACGGAAATGGTATTTTCATCAATTCGTTGCCAAAAATTTTGAGCAAATAAGCTAAAAGAACTAAAAATAAAAATCAAAAGTAATAATTTTTTCATAATGCAAATTTGTTTAAATCACTTCAAAAGTTAATAATATAAGCGAAAATAATAGTATTTTGTTTAAAAAATATAAAAAGTAATTACTCAAATAAAATGATTTTATCCTAATAATTACCATAAAAATAGCATATCTGTAAATTTATTACAGATAAATTATATAACGTAAATTTTTTAAAAATATAGTCTTGATTATAATTTTTTTTATTTTTACAACTTATTTTGATGCAATATCGTTAATCTTTGTAATGTCTCAGGTGAAGTACTTTGGATTTTATCAGAAGAGGCAATAAAATATTAATAGAGATAAATGTTTAAATTAAAAAGAAAGAATATTATGTTAAAAGGACTAATTGTCGGTTTAATAGCAATGGTAGCATTGTTTTTTGGTAATCAATACAAATCATTTAATAGCGGAGAAAAAGAAAAAGCTATAGTTTATAGTGTGAAAAATATGTTGGATTATGTTCATTTTTCGCCAAAACAATTAAATGATGAATTTTCAGTAAAATTTTACAATGAATATTTAAAGAATTTGGATGGTTTAAAAAGATTTTTAACTCAGGAAGATATTTCACGCCTTGAGCCGTATAAATATCAACTTGATGATCAATTAATTGAAAGCAATTTGGATTTTTTCAGCCTTTCTTATGATATAATAAATGCTTCTATTGAAAAAGTAAAAACAATTTATAAAGATATTTTGGATACTCCTTTTGAATTTGATTCTGATGAAATACTTGAATTGGATCCTGAAAAAAGAACTTGGGCAAAAAACGATGAAGAATTGAAAATGGTTTGGAAAAAGTTTTTAAAATACGAAACACTGACCCGGATTGTAAATAAATTGGAGGAACAGGAAAAAGCCCAAAGCGATACGGTTAAAATATTAAGTTTTGAAGAAATCGAAAAAGATTCAAGAAAAAAAGTCTTGAAAATATATAATGATATGTTCAAAAGAATGGAAAAACTCAGAAGATCAGACCGGTTTGAAGTTTATGTAAATGCATTTGCAAGTTTGGAAGATCCTCATACCGAATATTTTTCGCCAAAGGACAAAGAGGATTTTGATATAAGAATGGGAGGTAAGCTCGAAGGTATAGGTGCAAGATTGCAAGCGGATGGGGATTATACCAAAGTTGTTAGCATTATTCCCGGAGGTCCCGCCTGGAAAGAAAAAGAATTGGAGCCAAAAGATTTAATTTTAAAAGTAGCGCAGGGTGACTCCGAGGATTTTGTTGATCTTACCGGTATGAGACTTGATGATGTAGTAAGGCTTATCAGGGGCAAAAAAGGAACAAAAGTAAAACTTGAAATTAAAAAACCGGACGCTACTATAAAAACAATAGAAATAATAAGAGATGAAGTAATAATTGATGAGACAAAGGCCAAATCCGTTATAGTCGGTTTAAAAAATGAAATAGATAGCATTGGTTTTATTCGTTTGCCTAGTTTTTATTCTGATTTTACATCTGACGGCAATAATTGTGCAGATGATATTAAGAAAGAATTGAATAAATTGAAAGATAAAAAAGTAAAAGGAATAATCCTGGATCTTAGATATAATGGTGGTGGTTCTTTAAGGGATGTGATTAAGATAGCCGGTTATTTTATTGAAAAAGGACCGATTGTTCAGGTAAAACCGGGAAAAGAAAAAGCATATATTCATAAAGATAATGATATTGATGTTGTTTATGGTGGTCCGTTGGTAATATTGGTAAATGAAATGAGTGCTTCGGCATCCGAAATTTTGGCAGCAGCCATGCAGGATTACAACAGAGCTGTTATTGTTGGTAGTAAAGCTACTTTTGGAAAAGGAACAGTACAAAGATTTTTTGATTTGGACAATCTGATACGTGGTGCCAGTGACGTAAAACCTTTAGGTAATTTGAAAATAACAACGCAAAAGTTTTATAGAATAAACGGTGGATCAACTCAACTTAAAGGAGTGGAATCGGATATTGTATTACCTGATAATTATATGTATATCGATGTAGGTGAAAGAGAATATAAAAATGCTTTACCTTGGGATAAAATCGCTAATTTGGATTATTCACAGGATGTTTTTGTTTTGAAAAATAAAGATGCTATTATTAATAAAAGTAAAGAGAGAATAAATAGGGATACGGTATTTACTTATATAAAAGAAAATGCTATGAGAATGAAAAAATATTCTGATAGTACTTCAGTATCTTTAAATCTTAAATTATTTAAAAAACAAAAAGACGAAAGACAAAAAAAGGATGAATTTTATAAAAAACGATTAAACAATAATATTCCTTCTATGATGGCAAGAAATCTGGATGTAGATTTACCTCATATAAATTTGGATTCTTCCAGAATAGCAAGAAATAATGAATGGCTGAAGAATATCAAAAAAGATGAATATATCAAAGAGGCCATTAATGTGATGAATGATATAGTGAAAACGGAGAAATAAAAATCTTAGTTGTTCTGAAGTTTATTTCCGGATTTATCGTGATGATGTGATTTCTTTGGATTTTCCGGTACGGGATCATATCCCGAGCCACCCCATGGATTGCAGCTTGCTATTCTTTTGATACTCATCCAGCCACCTTTTACTGGTCCCCATTCTTCTATTGCTTCAATAGTATAATGTGAGCAGGTGGGCGTATAGCGGCAATTACTTCCAAGCAAAGGAGATATGAAAATTTGATAAAACCTTACCGGTAATATCATTATAAGTTTAAAAAATTTGTTTATGTATTTAAAGATTATCATTTCTTCCATTTTATACTACAACCGATACTCGGAAATTGTTTTGACGGTATTTCTTTGTTTTCCAAAATTGCATCTAAAGCCGTTTTCAAATCTTTTCCGGTCGGTTCAACATTCATTTGAGGTCTTGTTTCATCAAATCTACCCCGGTAAACTAATAATAAATTCTTATCAAAAACATAAAAATCAGGTGTACATGCAGCTTTATACTCTTTGGCAACAATCTGTGTTTCATCATATAAATAAGGGAAAGGAAAGTGACACATATCCGCTATCATTTTCATCAAATCAGGATGATCCTGTGGATAATTTTCAACATCATTCGAACTAATAGCCACAAATGAAATTCCTTTTTCCATATATTCATTGGCGGTTTCCAAAAGCTTTCCCATAACATGGTGCACGTAAGGGCAATGATTGCATATGAACATTACGACCGTAGCCTTGTCCGACCTTATATCCTCTATCGAGACCATATCCTTAGTTATGGTATCATAAAGCTGAAAATAAGGAGCTTTTGTTCCTATTGCTAACATATTTGATTCTGCTGCTGCCATAGTATATATCTTTTTATTTGATTAAATTTAAATAATAATTTATGATAATACATTCATGAATTCACATAAATTTATTTAATCATATTTCTTTGAGTATTTACAATTATCATCTGTTTTATATTCAAAACAATAATAAGTAAAATTTAGTTTACAAATGGAAATAATTTAAAACTCAATTAGTATTTTTCTTGTTAACAGAAATTCGTTATTGAATATTTTTACAAAATATACGCCTTTTCGCAACCATTTTATATTTAAACTTGTTTTTTGTTCCGTTAAAGAAGAATTGTAAACTGTATTACCAAAACAATCAAGTATTAAAACTTTTAAATCTGAATTTATTTTCTTTTCAATATTCAAAATATCCACAACCGGATTTGGATATACTTTAATTTCTCCTGCGAATATCTCATAGGTTTGCAAAGCGTTATATCCATTTCTAATTATATGGATATTTTGGTTTCCGCCATTACTTTCAAGTGAGAAAACCAAAGTATCCCTATTTGTATCTACCGGATGATAATATATATTGAAAGAATAATCTTCGGCTCCAAGTTGAACTTTCTTGCTATCAAAATCGGTAGAAAATTCCGTATTTGTCAGAGAAGTAAATCCTGTATATTTAAGAGTATCATTTGCACGGTTTGTTACAGTTATTTTTATAGTATCGGTTTGTCCCAATTTTACTTTTTTTTCAGGGGAAATACTATCTGTCACCAACATAATCCGAGGTTTGAAAGTTGAGACTGTTGGGAGAGATGAAGATTTCCAAAACAAAATACCTCCTTGCATATTATAAACTTCTTTAAATTTTTTATTTTTCATTTTTTTAAAGGTTCTCCCGCTTCTACTTCCGGAATGGCAGTGTATTAAATAGATTTTATTATGATCCAATGAATCCAATTGCTCATCAAAATCGGAATCGTAATAATTTCTATTAATTGCCCCTTCCAAATGTTGAGGGATATATTCCGCCGGTGTCCTTACATCCATAATTACAAAATTAGGATTATATTCATTTGCTTTGATCAAGCTATCACATTTTACGGGAACAAGAGTCTTGTAAATATTTCCTTGTGCAATCAGACTTGCATTTAAAAATAATAAAATTAATATTCGTAATGATTTCATTTATAACATTTTTTATTTATTCCGAGAATGTATTTTTTAGTAACTTGTATTTTTTTTGCTGTTTCAGCACCTTTAAAACCACTAATATATTCATCTTTCATATTTTCCTTGGCAAATCGGGTATATATTTTTGAAACAGGTTTATATGACCAATGCCATTTTTCTTCATTATAACCATAAGGTCTTCCCGGAGTATAAGGACGGCAAAACCCGAATTTATATGCATTTTCACTCATCCAGTCAAATATCTGTTTTCCTTTTCCGGTAGCATAATAACTATTCTCAAGAACGTTCAGATCTATTTCCGTACCCCAGTGATGCCTTGACGTACCCGGCATAGAACTGAATTTCAGTATATCCATAGCTCTTCTTACAGGGTCCTTTATATTTTTTCGTTTAGCCCAGTTTCTTTCCCAAATTCCTTTTTGATAATAAAAAGGCCTTGTAGCGGAAACAATCAATAATTTGAATCCGTCTTTGTATGCCGCATCATACATTTTCAAAAAAGCATTATACGCTTTTTTATCAAGATAAACATTGTGCTTATTGGTATATTTATCCTCTATTTTGACAAATTCAGGATGTTTTGAAGGATCAAATTTGCCCATTAGAAAATTAATATTAAGATATGAAGGATATTCCGGTTTTTCAACTGGTATATTTTTTACTTCAACTGTATCTTGTTTTATTATTTTATTTTGTTTCGGTTTCTCCACTGTATTTTTACAGGAAAAAACAATTAGAATTACAAATGTCAGGTAAAAAAGTTTTTTCATTAATATAATATTGTTTTTCATTAAGAATTATGACTGTCTTTACTTAATATTTCCAAAAACTCATCAATCTTTTCTTCTTTTGTTGCCCATGATGTAACAAGACGAATTGTAGTATTGTTTTTATCGTATTTTTTCCAGGGATAAAACATAAATTTTTTCTCTAATTTCAAAACGGTTTTATCCGGAATAACCGGAAAGATAATATTTGTTTGTGGTTCGGCAATAAACTTATATCCCAGATTTGTAATTTCTTCAGCAAATTTATATGCAAGCTTATTTGAATATGTCGCAAGATCAAAAAATAGATTATTTTTGAAAAGAACTGCAAATTGAACTCCAAATAACCTGCTTTTTGCAAGCAAAGCACCTTTTTGTTTCATTGAATAACGAAATTTTTCCTTTAAATTATCATTTATCAAGACTATTGCTTCTCCTGCTAAAGCTCCGTTTTTGGTGCCGCCGATATAAAATACATCGACAAAATCCTTGATGTTTTTTGGAGTCAAATCCTGATCTTTTGAAGTTAATGAAGACCCGAGTCTGGCACCATCCATGAAAAGCATTAAATTATTTTCTTTACAAAAATAACTTAATTCTTTTAGGTCTTTTTTGGTATAAATAGTTCCCAATTCGGTTGAATTGGAGATATATACCAATTTCGGTACAACCATATGTTCATCATAATGTTCGATTAAAACAGGTTTTATTAGCTCCGGAGTAAGTTTTCCATCCGGAGTTTTAATTGTATTGATTTTGTGTCCTGTAAATTCAATTGCTCCGGCTTCATGAACGGCGATATGTCCTGTTTGAGCGGCAATTACCGATTCATAAGGTTTTAAAATCGAAGATATAACAGTCATATTTGCTTGTGTGCCTCCTGAAACAAAATGAATTTCAGCGTATGGAAGTTCAAAGATATTTTTTATCAATTTAGCTGCTTCCAGACAATATTCATCTTCACCGTATCCCAATTGTTGAATGGTATTTGTTTCTGTTAATGCTTTTAAAATTTCCGGATGGGCTCCTTCGGCGTAATCATATAAAAAACTATATTTTGTCATTATTTTCATTTTAGAATCACAAATTTATACTTTATTTGTTAGATTTGTACTTTTATAGCTATTGGGATTAAATTAAATGAAAAAAATATAAACAAATGACTTTAAAAATTAAATTGTTTTTGGCTTTTATTTTAATGTTATCAAATTTTGCTATTGCCCAAGATATAAAATCAGATAAATGTGGTAATACGGATTCGGAACAAGATAATCAGCAACTTGTATTAAGGGGAGATCATTGGGGATACGGATATGATGACCTGTTGGATGATTTGCAAATATGGTCTCAGAGTCCTTATGTTAAAATAAGTTCTATAGGACAAAGCGTGCAAAATCGTGAAATATGGCAATTACAAATAACTTCAAAAGATACTACAACGGAAAAGCATACCGTGTTTTTTCATGTCAGAACACATCCCGGTGAAGTACAAAGTTTTTGGGTAGCAAATGAAATAATTAATCTTTTGCTTTCGGAAGACAGTTTGGCGGTAAAAACCAGGGAAAAATGTGTTTACTATATTGTACCGATGTATAATCCGGATGGTGTGGAATTGGAATATGCCAGGCAGAATGCCAATCATGTGGATCTTGAAAGCAATTGGTATTCCGAAAATAATATTCAACCTGAAGTGATAGCTTTAAGAAACAGATTTTTGGAATTGATGGACAAAAAAAATCCTATAGAAATCGCTTTGAATTTACATTCGGCATATAAATGTAAAAGATATTTTGTGGCACATCATCAAAACGGAACAAGTTATTCCTATCTTCAAATGGAAAAAAGGTTTATAACAGGGGTTAGAAATTATTTTTTGGATGGAATCGAACCATGGAATTTCAATGTTACCTGGTCAAACGGTAATCCTTTAAAATATCCGGAAAGTTGGTGGTGGGTAAATTACGGATCAAATGTTTTGGCTTTAACTTATGAGGATGGTAATTGTGATGAAGCCGGAAATTTTGATATAACGGCACGGGCTATAGTGTCAGGTATTGCCGATTTTTTGGATATATGGGGTAAGACAAGTACTACTATAAATTTGGAAAGTAATCCAATCGTTATATATCCTAATCCTGCCGGAAACAAACTTAATATAGATTTCAAAGCGAATTTTAATGGAAAAATAATCGTATTTGATTCATTTGGAAGAAAAGTTTTGTTAAAAAATATTAATAATCTTGAAAAATATACTTGTGATATTTCATATTTAAAACCGGGTGTATATTTTTTAAAAACTATGAATTCCAAATCGAATAATACACAAATGAAAACCATCCGTTTTGTTAAAAAATAAATAACTATTCAGGTAAAGTGCTTTAGAGATGGGAAATTTCAATTTCCGGATTGTATTAAAATTTTTTGTGTTTTTTTCAAACAAAAATTTTTAAACAAATGACAATAAACGATAATATAATTGAACCCGGAGAAAATAAAATAATAAAAATCAGGGTTGGTAAATTACCATCCGGAACTCATATCAATATATTTGCGCATGTATATAGAAGTAAAAAACCAGGAAAAACCTTATTGCTGTTAGGGGGAATTCACGGTGATGAAATAAATGGAATAGAGATAATAAGAAGTGCTATTGAAAAACAATATTTTGATGATTTAGTGCAAGGTACGGTGATTGTAATTCCTTTACTCAATGTATATGGTTTTATCAATTTCAGCAGGGAAGTTCCTGATGGTAAGGATGTAAACCGTAGTTTTCCCGGTAGCTCTACGGGCTCACTTGCTTCCAGGGTAGCCAATAAACTGACGAAATTTATTCTTCCTCATGTTGACTGTATTATTGATTTTCATACCGGAGGTGATTCCAGATACAATTATCCTCAAATCAGATATACAAAGTCAAATTCCAAATCAAAAGAACTTGCAAAAATTTTTAATGCTCCGTTTATTATTGAAAAACCATTAATTCCCAAATCATTAAGAAAAATAGCGCATGATTTGCACATACCGGTAATAGTGTATGAAGGTGGTGAGTCAACCAGGTTGGACAGCTTTGCAATTAATACCGGCCTGGAGGGTATAAAAAACATATTGTTTCATTTTGGTATGATTGATGAAAAACCGGATAAACAAAAAAGAAAATCTGTCTTTATAGACAAAACATCCTGGATAAGATCCCGCGATTCCGGAATTTTTAAATGCTATGTAGAATCAGGAAATTATATTCATAAAAATGATATAGCGGGTGTCCTAAAAGATGTTTTAGGTAATTCTTCAAAAAATATTATCGCTAAGAGGGATGCTTATATTATCGGACACAATAATGCACCTGTTGTCAATATGGGAGATGCTTTATTTAATCTGGGGTGGGATAGCGAAAAAAATATAAAATGAAAACCTGAAATTTACTTACTCCTCTCTTAGAAATGCGGGTATTTTTCCAGCCCGGTATGACGGTAAAATGGATATTAGTATTCCTATAATAAATACTGTGATTGCAACTACAAGAAAATCTAAAAACCTCAATTGAATAGGATAGGCATCAATAATAAAACCTTCGGGAATACCGATAATTCCATAGTCTTTCTGAGCAAAATAAAATAAAAGTGCCAATATTATTCCTATAATCAATCCTATACCTGAAATCAATAAACCTTCATAAATAAATATTCTTTTTATTAATTTCTTATTTGCGCCCATAGATTGCAATATGGAGATATCCCGACGTTTATCAAGGACTATCATCCAAAGACTACCTATCATATTGAATGCTACCAAAAATAGAGTAAGTGATACGATAGCATAACTAATCCATTTTTCCATATTCATTATTTTCATCAGTTCCGCATCTTGTTCCATTCTGTTTTTTATAACAAAATCTTTTCCTAATTTTGATTGAAGTTCTTCTTCTACCCTATGTGTATCACCTGATGTTTTTATTTCTAATGCCGAATATTTATTCTTTTTTCCCAAAAGGTATTGTGACAATTCCAAAGGGATAATTAAATATTTCATATCCGTTTCACTTTGTAAAGAAAATTTCCCTACGGGTAATACTTCTGCTCTTTTATAAAATTGATCCAAAGGTCCTTTTGATTTGTTTTTTAATATATAAATAGATAAGGGTGTCAATTGATCAGATGTGTTTACTCCCAATTTTGAAGCCAAACCACTACCGATTACCCCAAAATTTAAATCGTTTTTCTTTAATTTAAATTCACCTGCAATAATAGTAGTATCAATATTATTTACTTTTTCAAAATTTTTGTCCACTCCTTTAATTATACCTACGGAACGATTATTGTCATATTCAAAATATGCGACTTCTTCTTGTACTAAAGAAAATGCTTCTACTCCATTTGTGTTACTTATCTTCTGTAAGAATCCATTGTCTATCACAAAGTATTTTCCTTTTGCAGGTGTTATTTTTATTTCTGGATTGAAAGCATTAAAATTGCTTTTGATCAAATCTTCAAATCCATTAAATACAGATAAAATAAGCACCAGGGCAGCAGCTCCGATAGAAATTCCCAATACGGATATTCCCGTTATTATATTTATAGCATTGATTGATTTTTTACCGAATAAATATCTTTTTGCTATTTTATATGCTAAATTCATATATGCAAACTTAAGGAAAAACAATAACGGCAAGAAACAAAACAGTATTTTATTTAAAAATAACTTTTCTTTCAATCAAATTGATCCTTTTTAGACGATTTTACAAATTTTATATTACGTTTCAATCCTTTATATTTTGCTCTAACAACAGGAGTACCGTAAAATAATATTTTAAATTTTTCTTCGGATATATTAAACCAGTCTTCTTTTTTCATATTCAAAAATTCTTCTTTAGGTGCAAAATCAGATTCACTATGTTCACCTGCAAACCTGTTCCAGGGGCATACATCCTGGCAAATATCACAACCGAATATATAATTTGCCATCTTGTTTTGAAAAATTACAGGAATATCGCCTTTATTTTCAATTGTCAAATAAGATATACATTTTGTTGAATCCAATTCATATCCCGATTTGGAAATAGCTTCCGTAGGACAAGCATCAATACATCTTGTACAATTACCACAATGCGAAGAAACAGGTTCATCATAAATCAATTCCAAATCAATAATAAGTTCGCTGAGAAAAATATAACTTCCCATATATTTATTGATTAATAATGTGTTTTTCCCTATCCATCCCAATCCGGATTTGGCAGCCCATGCTTTTTCCAAAACAGGTGCGGAATCAACAAATGCACGTCCGTTTATATCACCTGTTTTTTCTTTTATAAATTTTAGTAAACTATTTAATTTTTTCTTGATTACTTTATGATAATCTCTTCCATAAGCATATTTTGATACTTTTAGTGTATTTTTATCATATTGTTTTTTTTCAGTATAATAGTTGTATAAAAGAGAGATTACCGACTTGGCACCAGGTACCAATTTTGAAGGGTCCACCCGTTTATCAAAATGATTTTCCATGTAATCCATTGAAGCATGATACCCTTTATCCAACCATTTTTTTAGCCTTTTTTCTTCATCTGTCAATCTCACAGCTTTGGAAATTCCAATTTCAGAGAATCCTAAACGTTTTGCTTCTTTTCTTATTAAATGCGTTATGCCGGATTTATTATTCATTTGTTAAATTGCCAACTCTTATGCAAATAAAACAAATAATTCTTTAATAATTTTATATTTATAGATAATTTACTATATATTTGAAAATAATTCTTTAGATAGTGTCTGTCTATAAAGCGCTTGAATTTTTAAAAACACCGATTTTTGATGAGATTTTTACTTTTCCGGGACGAAGTGATGCCTTAGTATCAGCGAGTTGAGGAAAATAAAAAGATTGCAAAAAGATTGTTTTTAAATTTTAATGATTTTATAGACAGACACTATGTAACATCATTTAATTGATATACAATGGGAGAACAAAATGTATCTTTATTCAACGATAAAATAAAAAAGGAAGAATTTTTAAAGGCATTGCTTGATGATGTACAGGCATTGGAATTTATGCTGAAAAACAATTGGTTCGAATCCGGAATTCAAAGAATTGGCGCCGAACAGGAAATGGTATTGGTTGATAAGGACTATTTCAAACCCTCTATGGTGGGAATTGATGTGATAAATAACCTTCAAGAGTATAAATGGATTGAAACAGAATTGGCAAAATTCAATATTGAAACAAATCTTAATCCGAGAAAATTTGAAAAAAAGGCTTTTAGGGAAATGGAAGAAGAAATTAATAATTATCTTGCCATAACTCAAAAAGAACTGGATAAATTCAATTCTCAATTGGTTTTAACGGGAATACTGCCAACAATCAGGAAATTTGATCTTGATCTAAAAAATCTGACTCCCAAAAAACGGTATAAAGCTTTGATGCAAGCAATTAATAATCAATTACTCGGTAACTCTTACGAATTAAAAATTCTCGGAATTGATGAATTGATTGTAAAACACGATTCTCCTTTGATTGAAGCATGTAATACAAGTTTTCAAGTACATCTTCAGGTCAATCCAGATGAATTTGTGAAAATGTATAATATTTCCCAGGTGCTTGCTGCTCCCGTTATGGCAATAGCTGCTAATTCTCCATTGGTATTTGGAAAAAGATTATGGCATGAAACAAGGATTGCTTTATTTCAACAAGCTTTGGATACAAGATCTTCACATGAGCATTTAAGAGAAAGAAGTCCGAGAGTGAGATTTGGAAATGATTGGGTCAATAAATCCATATTGGATATATACAAGGATGACATTGCGAGATTCAGGGTCTTGTTAAGTACAGATATATCTGAAAATTCTCTGGATAAAATAAATAATAATGAGGTGCCTAAATTAATGGCATTAAATGTACATAATTCTACGGTATATCGCTGGAATAGGGCGTGCTATGGTATAAGTGATACCGGAAAGCCTCATCTCAGAATTGAAAACAGGGTTTTACCAGCAGGTCCTACTGTCCTTGACGAAATGGCAAATGCAGCTTTTTGGCTGGGTGCTATGACGGGAATGGCTTCGGAGATAGAGGATATCAGAGAACATATTTCATTTGCAGATGCGCGGGATAATTTCGGCAAAGCGGCAAAATTCGGATTGGATACAAAATTTACTTGGTTCAAAGATATTAAAATCGGTCCTGGACGATTAATACTTGATGAGTTACTGCCCTTGGCGGAAAAAGGATTAAGATTAAAAAATATTAATGAAAAAGATATAGAAAAGTATCTTGGAGTAATTGAGAAAAGAGCAAAAAAATATATGAACGGTGCAAGGTGGCAATTAAGGGCATATACAAAATTGAAAGAAAAGGGAACCTCTGATCAGGCATTATCCATACTTACTGCCGCTATGATTGAAAACCAAAAAAATAATATTCCTGTTTCGGAATGGCCTATACCAAAATATAAAGAATTGATAAATTATAAACCATCAAAACTTTTGGTAAGTGAATTTATGCAAACGGATCTTTTGACTGTTCATGATGATGATATTATCGAATTTGTTGCGGATTTATTGGTATGGAAAAAAATGAATTTTGCTTTGGTGGAAGATGAAAAGGGGCTTTTGGTAGGAGTGGTGAATATTAAAAATATTTTGGAACATCTGGTAAAAAGCAAGAATCTTAAAAAAGACGGTCAATTTTTGTTGGTAGGAGATATTATGATAGACGAACCTGTTGTTATTTCTCCGGACGAAACTATAGATACGGCAGTCAATTTGATATTGGAAAATGAAATACAAAATCTTCCCGTTGTTAAAAATAATGAGTTGATAGGAGTGATTACTCCGGAAGATTTTCTGAAAATCACATCCAGTCTGATTTTAAAACTAGGTCAATAGACAAGGATAACAATGTTGGAAAGTTAGTGATTTTAAAAGAAGTTGATGTTAAATCAATTTTCTTCTTTTCATTTCCTTTGTTATCAGTTCCATTTCTCTTCCAGTTTGACCTTCCACTGATGTATTTTCTTGAGCTCTTCTAATCAGATAGGGTATTACTTGTTTTACAGGTCCGTAGGGGACATACTTTTGTACATTATATCCGGCTTTGGCCATAATAAAGGTAATATTATCACTCATCCCCTTCAATTGTGAAGAAACAATTTTTGGATGATTATTTGGCAATCCGTTTTCTTCCATCAATTTTGCAAGATAAAGACAGCTATATTCATTATGTGTAGCATTGGAAAGATGGAAAACATCTATATTTTCAACACAATACTTTAATCCGGCATTATAATTGGCATCGGTAGCTTCTTTATTCTCACAAATAGGACTTGGATATCCCATCTCTTCTGCCCTGAGTCTTTCTTTTTCCATATATGCACCTCTTACAAGTTTGACGGCAGCAATATACTTGTTGTCAATAGCATGTTGATAGCTTTTTTTCAAAAATTCCAATTTATTTTTAAGATACAACTGAATTCCGTTTATTACCGTTGGAAAATCTTTATTAAATTCTATGCTAAGTCTTAAAGCGAGATCGTCAATAGCACACTGAATCCATGTCTCTTCAGCATCAAGATGAACGCAAATTTTATTTTCATAAGCTCTTTTTACTAATTTCCTTACCCGCTCAATACCTCTGTCATAACTAATCTGTTCATCCGGATTCAATACCTTTCCGGCAGTCACTTTTTCTAACAAATCATGACTTATCAATCCTGATGGTTTGCATGCTATTGTATCAATGTTTTTATTATGAATAGCATATTCCAAAGTCTTGTGTAAGGATTTTGCCGTTTTGTCAAATTCCTCTTCACTATGTTTTCCTTCCACTCCGAAATTTAGTATAACATTGATACCGAATTCTTCAAGTTTTCCGACTACTTGTTTTACTTCTTCCAAAGTCTCTCCTCCGCAAAAATGTTTATAAACAGTATTTTTCAATACCGGCTTTACCGGTAAATGTAATTTTAAAGACAATAAAGTAAGTTTGGAACCTATATTGACCAGAGAAGGATAACTCATTCCTTTAAATATTCGGTAAGCATTTTTCAACTCACCATTTGACATATATGCAAATGCTATTTCGGTATTTTCAAAACTTTCATGGTTAATCTTATTCATTTTTTATCTTTTATTGCAGCGAAAATAACAAAAAAAGATATATAGTATCTTTTTTATTAAATTTTTAAATGACAATTTATATTAATAAAAAATAAGGTATTGGTATGGAGACGGCAGTGAAAAGTAAAATATTATTCCACCTTAGAGGTTATAGTGAATATTGTACAATTTATAATTTTAAGAATCGTTAAAAAAATTAATAAATAAATATTCAAATAGAATACATTGAGGTAAAAAATTGATATTTTTGTATCAAAATGATTCTATTGCTGTTATATTAAAATTATTAAAATGAAATTAACACTAAAAGAAGCAAAAGAAAATCTGTTAAAAAATGGTTTTTTAGATATAGAAATCAATAAAGATCTTAATCTTTTTGATGAAATAGATAAGCTAAAAAGAGAAAAAAATGCAATTATTTTAGGTCATTATTATCAGGTACCTGCTATTCAAGATGTTTCCGATTATGTTGGTGATAGTCTGGGATTGGCACAAAAAGCCGCCCAAACAGATGCGGAAATTATTATGTTTGCCGGTGTGCATTTTATGGCTGAAACAGCAAAAATGTTAAATCCCGGCAAAAAAGTACTTCTTCCTGATCTCAATGCCGGATGTTCTCTGGCAAATTCGGCTCCTGCACCTATTTTTAAAAGTTTTAAAGCCCAATATCCTAATCATGTTGTTGTTTCTTATGTAAATAGTAGTGCTGAACTTAAAACCATGACAGATATTTGTTGTACTTCTTCCAATGCCGTTCATGTGATCAATAGTATACCAAAAGACAAAGGAATTATCTTTGCTCCCGATCGCAATCTTGGAGCATATCTTATAAAAGAAACCGGCAGGGAAATGGTGTTATGGCATGGTGTATGCCAAGTGCATGAAATGTTTTCGTGGGAAAAAATTTCTCAAGCGATGCGAGAACATCCTGCTGCTGAATTTATTGCTCATCCGGAATGTGAGCCCCATGTTTTGGATATAGCGGATTTTGTTGGAAGTACAAGCCAACTGTTGAATCATGTGAAAACATCGGATATTAAAGAATTTATAGTGGCGACAGAACCCGGTATTTTATACCAGATGCAAAAAGCTGCTCCGGATAAAAAATTATATTCCGCTCCACCTACTACTACTTGTGCCTGTAATGAATGTCCTTTTATGAAAATGAATACTTTGGAAAAACTGTATATTGCATTAAAGTATGAATTACCTGAAGTGGTGTTGGATAGAAAAGTCATTCAGGAAGGTAGAGTGTGTATAGACAGAATGTTGGAAATAAGTCGCAAAGCAGGATTATAATCGTTATTATGGTTGCAGTATGGTATCACTGGAGTTAGTTTCGTATGATATTTGTTCTTTTATAAACTAAATGAAAAATTAAAATATTGTAAAAAATACGGTTATTTACTTTGAATCCGTATAATCCGTGATTTTTATATCAACAGGAACTTTAAATCTATAGTCGTCTATTTTTACATTTGTTTTTAATTCCACTGCTTCCAAGGTTCTTTCAATACCTAATATATTTGAAGATAATTTTAAAGGAATTCCTTTCCAAAACCAAATTTTAGTTCCCAGAGCTTTCCAAACTTCACATTTTTTCCCCATAATTTCTTCATCACCTATTTTTTCTCCTCCTATTTGTTTGAGCATCTCTTTACCCATTGTGCGAGGAGATTTGCCATTACCCATTGCTGATATTGTAGTCATCCCAGCATTTAATGTTTTTACACCGGTTTTCTTTTTAAGATCTATCCCATAACTTATATCACCATCCAAAATATTCATGGTATATTCTTCTTGTTTGTTTTTTATTCCGAAAAAAGTAGTTTCGGTAATGGATTTTGTAATTTGTACTTCTCTTTTACCCCAATTATCAAAATAAATTTCTTCTGTTCCTGTAGTATTTCCGGAAATTTTATATTTGATAATTCCAGATTGAACATAGTACCTTTTTTTATTGATTTCTTCATTTTGAGAATATCCCAAATTGAAAATCAATAATATAAAGATTGGTAATATTAGATTTTTCCGTATTATTTTCATTTTTTACTTTTTGAAAGACAAACATATAAAAAGGATTTTGGATTTAATAATAAAAATGGCATAATTTGTGTATAAGATAAATTATGGATATTAATAGTATTAACAGAAGGCATTTTAAAAAATATGAGAAATACTATAATGTTGAATTTGGAATTTCAACAAAATTAATTAATTATAAAAACTGTATTCTTTTTATTGAAGTTATTATTAATTCCAATTGCTCAATACCGCCATATAAAACAGCATTGAAAATTGCAAAGCACTGGAAGGAAACTCATCCGGAATTGAAATATGCAATAGGTGCAAAAATATTTATTGCAGATTCAAAAGATGAAGATAAAAATACATTTTCACAAATTAAAGTAAAACATAAAAAAGGGTTATTATTTAATTATTGGAATAAAAACTAAGTATGTTATATCAATATTAATGCTTAAATCGTTTTGTATTGGATATATTTTTATAATTTTGCATACTTTTTGGAGAGGTGCCGGAGTGGCTGAACGGGGCGGTCTCGAAAACCGCTGTCCTGAGTAATTGGGACCCAGGGTTCAAATCCCTGTCTCTCCGCAAATTTTTATAATTAAGTGAAAAATAATAATATTTTGGGTTATTTTTACTTTAAATTTAATATTATTTAGCTAAAATGAACTTTTGGTACAATATATGCTGTTATAACTTGATAAAATACATTATGTTTGTAAAGAATTGATTGAATATTGATTCTGAATAGAAAATTGAATACGCATGAGAACAAAATTGATCCTTTGGGGAAAAACTGAAAACGAAGAAAAAGTCCTCGTGGCAATAGAATTGGTTGAAGAGGAAAATAAAGTGAAGACTTATGTTTTTGATGAAGAAGTTGCTACGGAAGAATTTTATAATTTGTTATTAAATGAATGGAGATATGATAAGGAAATTGAATTTCCATCCAAATATGCTACTTATGATAAAGCTTTGACAGCGGCGGAAGATATTTTGCCGGAAGGTATTTTAGTCGAAAAACCGGATTTAATCAATAGAGCTAAATCAGAATGGCATTTTGTTGTTTTGTCAAAAAAATTGTATGATCTCTATAAAGATGAGCTGGACGATCTGAAAGAGAAAGTTAGTGGATTAAATGAATTTAGTAGTGATATCTGGGAGGAATTGAAAGGGTTTTGGCAAAAAGTTCAGACACATGTCAAAGAAAAAAACCTTTTTAGAAATCATGTTGAGAGTTTAAAAAATAAAACTGATGAATTATTTCAGGTTTTAAAACAGCTTAGAAATAAAACCGATGCGGAATTCAGAGAAAAATCCCAGGAATATTTTAATGATTTCAATGCTAAACTTGATGAAATAGAGGAGAAAATTGAAAAAGGATTGGGACTCCAACCGATATTTGAAGAATTGAAAGTTATTCAAAAGAAATTTAAAGAAATTAATTTTGACAGAGATCATAGAAGAAAACTTTGGAATAGAATAGATAAAGAATTTAAAAAAGTAAAAGAAAAAAGATTTGGTTCAGCTACAAATGACAGAACCCCCTTGGCCAGATTGCAGCGAAGACTTACCGGTCTTCTCGGTGCGATTGATAAAATGAACGCTTCTATCGAAAGAGATAAAAAGGAACTTGAAACAAATAAAAATAAAATAGGTAATAGTGATGGCCAACTTGAAGTGGAACTGAGAAAAGCAAGATTAATGATGATTGAAGAGAGAATCACTTCAAAAACGGAAAAATATCAAGATATGCTCAAAACCAAAGAAATGTTGGAGAGCAGAATACAGAATGAGCTAAAAAAGGAAGAGGAAAGGAAAAAATACGAGGAAGCAAAAAAGGAAGCGGAGAAAAAGATAAAAGAAAAAGTAAAAGAGAGCTCGGAATTGTTAAAAGAAAATGAAGAAGATTTAATAAAAGCATCGGATAGAATAAAAAATTCGGACATATCAAAAGAAACTACTCAGGAAAAAACAGAAAATATCATTGAAGATATAACTGATAAAGCTCAAGATATTATTGAAGACATGAAAGATAAAGCCGGTGATTTTGCCGGAAAAGCGGAAGAGGTATTTGATGAAGCAAAAGAAAAAGTGGAAGATTTTGCAGATAAAGCAGAAGATATTATTGAAGATGTAGTTGAAAAAGCCGGAAGCATAGCTGAAACAATAATAAAAAAAGCAAAGGAAACTATTGACGAAGTAAAAGATAAATTGGAAGAAGAGTAAAAATTATTGTTTGTCATATTTTAAAATATCTTCAGAAAGATATTCCAGTTTTATTCCTGCTTCTTTGAACATAGCTTCAGATTCTTCAGCAGCATGATATTTTTGCTGACAAACAACTCTTTCTATTCCTGTATTGATAATCAACATCGTACAAGTTCTGCAAGGTGTCATGCGGACATATAAAGTAGCGCCTTCCAAAGCAATACCTCTTCTTGCTGCTTGAGTAATTGCATTTTGTTCGGCATGTACTGTTCTTACACAATGTGTTGTTACTTTGCCATCTTCATGAACAACTTTTTTGAGTAAATGCCCTACATCGTCACAATGAGGTAATCCTTTGGGAGACCCGACATATCCGGTTACTAATATTTGTTTATCTTTTACAATCACACATCCTGCTCTGCCTCTGTCACAAGTAGCTCTTGTTGCCACGGCATCGACTAATTTATTGAAATATTCATCCCAGGAAGGCCTGATATATTTTTTATTCATAATATTAATTTAGGTTTTAATAAAAACTATCAGCATAAAAATATAACAAATTTAAAATTGATTTATTTTGAGATATTTTCTTCTTTATTATATTTTGTGTTAGTCCATAAAATCATTTTCAATAAAATTAATACTTATTTCATCAAAAATCTTTGTTTTTAAAAATTCAAGCACTTTATAGACAGACACTAATTAATACCGGTTTGGTAATAAAACGATAGATATGGATTATAATTGTTATGGATTATTTTTATACAAAATTAATATTCTTTACATTGTTTTACTTATTTTTAACAAATTGTTTACCGGAACTTTCTAAAAAATAAAAAAATAGAACTATATTGATTTAGTTACTTCTACTGTTTTTTCTTAGCCCTCTTTAATTTAGCTATTAATTTAGGAGCATCAAGGTCAATTTGTTTTTTTATTTTATACATAGCACACATAAATGCTGCAGCGTTGGCTCTTCTTGCTGCTGTAGGATAAGCAGAACCCCAATATAATGCAACGTATTTTTTATTGGTACAATCTGCCGTATATCTTCCAATCAAATTTTTGTTTAAATCAAATATCTGAACCTCCAATTCAATTGTTGAGCGATTGCTTAATAGCGGCATTCCTAATAAATTGGGTATATACAAAGTCGCTATTGATAATAAAAACCATTCATATCCTCTGGAATTTACATCACCAAAAGTAATACGGCATAAAATATCTCCTTGTCTTTCTCCATAAGGATTCGTTATGTTTTCTTTTACATCCTTGATAAAAATACTAATAGCATCTTGAATTCGAGGGTCTGCATCATTATATACTGTTGTTTCGGTTACATCTACACCCCATATATCAGTTCCATAATAAACAGGATGTGATTCAATTAGTAAAGGGGATAAACCATAATATGTGTTTTCAAAACTTTTTATATCAACATGCGGTTTCAATGTAGGTAAAATAACACTGTTTTTTCCTTTTGGACTTACATCTTGGAGTCTCATACTGACGCAAGAACTTGTCATTAAAATTATTGATAAGTAAAATAATATACGTTTCATATTTAAATTTTTTGTTTTGTGAAAATAGTAACTACTCTTAGAGTGCATAATAATTTTTAATCTTTGCATAAAGTTATTTCATATTTTGTAAATCAGCTAAAAAATAACATTATTTAATATAATTTTAATAAAATAGTTAAAGATATGTTATTAAGAACTTTTTGATGTTATCTCTTGTTTGTTTACTTTGTTACGCTGCAGAAATATCTTTAAGACAACCGGAGTGAATTTTATTTCATACAAGACTATTAAACTGTACTCGAAAGCATGTGGAACGTTACTTGAAAAAAAGTGTAACTTTACAAAATCATAGTATAATCATCACGATTTTAGATATATTTTATCTATATTTGCTCTATGGATAAGCAAAACATCAATAACATCCACGACAAATTTTTTAAGTCGATAATGTCCAATATCGAAGTAGCAAAGGATTTTTTCAAAACATTTTTACCTAAAGACGTATTGAATGTTATTGATCTAAATACATTAAAATTTACACAAAACAGTTTTATTTCCGGTAAATTGAAAGAAACTTTTGCGGATTTGGTCTTTGAGTGCAAACTTAAAAACAGTGAACATAGTGTCTATATTTCTATACTTCTTGAACATAAAAGCTATCCCGATAAATACTCTTA
>JALSPW010000141.1 GCA_026985735.1 Saprospiraceae bacterium
TGGAGGTTAGAGAATTGTTGGATCAATATGATTTTGATGGAGATAACTCTGCTGTAATTCAGGGTTCTGCGCTTAAAGCTTTGGAAGGTGATGCAGATGCTGTTCAATCTATTAAAGATTTGATGGTAGCTTGTGATGAACAGATACCTGAACCAACTAGAGATGTTGATATGCCTTTCTTAATGCCTGTTGAGGATGTATTCTCAATTACCGGTAGAGGTACCGTTGCTACAGGTAGAATTGAAAGAGGAGTTATTAAAATTGGAGATCCAATGGAAATTATTGGATTGATGAAAGAAGGAGAGAAGCCTTTGTCTACAGTTTGTACAGGGGTTGAGATGTTTAGAAAAATTCTTGACAGAGGTGAAGCTGGTGATAATGCCGGATTGTTATTGAGAGGTATTGATAAAGCTCATATCAAAAGAGGACAAGTTATTTGTAAACCCGGGTCAATTACTCCACACAAGAAATTTAAAGCTGAAGTATATGTATTGAGCAAAGATGAAGGTGGTAGACATACTCCATTCTTTAATGGTTATAGGCCACAGTTTTATTTTAGAACTACAGATGTAACAGGTGATGTTCAATTACCTGAAAATGTAGAAATGGTGATGCCTGGTGATAATGTAACTTTTGAAGTTGAGTTGATTACACCAATAGCTATGGAAAAAGGATTGAGATTTGCGATACGTGAAGGAGGTAGAACAGTAGGAGCTGGTCAGGTAACAGAAATATTAGACTAAGTCTCTACAATAATATTTTAAAAGTTTATTATTGAGCAGTCTAAATATAGGCTGCTCAATTCTAGCTTTAAATAAGATTTTTTTATTTGTTTGATGGTTAATGAATTAATTGAACTAATAAGAAAAATACGGGCATAGCTCAACTGGTAGAGCGACGGTCTCCAAAACCGTAGGCTGTGGGTTCAAGTCCTACTGCCCGTGCGATTTTTTGATTTTAATTAAAACTGTTTTAGTTTTAGTTAACAAAATAGTAGAATATGAATAATATTGGTTTATATCTTAAGGAAAGTTACAATGAATTGATAAACAAGGTTAGTTGGCCGAGTTTGATAGAATTGTTGGGAGCGACAAAAATTGTAATAATTGCTTCTATTATCTTTACTCTAATAGTATTAGTCATAGATTTAATATCTAAATCTTCGACTAATTTATTTTATGGTATCAACATTTAATTGAGATGGCAGATAAGTGGTATTCGCTTAGAGTTATAAGTGGGAAAGAAAAGAAAATTAAAGAACGCTTGGATTTGGAGATTTCCAGATCAGGGTGGGATAGTGTTGTAAAACAAATAGTAGTTCCTACGGAAAAGGTTTATAAAATAAGAAGTGGGAAAAAAGTAATAATAGAAAGGAATATTCTTCCGGGATATATATTGGTAGAAGCTGATTCTGAAAAATTCAAAGGTGAAGTTGTAAGAGGAATGACAAATTTGCCAAATGTTATGCATTTTTTGGGTAGGGAACATCCTTTACCTATGACTGATGTTGAGGCAAATAGATTGTTGGGTAAAGTTGATGAGTCTCAGGATATTGGAGAAAAGTTAATCGAACCTTTCATAAACGGTGAAACGATAAAAATTATAGATGGACCGTTTAATGGTTTTGTAGGTGATATTACTGAAGTGAATGAGTCTAGTAAAACGTTGAAAGTAGTAGTTAAGATATTTGGAAGAGGAACAGAAGTTGAACTTAATTTTATGCAAGCAGAAAAGCAATCATAAAGAAATAATTTAAATTTAAATATAATGGCAAAGGAAATAGATGGATTTATAAAATTGCAAGTAAAAGGTGGACAGGCAAATCCTGCACCTCCTGTTGGTCCTGCATTGGGTGCTAAAGGAGTAAATATTATGGAGTTTTGTAAGCGTTTTAACGCTGCTACTCAGGATAGAATGGGACAAGTTGTACCTGTTGTTATTTCAGTTTTTAAGGATAAGTCTTTTAGCTTCGTTTTGAAAACTACACCTGCAGCAGTTCAATTATTGGAAGCGGCTAAACTTAAAAAAGGCTCGCCCGAACCTAACAAAATCAAAGTTGGAAAAGTAAATTGGGATCAGATTAAAGTTATTGCTGAAAGTAAAATGGCTGACTTGAATGCCTTCAAAATAGAATCGGCAATGCGTGTTGTAGCCGGGACTGCAAGAAGTATGGGATTGGTTGTCTCAGGCAAAGCGCCTTGGGAAGAATAATATATTTTTAACATAGGGAGCTTAATTAAGCGATTTAACCTATAAAATTTTTAATATGGGAAAAAAGATGAAAGCTGCGATAGCTAAAGTCGATAAGGAAAAATTATATCCTATCGAAGAAGCTATGGCATTAACAAAAGAAGTCAATATAGCTAGTTTTGACTCATCTGTGGATTTGCATATCAGATTAGGAGTTGATCCTAGAAAAGCAGATCAAGGTATCAGAGGCACAGTTACTTTACCTCATGGTACAGGTAAAACAAAAAGAGTTTTAGTATTGTGTACTCCGGACAAAGAGCAAGAAGCTCTAGATGCTGGAGCAGACTACGCGGGATTAGATGATTTAGTTCAAAAAATTCAAGGTGGTTGGTTGGAGTTTGATGTTGTGGTAGCAATGCCTCAAACAATGGCAAAACTCGGTAGATTAGGTAGAGTATTAGGACCTAGAGGTTTAATGCCTAACCCAAAGAGTGGTACTGTTACACCGGAAGTTGGCAAAGCTGTTGCTGAGGTAAAAAAAGGTAAAGTAGCATTTAGGGTTGATAAATTTGGTATTATTCATTCTTCAATCGGTAGAGTTTCTTTTTCAGCTGATAAGCTGGCTGATAATGCAAAAGAACTTATTCATACTGTTGTTAAGATGAAACCTTCTACTGTGAAAGGGATTTATATGAAAGGTATTTCTGTTGCACCAACTATGGGTCCCGGAGTAAAAATTGACACTAAGTCATTTAATTAATCGAATTCAAAAATAATTAGAGATGAATAAAGTGGAAAAAACGCAAGTTATATCAATATTGACTGATAAGTTTGCTAATAGTTCAGTTTTTTATTTAACAGATTCCTCAAAATTAACTGTTGAGCAAATTAATAAGTTAAGAGGTATTTGTTATGAAAAAGACGTTGAATTCAAAGTTATAAAAAATACATTGGCAAGATTAGCTCTTGAGGCCAATTCTGAAGATAAAGGGTTTGAACCCTTATATGAAGCATTGAAAGGTCCAACTGCGATTATGTTTTCGGAAACAGGAAACTTGCCTGCAAAAATCATATCCGAGTTTAGAAAAGATTATGATAGACCAATATTAAAAGCGGCCTATATTGATAGTGCTGTTTATATTGGAGACGATAAATTGGAAAGTCTTAAAAATATCAAGTCTAAAGAAGAACTCATTGGTGATATTATTACGTTGTTACAAAGTCCTGTTAAGACAGTATTGGGATCGTTACAATCCGGAGGGAATACTATTTCAGGTCTACTTAAAGCTCTAGAAGAAAGAGCTCAATAAATTGGCTTCCAAGCGTTTTACGCAAATTAGATATTTATTTATTAATAATTTAAAACCATAAGACATGGCGGATTTAAAAGCAATAGCAGAAGAATTAGTAAACTTGACAGTAAAAGATGTTCAAGAATTAGCAGATATATTAAAGGATGAGTATGGTATTGAGCCTGCTGCTGCAGCTGTAGCAGTTGCTGCTGCTCCTGCTGACGGTGCTGAAGGTGGCGCTGCAGAGGAAAAATCAGAATTTGATGTATTTTTAGAATCAGCTGGTGGAAGTAAACTTAAAGTTGTAAAAGAAGTTAAAACTCTTTTAGGAATTGGGTTGAAAGACGCGAAAGACTTAGTTGACGGTGCTCCGGGAGTAATCAAAGAAGGAGTTGCTAAAGACGAAGCTGAATCACTTAAAGCAGCATTAGAGGCTGCCGGTGCTACTGTTGAATTAAAATAATTAGCGATTAGGTTAAATACCTGATGATAGTATATTTTATATTTAACATATAATAATAATAGCTTAGTTAGTTTTTGTTTGCAAAAACTGACTAGGCTTTTGTGTTATCTATATATCAATAATGTTTGATGTATGATTTTTTTTGATTTCTCATTTTTCTATAAAATTTTATTTGTTTATAAATTTTATAGTTAAGTTAAATTCTCAGTGAAATGACATTTAATGATTCAACAGTCACTCTTGGAAAAGAGAGAGTAAATTTTGGCAAAATTAAAATGCCTGTAGAGTATCCGGATTTGTTATCTATTCAATTAGATTCTTTTCAGGAATTCTTCCAAATGGATACTACTCATGAAGATATAGTAAACGAAAAATTGTATCAAGTATTTCAAGATCATTTTCCCGTAAGTGATGCTCGTAATATATTTTTACTTGAGTTTTTAAGTTATAAAATTAATCCTCCACGGTACAGTATTCACGAATGTATGCAAAGAGGTCTTACATATAGTGTACCACTACGTGCGAAATTGAGATTGTCTTGCAATGATGAAGAACACGTGGATTTTGAGACAATAGAGCAAGATGTATTCTTGGGAAATGTCCCTTACATGACGCCTAAAGGTTCTTTTATCATAAATGGAGCAGAACGGGTAGTCGTCTCTCAATTGCACAGATCTCCCGGGGTGTTTTTTAGTCAAAATTTTCATCCTAATGGTACAAAGATATTTTCTGCTAGAGTGATTCCTTTTAGAGGTGCTTGGATGGAGTTTGCTACCGATATAAATATGGTGATGTATGCTTATATTGATAGGAAGAAAAAATTACCTGTAACCATTTTATTAAGAGCACTTGGCTTCAATTCAGATAAAGAGATACTTGATATCTTTGAATTGGTAGAAGAAGTCAAAGCAGATGAAAATGACTTTAAAGCAGCTATTGGTAAAAAACTTGCTGCTAGGGTTTTGAAAAAATGGATTGAGGATTTTGTTGATGAAGATACCGGTGAGTTGATATCTTTGGAAAGAAATGAAATAATACTTGAAAGAAATACAATAATCGATGAAGAAAATATTAAGTTGATTATTGATAGTAATGTTGAAAGTATTATCGTTCAAAAGGAAAATTTAGATTTAGATTATTCCGTAATTTACAATACATTGCAAAAAGATCCTACTAACTCTGAACTGGAAGCTGTAGCCTATATCTACCGTCAATTAAGAGGAACAGAACCACCGGATGAAGAAACAGCAAGAGGAATAATCGATAAAATGTTCTTTTCTGAAAGTAGATACGATTTGGGTAATGTAGGTAGATACAAAATAAATAGGAAACTTAACCTTGATATTTCTGATGATGTAAAAGTCCTTACTAAAGACGACTTTATGGAAATCATTAAATATCTTATAAATATAATAAATGATAAAGCTGAACTTGACGATATTGATCATTTGAGCAATAGACGTATCAGAACTGTTGGAGAGCAATTGTATTCTCAGTTTAGTGTTGGACTTGCAAGATTAGCCCGAACGATCAGAGAGAGGATGAATGTTAGAGACAATGAAGTCTTTACTCCAACTGATTTGATTAATGCAAGGACACTCTCTTCTGTAATCAATTCCTTTTTTGGAACTAGTCAGTTGTCTCAGTTTATGGATCAAACGAATCCATTGGCCGAAATTACACATAAAAGACGTATTTCAGCTCTCGGACCAGGTGGATTATCCAGAGAAAGAGCTGGGTTTGAGGTAAGGGACGTTCATTATTCACACTATGGGCGTTTGTGTACTATTGAAACCCCTGAAGGGCCTAATATTGGATTGATTTCTACTTTAGCTGTGCACGCTAAAGTTAATCAAATGGGATTTTTGGAAACACCATATCGAGAAGTAATTGACGGTAAAGTTGTTTTGGACAAAAGTTCGGAGTATTTATCTGCGGCAGATGAAGATTATAAAAAAATTGCACAGGCAAATACTTTATTGGATGATGAAGGAAACATTATTTCGGAAAAAGTTGCTGCGAGAGAACATGGAGATTTTCCTATTTTGGATATTAAGGATGTTGAATATATAGATGTTGCACCAAACCAAATTACTGGTGTATCTGCCTCTCTAATTCCTTTCTTGGAAAATGATGATGCCAATAGAGCTTTGATGGGATCCAATATGCAAAGGCAGGCTATCCCTTTGATTAAACCTGCAGCTCCAATAGTTGGAACCGGAGTAGAGAAGCTCGTAGCTCAAGATTCGAAACTACTTATAAATGCTGAAAATGCCGGAGTTGTTGAATATGTTGATTCTGAAAAGGTGATTATCAAATATGATAGAACTGAAGATGAAGAGAAAGTATCCATTAGTAGTAACATAAAAACATACGATTTAACAAAGTTTTTAAGAACCAATCAAGGTACTTGCATCAATTTGAAGCCTTTGGTTGTGAAAGGGCAAAGAGTAACGAAGGGACAATTGCTTTGTGATGGTTATGCTACGGAAAAAGGTGAGTTGGCATTAGGACAAAATATGATGGTAGCATTTATGCCTTGGAAAGGGTATAACTTTGAGGATGCGATTGTTATTTCAGAGAGAGTAGTTAGAGAGGACGTTTTTACTTCTATTCATATTGAGAATTATGAATTGGAGGTGAGAGACACCAAACTTGGGGAAGAAGAATTGACAAGTGATATCCCAAATGTTAGTGAAGATGCTACTAAAGATTTGGATGAAAATGGAATAATAAGAGTAGGGGCATGGGTAAAAGGTGGAGATATTTTAATTGGAAAAATAACACCGAAAGGAGAATCTGACCCTACACCTGAAGAAAAGTTGCTTAGAGCTATTTTTGGAGACAAAGCCGGTGACGTAAAAGATGCTTCACTTAAAGCTTCACCTTCGACAAAAGGTGTGGTTATTGGAAAACGATTATTCGCTAGAGCTAAAAAAGATAAGTATCAAAAACTTAGGGAAAAAGATTTAATAGATAATCTTGATGCTAAACATTTAGTTGAGATAAATGAATTGAATACGCTTTTGATTGATAAGTTGATGAAGATATTGGATGGTGAGATATCTGAAGGTATTGAAAATACATATGGTCAAGAAATTATACCTAAAGGATCTAAGTTTACCAGATCAATATTCAAAGATTTGGATTTTACTACTATTAGATATAATAATTGGACAGGAGATGAGCACAAAGATAAACTGGTTGCAAAGTTGCTTCACAACCATTCCCTAAAAACAAATGAGATGATAGGGAAGTACAAAAGAGCAGTCTTCAACATAAATATTGGAGATGAACTTCCTGTAGGAGTACTTAAATTGGCAAAAGTTTATCTCGTTAAAAAAAGAAAGCTTCAGGTTGGTGATAAATTAGCCGGAAGACATGGTAATAAGGGGATCGTAGCAAAGATTGTTCGTCATGAGGACATGCCTTTCTTGGAGGATGGAACTCCTGTTGACATAGTTCTTAATCCACTTGGTGTACCATCAAGGATGAATATCGGTCAAATTTTTGAAACTGTTCTAGGTTGGGCCGGAAAAGAAATGGGAGTGAAATTTGCTTCTCCTATTTTTGACGGAGCTAAGATTGGGGAAATAGAAGAAACTATTTCAAAAGCCGGATTGCCTTCATTGGGACAAACATTTTTGTATGATGGTGAGACAGGAGATAAATTTCATCAAAAAGCAACGGTGGGTGTGATTTATATGATTAAATTGAATCACATGGTTGAGGATAAGATGCATGCCAGATCTATTGGGCCATATTCTTTGATTACTCAACAACCTCTTGGTGGTAAAGCACAATTTGGTGGACAAAGACTTGGAGAGATGGAGGTATGGGCACTTGAGGCATTTGGTGCAACACATATATTGAGAGAAATGCTAACCATTAAATCAGATGATATTAAGGGAAGGGCAAAAGCATATGAAGCTATTGTGAAGGGAAACCCTTTGCCAACTCCAAATATTCCTGAATCATTCAATGTACTAGTACATGAATTGAAAGGTTTAGCACTTGATTTGAAATTTGATTAATTCTATTAAATATATATTGTTTAGATATGATAAGAAATAAAAAAGTTGATCAGCAACAAAATAATAACTTTGATTCAATAACTATCAAGCTATCTTCTCCTGATGATATTCTAGAGAGATCGTATGGTGAGGTATTGAAGCCTGAAACTATAAATTATCGTTCATATAAGCCGGAAAGAGACGGTTTGTTTTGCGAAAGGATATTTGGACCTGTTAAGGATTTTGAGTGTTATTGTGGTAAATATAAAAGAATCAGGTACAAGGGAATAGTATGTGATAGATGTGGTGTTGAAGTGACAGAGAAGAAAGTGAGAAGAGAGAGAATGGGACATATCAAATTGGTCGTTCCGGTAGTACATATATGGTTTTTTAGGTCTTTGCCAAACAAAATAGGTTATCTATTGGGTATGTCGACTAAAAATCTTGAATCAATTATTTATTACGAGAAGAATGTTGTAATTCAACCAGGCATCAAAGAAGGAACTGTTCAGAAGGGAGACTTGATTACTGAAGAGGAGTACTTTGAGATTTTAGATACTCTTCCGGAAGATAATCAGAACTTACCTGATGAAGACCCTCAAAAGTTTATCGCTAAGATGGGGGCTGAAGGCGTTTATGATATGTTGATGGGAATTAATTTAGATGAATTGTCATTTGAATTGAGGCATAAAGCAGCGACAGAAACATCTCAACAAAGAAAGTCAGAAGCATTAAAAAGATTAAGAATCGTTGAGATTTTTAGAGAAGGAATAAAATCAGAGGACAATAAGCCTGAATGGACAATAATCCAATATTTGCCGGTTATCCCACCTGAATTGAGACCTTTAGTACCTCTTGATGGAGGTAGATTTGCTTCCTCTGATTTGAATGATTTATATCGAAGAGTTATTATCCGAAATAATAGATTGAAGAGACTTTTGGAAATAAAAGCACCTGAGGTCATTTTGCGAAATGAAAAAAGGATGCTTCAAGAAGCTGTTGATTCGCTGTTTGATAATTCAAGAAAATCTAGTGCTGTTAAATCTCAAGGGGGTAGGGTACTCAAATCTTTGAGTGGTGTTTTGAAAGGAAAACAAGGTAGGTTTAGACAAAACCTTCTTGGTAAAAGGGTTGACTATTCAGGAAGGTCTGTTATTGTTGTTGGTCCGGAATTGAAACTTCATCAATGTGGAATTCCCAAAGGAATGGCAGCAGAGTTGTTCAAGCCTTTTGTGATTAGAAAATTGATTGAAAGAGGAATAGTAAAGACTGTAAAATCAGCAAAGAAATTAGTAGATAGAAGAGAACCTGTAATCTGGGAAATTCTAGAAAATATATTGAAAGGACATCCTGTTATGTTAAACAGGGCTCCAACACTTCACAGGCTTTCGATACAAGCATTTCAACCTGTATTGGTGGAAGGAAAAGCTATTAGACTACATCCTTTAGTTTGTGGGGGATTTAATGCAGACTTTGACGGTGACCAAATGGCGGTTCATGTTCCGTTGAGTCAGGCTGCTGTATTGGAAGCACAAATTTTGATGTTGTCAGCTCATAATATGTTGAATCCTCAAAATGGTTCTCCCGTTACATTACCTTCACAAGATATGGTCTTAGGACTTTACTATTTAACAAAAGTTAAAAAATCTACTGATGATATTAAAATCAAAGGAGAAGGGCTAACATTTTATTCTAGTGAAGAGGCAATGATTGCTTATAATGAGAAAAGAGTGGATCTGCATGCTGAAGTAAAAGTAAGAATCAAAGTGGAGAACGAAGACGGGGAAGTTAAGAATATGATTATGGATACTACCTTGGGTAGGATAATATTCAATGAAAAAGTCCCTGATGGAATACCATTTGTTAATCAATTGCTCACAAAAAGGAATCTTAAAGGTATTATAGCAGGTATTCTCAATAGAAGAGATACCGCAGTAGCATCAGTATTCTTAGATAATATAAAAGAACTCGGTTTTTATTGGGCTTACAAGGGTGGATTGTCTTTCAACCTCGGTGACCTGATTACTCCGTCTGTCAAAGAACAAATGCTTGCAGATGCCCAAGAGGAAGTAGATGAGGTATGGGAGAATTATAACATGGGTTTGATTACAAATAATGAGAGATACAATCAGATTATCGATAAATGGATGTATGCAGATAATAGTATAACTGAAAATTTATTGAAAGAATTATCTGAGCATAAGGCCGGATTTAACTCAGTATATATGATGTTGGATTCCGGGGCAAGGGGTTCAAAGCAACAAATTAAGCAGCTTGCCGGATTAAGGGGGTTGATGGCAAAACCGAGAAAATCCGGAGATACAGGGGGTGCGATTATTGAAAATCCAATTCTTGCCAACTTTATAGATGGTCTTTCTGTACTCGAATACTTTATCTCTACTCACGGTGCTAGAAAAGGTCTTGCGGATACAGCTCTTAAAACCGCAGATGCCGGTTATCTTACAAGAAGATTGGTAGATGTTTCGCAGGATGTTATTATCAAAGAAAACGATTGTGATACCCTGAGAGGAATCAAGGTAGAGGCATTGTACGATAATGATAATTTGATAGAACCATTGTCAAAGAGAATTATTGGTAGATATTGTCTTAACGATATTTTTCATCCTGTAACGGATGAACTGATTTTAGAAGCAGGTGGCTATATCACGGATAAAATAGGGAAATATATAGAAGATGAGGGGATTGAGAGCGTTACTATTAGATCTGTATTGACTTGTGAATCTAAATTAGGTGTATGTAAAAAATGCTATGGCAAAAACCTTGCGAGCGGTAGAATATCCGAGGTCGGTGATACTGTCGGTATATTAGCAGCACAGTCGATTGGTGAACCGGGAACTCAGCTTACATTACGTACATTCCACGTTGGAGGTATCGCTTCAGTTTCTAAAACGGAATCATCAATTATTTCTAAATTTGATGGTAAATTGATTCTCGATAATATTAAAGTTATAGAGACAGAGGAAAATGGGGAACAATTATCAGTGGTTATTTCAAGATCCGGAGAGATGGAAATTGTTGACCCGGAGACAAGTAAAGTATTTACAACTAAGTATATACCTTATGGGTCTGTCTTGCGGAAACAAGACGGTGATATGTTAACTAAAGGAGATGTAGTCTGTGACTGGGATCCATTTAATGCAACTATTATTAATGAATTTGACGGAATAGTAGAATATGTCGATATTATCGAAGGTATAAACTATAGTCCGGAAAGAGATGATCAAACAGGTCATATTGAGAAAATAGTGATTGAATCAAAAGATAAGAAAAAAATTCCTACTATCAGAATTATAAATTCAATGGGCGAGGAATTAAAAATATACAACTTACCTGTTAGAGCGATTATTTCTGTAGAAAACGGTGATGAAATTAAGGCAGGTAAACTTATTGCTAAAATACCTAGAAAACTTGGACAGATTCAAGATATTACCGGAGGTCTTCCTAGAGTAACAGAATTATTTGAAGCTAGAAATCCTTCAAATCCTGCTATTATAAGTGAGATTGATGGTATCGTTTCATTTGGCAAAATCAAAAGAGGTAAGCGTGAGATAAAAGTTGTAGATGAGAAGACCGGACAAAAAAGTAAATATCTTATAGGGCTATCAAAGCATATTCTTGTACAAGACGGAGATTTTGTAAGAGCCGGTACTCCATTGTGCGATGGACCGATTACTCCTAGAGATATCTTGAATATTAAAGGACAATATGAAGTCCAAAAGTATTTGCTTAATGGAGTTCAAGAAGTTTATAGATCTCAAGGAATTGATATCAATGATAAACACATAGAGGTTATTGTGAGGCAGATGATGAGACACGTAGAGGTAATTGATCCTGGTGATACAAGCTTGTTGGAAAAAGAAGTTGCGGAGAAAATGGTTTTCTTAAGTAAGAATGAGTGGATTCACAATAAGAAAGTCATTACAAATGTCGGAGGTAGTGATAACTTAAAATTGGGACAGATAGTTACCGATAGAGAGATTAGAGAGGAAAACTCATACCTGAAGAGAAATGATAAAAAGACTGTTAAATTTAGAGATGCCATTTTTGCAACTAGTAGACCCGTTTTATTGGGTATTACAAAAGCTTCTCTGAATACATATAGTTGGATTTCGGCAGCCTCATTCCAAGAGACTACAAAAGTATTGAGCGAAGCTTCATTCGGAGCTAAAAAAGATTACTTAATTGGTCTTAAAGAAAATGTAATTGTAGGTAAAAAGATTCCTGCCGGTACAGGAATGCGGCAATATGATAATCTGTATATAACAGTAAAAGAAGAAGTAGAAAATGTTGAAGAAGAAAATTCAGTAGTAGAAGAAGTAGTAGAATAGTTTATATTACAAAAGACTATAATAGCTTAGAATATAATGCTTAGAGGTTGTCTTGTCATAAGGTAACCTCTTTTTTATGATTCGGTACAAGAGATCGGGAGACCTTTGCCTTGGAGAAGTAAACCAACAGCCACGAGCTAAAAACCCAAATCAATTCAACCCCGGCAGAATGCCGGGGATAATGACAATAAATATACATCAA
>JALSPW010000142.1 GCA_026985735.1 Saprospiraceae bacterium
AGAAAACTCTATGATTAGCGAATTGCAAGTTATTAGTGGAACATTCAATGCTGAATATGGTTCTGCACAATCTGGAATTATTAATATTGTTACAAAAAAACCTTCGGATACTTATTCTGCACAAGTTCAAATATTTACCGGTGATTATTTAAGTAATAAAACCAGTAGATTTATTGGCATTTCACAAATTGATCCTATAAATGAAAGAGATGTTCAACTTACACTTTCCGGTCCTATTATTTCTGAAAAACTTGGATTTTTTGCTACCGGAAGATATTATAAAGATAATGGTTACTTATTTGGAGAAAGGCGATATAATCCCATTGATGGTTGGAAGATAAATGCTTATCGTCATTGGTTTACGCAGAAATATTCTTCGCAGGGTTCAGGTTTTGGGCGGATTCCTATTCCGGATTCTCTAAAAACCGGAGATAGAGCTTTCGTTCCAATGAATTCTCAAGAAAAATATTCTTTTACCGGAAAGCTGGCATATTATCCTATTTCATCCATTGCAGTTGTTTATCAGATTTTTGGCTCTGCCGGAAAAGGGCAATCTTATAATAATAGTTGGAGGTATGCTCCCGATGGAAGAAACACATATCATAATACATCAATGAGCCATTTCCTAAGTTTTCGTCATAGTCCTGCTAATAATCTTTTTTATAATCTCCGTTTTTCATATCAGTATAATTTAAGCAAAAGTTATTTATATGATGATGTAATAATAGCAGATTATCCAGGAGCAAAGGGATATTTGCCAATTGGAGCTTCAGACGATCAAACGGGTTTTGTACAAGGAGATAATCAATGGGGTAGAGGCGAAACCGAAAGGAAGCAATATCTTTTGAACGGGGATTTTAATTGGCAGGTAGATAAATACAATTTTATCAAATTTGGTTTTGAAGGTAGAATGAATAATATTCATTATAAAGATCAACCTCTTGTAAGAACCGATAAATGGAAAAGTGCTGAATACACAAATGCTATTTCCGGCAAGGGGTTGGATTTTAATGAATTTTGGGATTTGATGAATGAATATTGGCGAAGTTGGAATTCAACCTATAATTCTACAAAATTACGTTTGTCAAATAGGCAAGACGGCAGCTTTGTTGATTATATTAGAAACCCTTTTGATTTTTCAACATATTTACAAGATAAAGTTGAAATAGGTGAAATTATTGTAAATGCCGGTGTTCGTTTTGAACTATACGATCCGAATACTAAAGCAGTTATCAATAAAAGAGAATTATCTGATAAAATTGGTGATGAAAGTAACTTGGAACCTACCAAAACCCATTATGCAATTTTACCAAGATTCGGGCTTTCTTTTCCAATATCAGATGCAGGAGCATTTCATTTTTCTTATGGGCATTTTTTCCAACCGCCAAGTTTTGAATTGCTTTTTAGACATCCTATAGATCAAGCAATGACTTCTCTATTACTTGACGGAACACGAATAGGAAATCCGAACCTAAAACCGGAAAAAACTATTTCCTATGAAGTTGGTTTGCAACAGCAAATTGCAAATAATTTTGGAATTGACGTTACATTATTCTATAAAGATTTAAGAGACCAAGTTGGGTTGGAAATAGCTAAAACAATTGATGCGGTTTCATATTATAGATATATAAATAGAGATTATGGAAATGTTAAAGGACTTACAATAGCTTTGGAAAGACTGAGCACAGGAATGTTTTCCGGTACTTTGGATTATACTTTTCAATATGCAAAAGGAAGTGCTTCCAATCCGAACTTTTTACAATTAGTTCAGCTTGCAACTAGGCAAAGTGATGAACCAATTCAATTTCCTGAAAGACAAATACTTCCCTTGGATTGGGATCAAAGACATACCATAAACTTTTCATTCAATATAAGAGAAGCAGGTGATTGGTCGGTTAGTTTTTTAGGTAGTTACGGTAGCGGTTTGCCATATTCTCCAACAAGTGTGGAAGAACGGCAATTACCGGATCGGGAATTTAAAAATAGTGATAGAAAACCGAGTAGATATAATCTTGATTTTAAAGCACAAAAATTTATTGAAATAGCAGGATTAAACTTAAATATTTTTCTTAAAGTTGATAATGTTTTTGATCACCTTAATGAAAACTCTGTTTACTCAAATACCGGGCGTGCTACACAAAGAGCCCGCTTACCTTATGATGAAAAAATTCAAAGAGAAATGCTGAAACAAGGTGGTCAATTTACAATGCAAGAATGGGATAATCAACCGCATTGGTTTTCGCCACCAAGAAGAATACAGTTAGGTATATCGGTTAACTTATAAATGAAATTTATTAATGGAGTCTATTTTGTATAGAAAAACAATTTTTTTGACCATAGTATTTTTATTTGTATGGATTGTGAAAATAACTCCTGAGGGAGATAAAGTAAAAAAGAAATATAGAACTAACAATTCTCTTAAAAATTCAAGAACCTCTTTAAGATTATTAAAAAATTATGACGGGGATAATTTTGGATGGCAAAAATATGTTCGTCTTTCAAAACATGATGGAAATTTGGTAGAAACAGGTTGGGTAAACCAAGGGCAGTTAGCCGATGGATATTTTTCCGGTGGTGCTAACTGGCCAATGATTTGGCCAAAAGGAAGTGGTATAGAATATGGTTATGTTTTTAATTTTTTTGTTGCTGCAGAAGTTAAAGATGCTAACAATAACATTATTCATATTGTTTCGGATAGATTTCACCGAGGGAATATTGAACAATCACCGGATAAAACCCATTGGTATGATTTTAAACCTTTACCAAAATATTTTAATAATCATCATTTAAGCTCTAATGAATGGGATATTGGAGGAATCAGTGAAGATGTTGGTAACGATGGTATTCCGAACACACATGATTTTGGCGAAGGAGATGGAATTTTACAACCAGCTGAAGACTTTAATAGAAATGGAGTTCTGGATTTAAGTATGATTAATGTTTCAGAATGGGCGGCAATGAGTCATTTACCTGAAACATGGCCGGAATACTGGCCTCCGCAAAGTTATGAAGGTGATGATAGAGCTTTTGGCGAAGAAAGACCGGGACCTGCTGCAGGCAGATGGAATGGTGAGTATGGTTATTACGTTCGTGCTGATCAAGAATCTTATTATTTAATGGATGACCATGAGAATGACGAATTTGAATATTATCCGTTTGTGCTTCCGGGAACAGACCAACCGGAT
>JALSPW010000143.1 GCA_026985735.1 Saprospiraceae bacterium
TTAAAAAAACAAGGAGAAATAAAAAACCTTTACGTTACCGGTTGTCTATCTCAACGATACAAAGACCAACTTAAAACTGAAATACCCGAAGTTGACGAATACTTCGGAACAAATATCGGAAATATTCTTGCCAAATTTAATATCGATTACAAAAAGAACCTTCTCGGAGAAAGAACTCCTTCTACCCCGCCCCATTATGCATATATGAAAATAGCTGAAGGATGTAGCAGAAATTGTGCATTTTGTGCAATACCTCTAATGAGGGGAAAACACATATCGAGAACAATTGAAGAATTAGTAAAAGAAGCTAAAAAACTGGCGGATAAAGGTGTTAAAGAATTGATTTTAATTTCACAAGAACTCACATATTATGGTCTTGATATATATGGTAAAAGAGCTATATCTCAATTGTTGGAAGAACTCGTCAAAATACAAGGGATAGAATGGATAAGACTTCACTATACTTATCCGGGCAAATTTCCAATGGACTTAATCGACACAATGTCCAAACACGATAAAATATGTAATTATTTGGATATCCCGTTGCAACATACATCAGATAATATATTAAAAAAAATGAAAAGATTTGCAACAAAAAAAGATGCAATAGATATCATCAAATATGCTCGCAAAAAAATTCCGGATATAGCTATCAGAACTACATTCATCGTTGGATTTCCCGGAGAAACTGATGAAAATTTCGATGAATTATTGGAATTTGTCCAAGATATGAAATTTGATAGAGTAGGTGTTTTTGAATATTCTCACGAAGAAGATACTGCTGCATTTGAACTGGAAGATAATATTCCTGAAGAAATAAAAAAATATAGAGCCGGTGCCTTAATGGATGTTCAAAGGGATATATCCTATGAAAAAAACTTAAATAAATCAGGCTCTGTCATCAAAGTACTCATAGACAAGAATGAAGGTGATTATTTTATTGGCAGAAGTCAATATGACAGCCCTGAAGTGGATAATGAAGTACTTATAAAAACAGATAAAGAATTAAAATCCGGTGATTTTGTTGATGTGAAAATCACGGATGCGGAAGATTATGATTTATTTGGAACAACAATCTAATATTATTGCTATTATGAAACAAGCCAAATATAAAATATCAATACTTGATGCGCAAGGTATGAATCCCGGTGATTTATCCTGGGATAGATTAAAAGCTTTAGGCGATATTGAATTTTTTAATAACACTTCTTATGAAAAAATAAAATTTAGAGCCAGAGATGCAGATATAGTTGTAATAAATAAATGCAAATTTGATAAAAACATAATAGATTCATTACCCAAATTGAAGTATATATGTGAATCGGCGACAGGATATGATAATATTGATGTGGAATACGCCGGAAGCAAAGGTATTCTCGTTAGCAATGTCAGGGATTATAGTACTTCCTCGGTTGTTCAACATGTATTTGCGTTGATTTTCGCTCTAACAAATAAAATCGAATATTATAGCGAACAAGTTCATTCGGGAAAATGGTCAAATAATGAGTACTTTACTTTCTGGGATTTTCCGATTTATGAAATCTCGGGAAAGACTTTAGGTATTTACGGGTTTGGAAAAATTGGCAGCAAAGTTGCTAAAATAGCACTTGCATTTGATATGAATGTTATAGCCAATAGAAAAAATCCTGAAAAAGGATATATTGAAGGTGTAAAACATGCAGAAATTGATGAATTGTTTAGTAAAAGTGATATTTTGAGCCTTCATGCACCTCAAACTAAAGAAAATACAGGATTTATCAATGAGGAAAAACTTTTTAAAATGAAAAAAAATGCCTTGTTAATTAATACTGCAAGAGGAAAAATAGTTGATGAACAAGCATTGGCTTATGCTCTTAATAATGAAATAATCGCAGGTGCGGGAATTGATGTTTTATCTTCGGAACCACCTGCTAACAGCAATCCTTTACTCACAGCGAAAAACTGCGTAATCACTCCGCATCAAGCTTGGGCAAGTATCGAATCCAGAAAAAGATTGTTGGAAGGCGTTATCCATAATATTACATCCTTTATCGAAGGGAACCCGGTCAATATAGTTAATAGACATTAACATGTCGAATATTGTATTGTATTATTCCCTCCGTAGCTTAACAATATACAGAATACTATTAAATTTCTTTTTCTCCATTTTCATCTCATCCATTAAAAAAACATTAAATTTTTCTTTTATCTTTTTCGATTTTACAATTATAAAACCGTTTTTAGTAAGAGTATTTTCAAACTCAGTTCTTTTAAATTTCAAATCATATTTTTTACCACCTATACACATTCTGTAAGGCCTGATAAAATACAATATCGTTTTATCATTCATCAGGGCTTTAATTTTATCCACTCTATTTGAATCCTGAAAATTAAAATAATCGGAAAGTATAATTTTATCAAAATTATTACTATAAAATCCCTGTGAATATTTATCCATATCAACAAAAATAATTTTATGTTTCCTGTTTTTTATAATTTCACTAAAACGGTTATCCAGATTATAAGTTAAAAAATAAGATTCCAAATTTAAAGTATCATAATACCCCAAATATAATTCTAAATTTTTATATTTGTAAATTATAGTATTTGCCAATGAAGTATTTGTTATTATTAATATTTTTTCTCCTGATTTTATACCGATTCTTTTCAATCTTTTATTATAGCTCCTATTCTTTAAAAAATGATGTTTCCTTTTAGTTGATGAGTTATCTTCATTATGAGAATTAAGCAAGTCAATCTTTTTGTTTAGCAAAGATATTTTCCTGCTCAGTTTAAAATAATAATCCGTATCATAATTATTCTTTTTGATATTTTGTATAATCTCCGGATCTTCTTTAAGTTTAGCAGCATAATCAGAGTATCCTAAAACTAAATTAACAAAATATTCTGCCGTTTTATCATTTCTCCAGTTTGACGAATCAACAGTTTCAAAAACCGGATGAAATAGAGCCTGTAACGAATCTCTTTCATTAATTAAAACATCTTTATCAAATTCAAGATTGATTTGATAAACACTTTGTCCAAATACCGGGATACTAAATAATGTAATACATACCGAAAATATTAAAGCTTTCATAATATAAATATTTTATAATTAAATTTTTAATATATATCAATTTTTCTTTTATCATTTCACCGCGACAAAATAACCTGTCCCTTTTTCACA
>JALSPW010000144.1 GCA_026985735.1 Saprospiraceae bacterium
AAAAATTAGAAGGTGTTTGGGTAAATAAAGAAGATAAAAATGACAATTTTGAAATTAGCGGATTAAAAGCTTTGCGATACAATTCCGAACAAGTTCCTACAACTTATCGAATGTATTTCGACGGACGTTATTTATGGTTTCACAATACGGAAGATAATGAAGCAAATGATTTTAAATACGAATTATTGGAATTGACAAAAGATAAATTGGAGGTGCAAGACCGATTAAACGGTGAATATAAAGTGTATGAAAAAATTAATTAAAAACAGGTTATATTAAGAATTTTACGTGAGAAACAAAAGTCGGAAGTGTGAAGCCTTTATGGTAATTCATACGAAATCGCCCCTATAAATCATTTTTTCAATAATTGCAGTAAGGACTTGAAAGCATGCGATAGCATGACTTCAAAGCCGGTTTATATATATTTTAATGACTTTTAATCTTTTGTCATTCTCAATTCTCAATTCTCAATTCTCAATTCTCAATTATTTCTTTTCTATTCACTAAATAATTTGAAGCTTGAGCAGTTGGCAAAACCAAGACATCTGCAATATTTACATGTGGAGGTCTCGATATTATAAAATAAAGGATATCTGCCAAATCTTCAGGTTTTAATGCTTGAAAACCTGCATAAACATTTTTGGCTTTTTCCACATCACCTTTAAATCTCACTACACTAAACTCAGTTTCTACAAATCCCGGATTAACTTCACTAACACGAATTCCATATTTATTAAGGTCGATACGCATCGCTTTGGATATGGCATCTACTGCAAATTTACTGGCACAATACACATTCCCATTAGGATAAACTTCCTTGCCTGCAGTGGAACCAATATTTATAATATGACCTGATTTTTTATTTACCATTCCCGGCATTATAGCTTTTGATACATACAACAACCCTTTGACATTGATATCCAGCATAGCTTCGAAATCTTCAATATCCGCTTCGTGAATAGGTTCCAAACCATGTGCATTGCCCGCATTATTTATCAAAATATCAATATCTGAAAAGTCTTCAGGTAGATTTGTTAATATATCCATAACTTTATCTTTATCCCTCACATCAAAACTTTCGATATGGACATCAGTCTTTTCACCCAAGACTTTCTGCAATTCCTGTAATCTTTCTTTTCTCCTACCGCATAATATCAATTTAATTCCTTCTTCGGCAAATTTATATGCAGTGGCTCTACCGATTCCACTTGTTGCTCCTGTAATTAATGCTGTTTTCATATTTTTTGTTTTTATATTTATTAATATCCAAAATCAAGCTTTAATAACAATTATTAAAACCTGGATTTCCATTTTTTTCTTAGCCAATTTCTCAATTTATTTTCACTGTCATTATTTTGAGGTATATAAAATGAATTGTTTTTTATTTTTTCAGGTAAAAAATCCTGTTCTACAAAATTTCCTTTATAACTATGTGCATATTTATAATTTTTCCCATATCCGATATCTTTCATCAATTTCGTAGGTGCATTTCTTAAATGCAAAGGAACCGGAATATTCTTGTTTTTCCTAACTATTTCCTGTGCTTTGTCAATAGCAGCATAAGCAGAGTTGCTTTTTGGACTACTGGCAAGATAGATAGCGGTTTGGGACATAATAATTCTTCCTTCGGGCAGCCCTATTTTATGTACTGCATCAAAACAAGTATTAGCCATCAATAACGCATTAGGGTTTGCCAAACCAATATCTTCCGCAGCAAGAATAATCATTCTGCGACATATAAATTTCGGATCTTCTCCTCCTTCAATCATTCTGGCAAGATAATATACAGCAGCATCTGGATCACTACCTCTAACTGATTTTATAAATGCAGAAATTATATCATAATGTTGCTCTCCCGACTTGTCATACAATTCAAAATTGTTTTGAATACTCTTTGACACCAAATCATTCGTAATAATCACCGTTTCGTCAGTTTTATGACTTTCCACTACTATTTCCAATGAATTATACAATTTCCTGGCGTCTCCTCCGGAAAACATCAAAAGAGCTTCTGTCTCATATAATTTTATATCCCGTTTAGAGAGAACACTATCTTCTTCAATAGCTTTATTTATCAATCGCACAAGATATTTTTTATCCAAATGCTTAAGCACAAAAACCTGACATCTGGACAATAAAGCGGAAATAACTTCAAATGAAGGATTTTCGGTTGTTGCACCTATCAATGTTATTATTCCACGCTCCACACTCCCCAGTAAAGCATCTTGTTGGGATTTATTGAACCGGTGTATCTCGTCGATAAACAATATAGGGCCTGTACCTGTCAATGAAATTATTTTTTCGGCTTTAGCAATAGCTTCTCTGATATCTTTCACTCCTGAATTGATAGCTGATAATTGAATAAATTCCCTTTCCAATTTATTCGCTATAATATTGGCAATCGTAGTCTTTCCTGTGCCGGGAGGTCCCCAAAAAATCATTGAAGGGACATGTCCTGCCTCGATGGTTTTTCTCAAAATAGAGTCCTCTCCTATTAAATGATCTTGTCCAAAATAATCATCCAGAGTCTTCGGTCTCATTCGTTCAGCTAAAGGTATTGACATAAATTTCTTTTTTTCATAATTAATCAGGTAAAATCATTTGCATATTTTTAAATTAAATCCTAACAATCATATCAATCCCACCAATCCCATTCATAATTACCCGGGTACAATTAGATTCCTTTTATTTTTTATCTTTCTATATTTTCAACAGTAAAGAAATCCTCTAATTCTTTTAGAGTCTTTTCATTTGTTACGATATCCATCTCCATATTACCTTTATCCAAAACTACAATCCTCTCCGTCACTTCTGTGATATGGTTGAGATTATGACTTGAAATAAGTACTGTTTTCTGATCATCCTGTACTGTTTTTCTCAAAAGTTTTTTCAATCTTATTTGTGTGGTTGGATCCAGATTGGCAAAAGGTTCATCCAGTAAGATAAATTCAGGATCACCGATTAAAGCACCTACTACTCCTACTTTCTTTTGATTCCCCTTTGACAAATCCCTGATATATTTTTTTACTCCGATTATTTCTCCATTAAACAATTCATTAAAGTCCTTTATGAAATCAACTACATCTTGTTTTTGCCATCCCCGTAAAGAACCCAACATTAAAAAATATTCTTCCGGAAATAAATATCCAATCAAAAAACTTTCATCCAAATACGCAGAAGTGGAATATTTCCAGTCTTCACTTTTATCTACTCTAACCCCATTTATCATAACATATCCTTTCGTTGGAGAAATTAAATCCAAAATAAGGTTAAACATCGTAGTTTTTCCCGCGCCATTATTTCCTACCAGACCAAAACTTTGACCCTTTGGTATTATCAATTCCGGTATATTCAAAACCGTATTTTCCCCGTATTTTTTTATCAAATTTTTAAATTCTATCATAGTACTTATTTATAATATATAACCATTCGGATGAAATGATTTTAAAATAAATTCCGTCTTAATATTAACGGCTCTTATTCCTCTTTGGCAAATGACTCCAATAAAGCATATTTCTTTTTAACATACATTCTTGAGATATAATCCAAAACCGTAGATTTAACGATTATACCTATAATTCCGATAATAACCAAAACACCTACACCAAGATTAATCCCTCCTATTTTCATTGAACCATAAAAAACCAATAAGGGCAATACCAACCTCAACATACCCAGCATAAAAGCATTTCTGTTAAAACCTCTGGTATTTTGAAATCGACTGGTTTTCTCGCCTAATTTTATTGGCCGGTCATTAAACAATCCTCCCATCAATACAAGATAGGAATTGAAACCGATATTAAAAACAGCCATTGCCAAAACAAGCAATAAAACATCAATTCCAAAATATATTAAAGGAATACTAAGTATGGAAAACATCAAAACAGAAGAATTCATCAACCACCATTTGGATTCTATATATTCCCTGTATTTGATATCCTGGCTCATAAACAATCTATAATATTCACTATCCCAACTAGGTACATAATTGCCAAATGAAAATAGAAATCCACTGGTAACAAACATTGTTGCCAACACCAGAGAAAAATTAAAATCACTATGCTTCACATAAGAGTTTATCAAATATGCACCGTAAAATAAGAAATAAAATGACCAAAAAAATGTTTTCCTGGGTCTTTTATTCCTCCATATCATCCTGATATCATTTTTTAAAAAAGTGGAAAGTGTACCAAATCTATCCAACCATTGCAATTGAAGTTCTTGAACATTTTCCTTTTTACCTTGAAGCACACCATCAACATAAAAACTATTTTTTAAAATATCATACGTATATTTCAGTATCCCCATCAATATAGCCAAATAAACCAATAACCATTCAGGTTTTTGATATACTATATAAAATAATTGCGAAGAAAGCTCTGGAATATTAATTACTCCGGTTTTTTTCAATATAAAAACTACCAACAAAGCAACTAATATCAAAAAAACAATTTTATTGCTTTTTTCCATTAGAAATCCTGTCAATAACAAAGATACCGAAAAACTAATTATTGCAATTGCCCAAAATAAAACTTTCAAAGTATTGTATCCATCGGAAATCAAAGCTGAGCTATACGAAAAAAGAAAAAGAAAAGCAAGCAAAGTAATAAACTGAAAAATCAATTTCATCATAAAATAACTAATAATATATCTCTTTTTTACCGGCAATATCATCAATGGCTTTATCCTCATTGAAGGAGATGAACCCATTAAATAAAACAACACAAATAAAATTCCAAAATAATATATCAAATAATAATTCACAAAATGGAAAACATCAGCTCCTGACATAGTTTCTTTCAGTCCGTAATGCAATCCGAAACCACCTATTACAACCATTAGGGCTATATACAAAAACCCTATAAGAAGTGCTATTTTCCCTATTAACCGTTTTCCAACTCTTTTGGAACGAAAAAATTCTTTTACCTCAAGATTTATCAGAAATCTATACATATTGACATTAGATTATACCTTTTACCTAAAAATGAACTAAACAAGATTCCTATTAAGTAATTATTATAAAAAATGTGAAGATAAGAAATACTTATTAAAAATAATAATTACGAAATCCTTTTGCATTTAAATTTGTTATTAAGTTTGATAATATTCAATTAATGTTTACAGAGTAATCGCTTTTGCGGAAATCGTTATCGAAATAATATTGAAAAGTAAAAGTCAATGATTATAGAAAGTCCCTTAAGGACAACATATTGGTAACATCTTTATTACTAAATATTATTTTATGAAAAAGAAAACATCAGAAAAAACAGCATATCTCATTACCATTGGGGATGAATTGCTTATAGGGCAAGTTATTGATAGGAATTCGGCATGGTTAGCTGATAAATTGACTAATCTCGGAATAAAAATAAAAAAAATTATTTCTGTCCAGGATAAACAGAATGAAATTATAAATGCATTAAATGAAGGATTGGAAAATGCTGATCTGATAATAACGACAGGAGGATTAGGCCCTACAATTGACGATATCACAAAAAAAACTTTTGCTAAATTCCTTGGAGTAAACATGGTTTTTAATGCGGATTTCTTTAAGAAAGTAAAAGAATATGTTGCCAAAAGAGGTCATAAAATTGATGACATGTTATTCAATTACAGCCACTTCCCCGAAGGTGTTGTTTTTCTTAAAAACAGAGTTGGTTCAGCTCCGGGTATGATGTTTAATAAAAACGAAAAAATCATTATTTCACTGCCGGGTGTACCGCCCGAGATGAAAAGTATTTTTTCAGAAGAAGTAATTCCCATATTGGAAAAAAAATCAAATGGTTACTATATTCTAAAAAAAACAATACTTACTGCAGGAGAAATAGAAGCTGCTTTGGCAGAAAAGCTCAAAGACATAGTAGCATCTTTTCCCGATAATATGTCTATCGCTTACTTGCCAAATCTAGGCAGAGTAAGACTCCGCATTATGGCAAAAGGCACAAATAAGAACTTACTTGAAAAACAATTGAATGAATATATCAATAAAATAAAAGAAAAAATAGGTGAATACATTTTCGGTTATGATGATGAAACGCTTGAAGAAGTTTTGGGCAAAATATTGAAAAACAAAAAATTTTTTCTTGCTACGGCAGAAAGCTGTACCGGCGGAATGATAGCTCATAAGATAACGTCTGTTTCCGGTTCTTCCGAATATTACAAAGGAACAGTAGTAGCTTATTCCAATGAAATAAAAGAAAAACTTTTAGCTGTAAAACACGAAACGCTGGAAAAATACGGTGCAGTTAGCGAACAAACGGTAAAAGAAATGGTAACCGGTGTTTTGCAAACCATGAATTGTGATGTGGCAATAGCAACTTCAGGTATAGCGGGCCCGACCGGAGGAACTACGGACAAACCGGTAGGGACTATCTGGCTGGCAGCCGGATCTAAAGATAAAATCATCACAAAAATACTTCATTTGGGTGATAACAGATTGAAAAATATTGAGACTAGTACAGTTTATGCAATAGACCTATTAAGAAAATTTCTACAATAGTATTTGGTATTATCTAAATAATTAATTTAATTTTACGAAAATTTTTAATCTATGGGGTTATTTAAGTTATTAATGCCAAAAATGGGAGAAGGTGTAATTGAAGCTACGATTATTACATGGTTGAAAAACGAAAATGATAATATAGCTGAAGATGAGACCATTCTTGAAGTAGCAACTGATAAAGTAGATACGGAGATTCAGTCTCCCGTATCTGGAATTATAAAAAAAATTAACTACAAAAAAGACGAAATAGTCCCTGTAGGTGAAGTTTTAGCTTTAATAGAAACAGACAGTGACATCCCCGAAGAAGAAACATTATCTTTATCGGAAGTTGAAGATGATCCTGAAAAAACTGTGAATGAAAATACTGTGGAAACTCCAATTTCCGAAAATGATATTGCTTCTCTTAATATTAGATTAACTCCTCTTGTCAGGAATATTGCTAAAAAAGAAGAAATAAGCAATGAAGAGCTCAATTCCATTCAAGGTACGGGAGCGAACGGGAAAATAACCAAAAGAGATATACTCAAATATATTGAAGATAAAAAATCCGGCAAAAGATTAAGTGCTACCTCATCAACAGTGCAACACATTGGTAATTATAATTTTTCAATGGAAGGAGATGAGATAGTGGAAATGGACAGAATGAGAAAACTAATAGCCGCGCACATGGTTGATTCCAAAAGGATATCACCCCATGTCACTTCTGTAGTGGAATCCGACTTGACGGAAGTTGTAAAATGGCGAAATAAAATAAAAAACAACTTTTTTGAAAAACACAAACAAAAAATAACTTTCACTCCTATTTTTGTTGAAGCTGTTGTAAAGGCATTAAAAGATTTTCCCCTTGTCAACTCTTCCGTTGACAATGAGAAAATAATAATCAGAAAAAATATAAATATCGGCATTGCTACTGCTTTACCTTCAGGAAATTTAATCGTTCCTGTTATTAAAAATGCAGATATGTACAATCTGGAAGGATTGACAAAGATAATTAACGACCTTGTATTGCGGGCACGAGAGAATAAATTGAAACCGGATGAAATACAAGGTGGAACGTTTACTATTACCAACCTGGGGACTATGGGTAATATTCTGGGAACTCCAATAATAAATCAACCACAAGTTGCAATTTTAGCAATTGGAGCAATAGTAAAAAAACCGGCAGTACTTGAAACCCCCATGGGTGATGTTATTGCAATCAGGAATAAAACATATTTATCTATGTCTTACGACCATAGAGTTGTCGATGGATTTTTGGGTGGTACTTTTATAAAACGTGTATCGGACTATTTGGAAAATTTTGACATCAATCAATTATTTTAATGATAAAAATAGCTAACATATTAAAAAAATCAAGTTCTATCTTTATTGTTTTATTATTGTTTTGCGCATTTACTTATGCGCAAAACCCTTTAAAGCAAGGCAATAGGTTATTTAAAGAAAAAAAATATTGCGATGCCATTAAACAATATGATCAGTATCTTAAATATTATGCAAATAAAAAAGCTTTTCTTAAAAGAGGTATCAGCAATTATAATTGCAACCATCTGGATAACGCAATTGAAGACCTGAACAATGCCTTGTTATTGGGGAGTTATAATAATGATTTATATTTGTTTTTAGCAAGATCTTACCAAGCTGAACAGGATTTTGAAAATGCGATAATATATTATAAAAAATACTTATCATATATAGGAAAAAATATCATAAAAAGAAAAACAATTACTGATAATATTAAAAAATGTACCAATGGAATTTATCTTCAATATGCAAAATCAAATCACTTCATAGAGAATTGGGGTATTGAAATAAATACTCCTTCTGATGATATTTTGCCATTACAAAGTCCCTCAAATCCTACAATTTTTTATTTTTCCTCCAATAGAAACAACAATACGCACAATCTTGATACTTACAATATATTTCAAGTTGAATATAATAATGGCAATTGGCAAAAACTTCACAGTATTTCCAACGATATGCCCTCAGCTAATAATATAATTTTGGATTTTTATAATGATGGAATGCAAGCCCTTTCTTTTTCGGGAAATATATTTAATAAAGGAAATATTTTTGCAGCCGCTTATTCTCCTATTGAAGAAAAAGTCACTTTCTCAAATAAAATCGAAGGTCAGTTAAATGCTAAGACCGGTTTCAAATATATCCAAGCAATAAATGATTCCACTTTTATCTTTTCTTCAAATAAATACGGGGGATATGGAGGTTATGATATCTTTATTACAGGTATAAGACAGGGTAAATGGTTTGATCCAATTAATTTAGGTCCTGCCATCAACACATCTTATGATGAAATCAGTCCGTTTGTAACCAAAGATGGCCTTACCTTATATTTCAGTTCTAACAATATGAACTCCGTTGGAGGATTTGATATTTTTAAAAGCAATTTCAGTTATTCGGAAAATGACTGGTTGAAGCCTGTTAATTTCGGTTTACCAGCAAACTCATCAGCTAATGATTATGGTTTCAGAATACTTGCTTCAGGTAACGGTGCAATTTATAACAGTGACAGAAGAGATATGGGAGCAGGTAAAAATGATATCTATTGGATTCATTTTAAAGAAAATCAAAATATAACGGATTCTTATACACACGAAATACCATTCCTTGAAAATAGGAACTTTAGTTTCGATAACAAAGCTTTAGCGGTTAATAAATATATCAAAAAACAATATCCCGATACTAAATACACATCAAAGACAGAAATTTTAAATAAAAAAATAAAAACTAAACCCGGAGAGCAGATAAACACTACAAAAAAAGAGTTTACATTACCGTACATTTTCTTTAAAAACAATAAATTCTGTAATAATAAAAAGACAGTTGATATTATTGACAAACTGGCAAAATTAATGATTCTTAACCCTCAAATAAAAATCGAATTTATAGGAAATTGTTTTAATTGGGAAAAAGAAAATTCCGAATTATCCAGATCTGTGAAATTCGCTGAAAGCATAGCAGATTCTATGAAATTAAGAATGATAAGTCCAGACAGGATAATTATCAAAGGTGTCGGAGACAATATTCCGGCTGCCAAACCAAACGGACCTTTAAGATCAAAAAACATTATAAAAAAAATAAATAACAGAATTGAAATTTATATTTTAAATGCCGACACGTTACCTTATATTTTCAAAAAAGACAATCTTTATCTGAGTAAATCCCTTGAAGCCCCTGCTCATTTATTATATAAAGCAATAGTGGACGGATTGACTTATAGAATTCAAATTTACAAATCAGACTCACTTGTTATTAATGATGTTCAAAATAAATATCCGGATTCAAGTATTGAAAAAGATTTGGTTTCAAATAAATACATATATACTGTCGGGCTTTTCAAAGAATATTCCATGGCAAAAGAATTATATAAAAAACTATTAAAAGAAAATCTAAAAGATATTAAAATAATTCCATATATAAATGATATTGAAATACCTGAAAATAAATTATTGATATACGCTAAACAATATCTTGATCTTGTAAATTATCTTGAAGACAAAAATAAATATTTAGATAATGGAAATAAATAGAGACATTACAATTGAAGAATTAATAGAAAAATATCCTTTTTCCGTACAATATTTATCTAAAAAAGGAATTAGATGTATTGTGTGTGGAGAACCTATCTGGGGGACACTTGAAGAAGCATGTGAAGAAAAGGATTTCACACCGGAACAAATAGAAGAAGTTTTGGTTGAATTAAATGAATTATATAAACAAAATAAAAACAAAAAAGATGATGACAAAAAAAGAAATATTATTAAAACTCGGAATCTCTGAGATAAACAAAGGTGTAACAACCGGTACTGAATGGTTTGACACTGAGGGAAGCACCACCCCTTCATTATCTCCAATCGATGGTGATTTGATAGCAGAGGTTAAAAACGGAACTCTAGACGATTATGAAATGATTGTAAAAAAAGCCCGGGAAGCTTTTAAAGTATGGAGAATGACCCCTGCTCCGGTGAGAGCGGAAGTAGTACGTCATATAGGCTTGGCTTTAAGAGAATATAAAGAACCATTAGGAGCTTTGGTTACATTGGAAATGGGAAAAATATATCAGGAAGGACTTGGCGAAGTGCAGGAAATGATAGATATATGTGATTTCGCTGTTGGCCAAGCCAGAACTATGAATGGAGTAAATCTTCAGTCGGAAAGAAATAAGCACAGACTGACAGAACAATATCAGCCATTGGGAATTGTAGGAATAGTCACTTCTTTTAATTTTCCTGTTGCAGTATGGGCATGGAACTCTGCTTTGGCTATTACTGCCGGCGACGTGGTGATTTGGAAACCATCTTCAAAAACTCCTCTGACTGCATTGGCGACAATGAATATCATCAGGGATGTTCTGAAAAAACACAATGTCCCCGAAGGAGTCTTTAATATGATAGTGGCAAAATCTTCTGTCATGGGTGACAATTTCCTCAAAGATAAAAGAATAGCTCTTGTATCTCTGACCGGCTCCACTACTGTTGGAAAAAGAGCAGGTCAATTGGTAGGAAAAAGACTAGGCAAAACAATATTGGAACTCGGTGGGAACAATGCCGTTATAGTTACGCCAAATGCAGATATGCAACTGGCTGTTTCATCTACTGTATTCGGTACTGTGGGTACTGCCGGACAAAGATGTACTTCAACAAGAAGAATAATTATTCATGAAGATGTTTATGATGAATTTTTAGAGAAATTTGTTCATGCTTATGAAAGCGTAAAAACAAAAATCGGTAATCCTTTGGATGAAAAAACATTGGTTGGACCGCTGATTGATCATTTTTCCGTAGACCTTTTCAAAAATGCGGTAGAACAAGTGGAAGCTGAAGGTGGAAAAGTCTTATTTGGCGGACAAGTGCTGGACGGACCTGAATTTGCATCCGGAAACTATGTAGTACCCGCAATAGCCGAAGCGGAAAACCATTATAAAATAGTACAAGAAGAGACATTCGCACCAATAGTCTATTTGATAAAATATAAGGGTGATGTAGAAAATGCAATAGAAATCAATAATGATGTTCCACAGGGACTGTCATCCGCAATTTTCACAAGAGATCTTTTAGAAGCTGAGACATTTTTGTCAGGTATGGGTTCTGATTGCGGTATTGCAAACGTAAATGCAGGTACTTCCGGAGCTGAGATTGGAGGTGCTTTCGGTGGAGAAAAAGACACCGGTGGAGGAAGAGAAAGCGGTTCGGATGCTTGGAAATCATATATGAGAAGACAAACAAGCACTATCAATTATAGTCATGACCTTCCATTAGCTCAAGGCATTGAATTCAAGTTTTAATTTGATTTTTTTAGGTATAAATGATGAGGTCGCAACTTTGCGACCTCTTTTTATTTCACAGACTAATATTTAAACCCTTCCATTTAATTTCACCTTTTACTTTCAAATAAATATCGATAAAAAATATATCCTGTTCCAATTGCATCGGGATATCAAATTTTTCGATTCTGACGGAGCTGTTTTGATCTAACACCTTAATAGAATCATTAATATCATAAATAGACTGATAAATCAACTCATTAATATTTTTTTCTAAAATATCAGCCATTTTCTTTTTAGCTTTTTTTCCAAAAAACATCAATAATGTTCTTGATTTGAAATCATCCATTCCGATTTTCACATCACGATCAAGCAACAATAGCTTTTTTTCATATTTATCCCAAAATGGCCTGCACAAAATAA
>JALSPW010000145.1 GCA_026985735.1 Saprospiraceae bacterium
TATTATAAATTTTATCAAATGGTTTTATAATATTTATTTCACTTTGCCCAAATCTATAATAATTACTGCAATAAATAAATGCTTCTTTATCATTCGCATTAATATTATTTGTAGCAACAGCAATCTTATCTTTTGGCCAACCTTCAAATAAATTGCGCAAAGTAATGCTTGCTCCGGAAATTCCGGAAAAAGTTTGCCCTATAATTAAAACCCTTGGATAATTCTTACTCATTTATCCCCCACCATTTATTAGAAAGTTTTGTATTACCGAGTATTAATTTTACTACACGCCAAGAGGTGTTGTTGATTTGATATTCTGCCGGTGATTGGTAACTTGTGATTGGTGATTGGTATTCATCGATTACCGTTGCAATAGCATTAAGGACGATATCAGGATCAAAACCTGTTAATATAATGCTGCCGGTATCTTGGGCTTCGGGGCGCTCCATGGATTGACGGAGACTGATGGCAGGGAAGCCGAGCATGGCGGATTCTTCGGAGATGGTGCCGGAATCGGAGATGGTGCAGAGGGCATTTTTTTGTAGGGCGATGTAGTCGGTGAAGCCGAAGGGTTTCATGTAGTGGATTAAGGGATTTTTTTGGAACACGGATGACCCTTCGACTTCGCTCAGGGCTTGCACGGATTGAACAGATTTTCGCAGATTTTCTATTTTCTTTTTGGTTCTTGGATGTGTAGAAACTATTAGCGGTAATTTATAATTTTCAGCTAATTCATTTAATACATTAAGTATCTGTGAAAGATTCTCAGGATTATCTACATTCTCTTCTCTATGAAATGATACTACAAAATATTTTTTCTTTTTTAGATTAAGAGTTTTTAAAATTCCTGAGTTATTAATCTTTTCCATATTTTGTTGGAGGACTTCCCACATTGGAGAGCCGGTGAGATAAATTCTCCGGTGAGGAAGACCTTCACTTAATAAATGTCTTCTTGCATGCTCTGTATATACCAAATTGAAGTCGGCGATGTGGTCGATGATGCGGCGGTTGATTTCTTCGGGCACATTGAAGTCGAAACTGCGATTGCCTGCTTCCATATGGAAGATGGGAATGTGCTTTCGTTTGGCCATATAAGCCGAAAGGCAGGAATTGGTATCTCCCAAAACCAAAAGGGCATCGGGCTTTTCCAATTCGATGATTTCTTCGGTTTTTTTGAAGATATCGCCAACGGCTGCTCCCAAGGAATCACGACTTACATTCATAAAATGATCGGGTTTGCGGAGGCCTAAGTCATCGAAGAATATTTCGTTTAGCTCGTAATCGTAGTTCTGTCCGGTATGGACGAATACCTGATTGGTGTATTTGTCGAGTAGCTTTATCGTAGCGGATAGGCGAATTATCTCTGGCCTGGTTCCTACTACTGTCATTATTTTTAGTTTCTTCATGATTGTTTTTTTTAGAACACGGATGACACGTATTTGACAGATTTTCACGGGTCTTAATCTGTGCAAATCTGTAACATCTGTGTTATCTGTGTTCTATTTTATACTTTTTCATAGAAGGTGTCCGGATCTTCGGAATTATAATGTTCATTAATCCAAAAGATGGTATATAACTCTTCATCTCCGATGTTTGTGATATTATGCGTGTACCAAATGGGCATATCCACAAATGATGGATTTTCGCCATCAAGCTCAAAGCTTAGCACTTTTTCCGTTCCGATTCTGCGGAGTTCTATTTTTGCTTTTCCTTTGATCACGGCAAAACGTTCTGCTTTCCTCGTATGAAAATGATTTCCTCTTGTTATTCCCGGAACGGTAGTAGAAAAACTCACCTGTCCTCCACTGTTCAATTTCACCAATTCTACAAAAGAGCCACGATTGTCAGAATGCTTGGTCAGATAAAACGGAAAAAATGTTTTATGATCAATATAACATAAAAATGTATTGAAAAGATTTTTCTCAAATTCGTTGTCAAGATTTGGGATTATGCCTTTTTTGAAGTAGGTTTCTTTATATCCTTCAAGTAGATTCAATACTTTTGAAACTTTTATTTGTGATGTATGTTTGATATAACACAGATGACACGGATTAGACAGGTTTTCACTGATTTTTTTATCTGTGCTTATCCGTTGCGTCTGTGTTATCCGTGTTCCCCTTATCAGTTTCCAGAATTCCTGAACTAATTCTCCCACATAAATCAATTTCACTTCTCCATCAACATCAATATGAGGTTGCTCGTCATGAGTGAGCTGATGACAAAAGGTTGCTATAAATGAGTTATAATAAGGGTGGCCAAAAGGCCCGAAAACATTGGGGATAATCAAAGCCGTAAATTGTGCCTTATTGCGTTTTGCCCAGTCTTCGAGGAGTTGCCGTCCTTCTTTTTTGGATTTACCGTAAAGGTTGTCCCGTTCTTCCTGAGTGGAGGAAGAGAAAAGGATATGAGGTTTTGAGTTTGTTGCTTCGCAGGCCTTGATGAGCTTTTGCACCAGGTCGATATTTGTTTTATAGAGTACCTCAGGGTCGTTGTGGCGGTTCATGGCTGCCAGGTGGACGATGGTATCACATTGACTAACGAAAGTTTGAAGGGCTTTTTCATCCTGAAAGTATTCGTCTTTAAAAGGTTTGCGCTCTACGTTCTCCTGAATACCAAGGTAATTGTATAGGTGTGTTCCCATGAAACCTGATTGGCCAGTAATTCCTATTTTCATAACTTAAAATTAAGATAAAAGATAAAAGTAAAAAGAAAAAAGTATTGCTATAATATAGGTTTTATTAAGTAAAGAACCAACAATAATACATATCTACTTACTTCTAGTTTTTTGAACAATTGAACCAAGAATTTTCTTCAATTCATTTGATTCATTAATCAAAAATAACAGCTCATTTTCTTTATTTTCTAATATTCTATTTATTATTCTTAACCAATAATTAGATTCTCGCATTTCTCGTAAAGCTATTCTGGTTTTATTACTGAAATCTGCTTTTGATGAACCTGCTTGTGCTTCCTCATAATTAGCGCCACTTGATGTAGGACTTTTTGCCAATTGATATTTAATCACTTTATATTCAGTAGAATTAGGCAACGTCCTCATAAACTTGATTGTTCTTATTGCAAACTCAAACAGCCTCTTTTCTAAATCATTCATGTTTCACACTTT
>JALSPW010000146.1 GCA_026985735.1 Saprospiraceae bacterium
TCGATTTTATTGAAGAACAAGACGGTCAATTCAGTCTCTATGAATTTAAGTTAAACCCTAAGAGAAAACACAGTTTTTCCAAAACTTTCCTAAACAAATATCCGGTTAAACAACACCAAATTATTACTCCGGAAAATATTGAAGATTTTTTGTTTCAGCCTTAAACTACCGCAAAGATCCGGTAAATCCTCCACCCACACAAGGAAACTTTTTTGCTCCTCAAAACTTCAAAATAAAATAACTACTTAGTGTCTGTCTATAAAATCATTAAAATTTAAAAATAATCAAAAATACTAACTAAAAAAAAATTCACCTTGCAATTCTTACTATAAAAAACTACCCGGATCTCGATATTGACTTGAATTTTGTCAGTAGCGGCACTTTGGATTTGGGCTTGTCAAAAGCAATAATGCTGTGGATATTCACAGATATTATATTACTTCACTTCCGACCATATCGGTTCGAGCAATGTTATCACAGACGCCTCGGGCATACCTGTACAACAAATAGAGTAGATGCCCATTGAAGAATCGTATATGGATTGGCTCCAACTCGCATGGAACACTCCTTACCGGTTTACCGGTAAAGTGTTAATGACTTCAAAGCCGGCTTAAGATTGTTTCACATTATTCGTATGTTTTTTGAAACTTTAAACTTTTCTTTACATGGAGTCGATTATTCTAAAAGCACTTGGTTTTTTAAACATATATTCTTATAACACAGATACTAATCAAAGGCTTTTACCATATCCTTCATCCAAATACCATTTGGAATATTTTTTATAATTCTCAGGAGTAGCAGCAAAAAAATCAGCCATTTTGCTCATATCCAATTTTTTTATCTTTTTTGCAGGTATGCCTGCATAAATCCATCCGCTTTCACATATCATATTCGCAGGAACAACAGCACCTGCCGCAATCATGCATTGAGAATGCAAAACGGCGTTGTCCATAATTATTGCACCCATTCCTACCAAAACATCATTTTCAATTATGCAACCGTGGATAATAGCACCATGTGCAATACTAACCCTTCTACCAATATCTACATTTGAGATATCATAAGTACTATGTACAATAGCCCCGTCCTGAATATTGCTATCATCACCAATTTTAATCGAACCGACATCTCCTCTCAATATTGCACCATACCATATACTGCAATTATTGCCAATCTCAACATCACCGATAATAGTACAGGTTTCGGCAATGAAGCAATTCCTACCGATAACAGGAGATTTACCATGCAAGGATTTTAAGTTGTTATTTTTCATCTTTTAGTTTCTTTTCATAAATCATTTGATTCCACAAAATAAAATAGGAAAACAAAAACCAAAATATAAAAAAAACTAAAAATGACGTTATATTTGTATTTTTAAAAAGAGTCTTAAATGAATAAGAATCTCCAAATAATACATCTATTACAAAATTGTAGAATATCAATACAAATGCAAATAAAACAGCATACCACAAGGAGAATTGAAATCTTCCCGCTTTAATGAGTTTTTCCCGAATTTGTTTAAACACTTTCAATTTGATTTTAATTAAATAATAATTATAACTGTCAAAGTATAAAAATTTTGATTGAGCAATCTTATTATAATTGTAAAATTACTAAATTAGTTTCTAATTTAAAAAACCTTTTCCAATTTTAATCGATAATCAAAATGATATAATCGAAAAAACAAATTATTATTGATATAATTACCAAAACAAATAGTACTTTTGCACTTTAATTAGAAATTGAAAATTTAAAATGGATAAAAAACAAATATTGGGATTTGTATTAATTTTTGCATTATTGATTGTTATGCAAATAATGAACAAACCAACAAAAGAAGATATAGAAAAGAAAAAAATGCAGGATTCCATAGCAATGGTAGAGAGTCAAAAAGCTTCGGAGTTAAATAAGGAATTCAAAGCAGACAGCAATAAATATTCAATTCAAAATAAGGTTACATCAGTAAGCGGAGACTCGATATTTCAAAAACAACCAAATGCTACATTTGGTCCGTTTTCTAATTCCGCAACCGGAAAAAAAGAAGAAGTTGTATTGGAAAATGATGATATAAAAATCACTTTTAGCAATAAAGGAGGAAGAATAACCAAAGTGTGGTTAAAAAAATACACAAAATGGCTTGAAGACGAAAATCACAATAAAGTTGTCGAACCGTTGGAATTACTCAATTATCCGAAAGATAAATTTGAATATATTCTACCGGTTCAAGGTGCTTTAAACAATAAAATCAAAACATCGGATCTATATTTTAAGACTGAAAAAGGGAATAATCAGGTAAAATTTACAGTAAGCGGAACAAACGGAATAAGTTTTACACAAATATATAAAATAAAAGATAAAGGGTTCCATGTTGACTACACTGTTTCACATTCAGGGTTAGATATCTCGGATGATAATAAAATCAAGTTTATTTGGGATGTATATTTGGGAAAACTTGAAAAAGCTTACACTTATGAAAAAAGGTATTCTTCCCTCTTTTATAAAGACCCTGAAGCAGTTGATCACCTTTCTTATATGAAATCCGATAAAACGGAAAAACAAGGAGACAAAATAGAATGGGTATCCAATGTAAATCAGTTTTTCAACAGTACTTTGATGAAAGTTACTGAAGATTTTACAGGAGGTACTTTCGAACAGATTGTTCCTGATGATAAAAAAGAAATAAAAGATTATCTTAAAATATGTAAAACAAGATTATATCTTCCCGAAAATAACGATATAAATATGGCTTTTTATATCGGACCTAATGAATTTGACAATTTGAAAGCATATAACAATGATCTTGAAATGATTATTCCTTTTGGGTGGAATATTTTCGGTGCGATAAACAGATGGGTTATCAGACCTATGTTTCTATTCTTTTCCAATATTTTAGGATCCATGGGTCTTGGTATTATCTTATTGATTTTTATAATCAAAGGACTTTTATACCCTCTAAACTACAAAATGCTATTATCGAGTACTAAGATGGCTGTACTCAAACCTGAAATTCAAAAGATAAAAGATAAATATAAAGATGATTCACAGCAGGTTCAGATTAAAACGATGGAGCTATACCGGAAATATGGTGTCAGTCCTTTTGGGGGGTGTCTGCCTATGATTTTGCAAATGCCTATTTGGTTTGCATTGTTTAGATTTTTTCCTGCAGCCATAGAATTCAGGCATATACCGTTTTTGTGGGCTGATGATTTAAGCTCGTATGAATCAATAGCATATTTACCTTTCAATATTCCTATGTATGGCCAGCATGTTAGTTTATTTGCGTTATTGTGGGGAATTTCTTCTGTAATATACGCACATTACAACATGAAAAATATGGATATGGGTACGACCCAAAATCCTGCAATGAAATATATGCAGTATGTAATGCCATTATTTTTCATCGTATTTTTCAATAGCTATGCTTCGGGTTTAACAATTTATATGTTTTTCAGTAATTTATTTACCATTTTACAAACAATAATTACAAAACGATTTATTCTGGATGAAGATAAAATAAGGGAAAAACTGGAATTTAAAAAATCAAAACCTAAAAAGAAAAGTAAATTTGCCCAAAAACTTGAAGAAGCGATGAAGCAACAACAAGCTATGGCGGAAAAAAAGAAAAAAAAGTAATAAATAACGTAACTATTCCTGACAAACTATAAATAGGAAATATTATTCCTCTAAAAAGTCAGGAATAGTTACAATAAATTTTATTGAACAAAAAAATGAATAGAAAAACAGGAGTTGTTGGAATGGGGAGTTTCGGTGCGGCATTAGCCATGCTGCTATCCAATAATACTAATGTTTTTATATATAGTCGAAATACGGAAAAAGTAAATAACTTTAACGAAAATCGTTTTTTCAAAAATGTACAGTTTCCCGATAATGTGACGGCAACTGATTCTCTTGAAGAAATTGCAGAACAATGTGGTCTTATATTCATAGTAATTCCTTCTGCCAACTTACGCAATCTTATGAAAAAATTCGGCCCGATGCTGAATCCATCCAAAATAATAATTCACGGGATTAAAGGACTTGATCTTGAAGGTCTTGATTTAGACAATATAGATCTCAAAACATTCAATAAGAAGAAAGTCCGAACCATGAGCAAAGTTATTTTGGAAGAAAGTTCAATTGTAAGAATCGGCGCTTTATCAGGACCTAATTTAGCAAAAGAAATTCTTGCCGGTCAACCAACTGCTACTGTTATAGCAAGTGAATTTGAAGAAGTAATAAAAATAGGACAAGAAAAACTTTCAAGCGATAAATTCTATGTTTTTGGCTCAAATGATATCAAAAGTGCTGAATTTGCCGGAGTATTTAAAAATATAATAGCTCTCGGTTCCGGTATTCTGACAGGAAAAGGAATGGGAAAAAATATGCAAGCTATGCTGATAACAAGAGGCTTGAGGGAAATGATAATTTTTGGTAAATCACTTGGAGCTAAAAGACGTGCTTTTCTTGGAACCGCCGGTATTGGTGATCTGATAGCAACGGCAACTTCGGAATTGAGCCGCAATTTTACCTTTGGGAAAAGACTTGGGCGCGGAGAAAATATGAATGAAATATTATCTTCTATGGATGAAGTGGTAGAAGGAGTCAGAACTTTACAAATAGCTATGTTATTGATAAAAAAATATAATTTACAAGCCCCTATAACATATATTTTGTATAAAATTGTTTTTGATAACTATGATATTAATAAAGCAATATCTTATCTCATGAGATATCCTTTTGCAGATGATGTGGATTTTATATAAATTCTTTTTCTTCCATTACACCTATCCCAAACAATGCAAAATCATATTTCACGGGATCTTCTGCATCTATTTCTCTCAGATTAGAGGTTAGTTCTTCTACCGCTGTCCAATCTCTCTGTTTCCTGGTTAGCAAATTCAAATTTCTCGATATTCTATCAACATGAACATCCAAAGGAATCATTAATTGAGATGATTTTATATCTGTCCACAAACCGAAATCCACTCCTTTTTCATCTTTTCTAACCATCCATCGCAAAAACATATTCAACCTTTTGCATGTTGATTTTCGTTCCGGTGTAGCAACGTGCTTTTTAGTTCTGCCCGGAGCATTCTCAAGAGAAAAAAATAAATTATGAAATCCTATTAGGGCATTTTTTATTGTTTTATGTTCTTTTTTCAAATGGATCGAAAAAGCTTTTTCAAGAGATTCATTCCGACGATAATACCACTGCAAAAATTCCAAAAAATAAAGTGTATCAACCGGTTGGAAAGTCCTGTGTTTAAAATCTAAAAATATTTCCCTGTCTTTTTCCTCATGATTAATAATAAAATCATAAGGCGCATTATCCATTAATTCAAATAATTTTGTTGCATTGTTAATAATCATATTTCTCCTTCCCCAAGCGATAACAGCTGTCCAAAAAGCAGTAATCTCAATATCTTGTTTAAGTGAATATCGATGAGGTATAGATATAGGATCGTTAATAATAAAATCGGGATTGTTATACTTTTTATAATATTTATCTAAAATTTTCTTGATTTGAAATTTGTTTTGCATTTTTTATGTATTTTTGTAACTACTCAGGTAAAATTATTTTAATTTAATTGTCTTGATTTATTGACAAATATAATCAATTGTTTTGACCCGTACCAATAACATACAAAAATGTAAGAATTGTGGAAAAACACTTCCTGAAAATGCTGCTTTTTGTCCTAAATGCGGTCAAAAAACTTCAAGTAGCAAAACAAGAATCAAGGATTTGCTATCTGATTTTTTCAACAATTTTTTTAATCTTGATATAAAATTATTCCATACATTAAAAGCATTATTTTATCCCGGTAGATTGACAAAATATTATTTCGATGGTAAAATAAAGTCATTTCTAAGTCCTTGGAAATTATTTTTAATAAGTATATTGTTGATGATATTAGTATTGGGAATAAATAGAAAAATTTCCGCTATCACCTACGAAAATAAAATCGATAAAAATCCAACCGAATCAATTTTTTACAATACCTCAACTTCACGGTCAATTAAGAAAGAAAAAGAAATAGAGCAGGATTCAGCTAAAAAAGCCATACTGGATAGTTTACGAAGCATTTTTCCTGAAAGTATTTTTAATAATTTTTTAGACACAAACAAACTATTTGAAAACAAAACACATTACAATTCACAATTTAAAAAACCGGAAATAAAGGAAATTGAACAATTAAAAAGACTTTATTTCATTTATGACTCCCTAATTGAAGTTGTTGATACCTTAACAAGTAAAATATTAACAAAAAACAAAGAAAAATTAACAAGTGATATAAAAAATACTTTTATCGATTCCGTTACTTTTTTCAATGGTATCAAAATCAGTAAATATGATTTAAAAAACTTAAGCTATAAGCAAATAAAAAAGAAATATTTTATAAATGAAAATGATAAAGGATATTTTAATAAAACGGTTGATAACCTAATGTTTAAAATTAATAAAAATGAATTCAACAGCAATACTTTTATCCGGTTTTTAATTTCAAACCTCAATTGGTTTATTATTATATTACTTCCTTTTGCTGCTTTGATTTTTAAGATATTGTATATAAGACGCAAAAGATATTTTGTCGAACATTTGGTTTTTAACTTACATACTCATTCTGCTATATTATTGATGATTATTATATATACAATTATCCAGTGGCTAAAAATAGAAGTATTGAATAATATTTTGGAAATAGTAATAATTTTACTACCTGCAATCTATATTATTTTAGCGATGAAAACTTATTATAATCAATCATGGTTTAAAACCCTGATAAAATTTTTTGTATTCTCTTTTTTATACATGTTGATTTTGTCTTTTGCAACAATAATCTATTTTGTAATAGCATTCGTATCCATATAAAATCAACAAAAATACTATACCGGTTCAAAATGTGCAGTGAAATGACGTAAAAACTCCGGTTCCCATGTTATTTTATATCCCTTGACTTTATCTTTGTATTTTAGCAATTCGGCAAATACTTCAACCACATAATCAATATGACTTTGGGTATAAACACGTCTTGGGATTGCCATACGCACCAATTCCATCTTGGCAGGAACAAAATTTCCTTTATCATCCTTTGCCCCAAACATCACAGAACCTATTTCAACTGCTCTTATTCCTCCCGTTTTATATAATTCTATTGTTAAAGCCTGACCAGGAAATTGTTCAACAGGAATATGGGGATAAAATGCTTTTGCATCAATATAAACAGCATGCCCACCGATAGGACTGATAACGGAAATTCCCATATCTTTCAATTTTTCTCCAAGATATGTAGTACTTCTTATACGATAATGTAAATAATCATGTTCAAAAACTTCTTTTAGTCCTATTGCAATCGCTTCCATATCTCTACCGGATAACCCTCCATAAGTCGCAAAACCTTCGGTAACAATCAATGCAGTCATCAAGCTATTAAAAAGATTTTTATCCTTCAATGCAAGAAAGCCTCCCATATTGACCAACGCATCTTTTTTTGCACTCATTATAGTACCATCAGCATAGGAAAACATCTTTTGAGCAATTTCAAGATATGTCATTTCCTTTGCTTGTTTTTCTCTTTGTTTTATAAAATATGCATTTTCAGCAATTCTACATGAATCTAAAATAAATAAAATTCCGTATTTTTGACAAATTTCAGAAACTTCTTTAGCATTTTGCAAACTGGCTGGTTGCCCTCCTCCACTATTGTTGGTAACTGTAAGTATCACCGCAGCTATATTTTCCTTACCGTATTTCAAAATATTTTCTTCCAATGCCCGTGTATCCATATTACCTTTAAAAGGATGATCCAAATCAGGAATAAGACCTTCGGGAATCGGACAATCAATAGCTTTAGCTCCGGAATATTCAATATTTGCCCTTGTGGTATCAAAATGAGTATTGGATATAAAAACTTTACCCTTACCACCAATTTTACCATACAACAAATGTTCTGCAGCCCTGCCTTGATGTGTAGGCAAAATATACTCATAACCGGTCATATTTTGAATTGCATCTTTCATCTTATACCACGATCTTGCACCCGCATAACTTTCATCGCCTTTCAATATCCCGGCCCATTGATCTGCACTCATAGCAGATGTACCACTATCGGTAAGCAAATCAATAATAACATCTTCAGCTTTTAAAAGAAATGGATTATAAAATGCATTTTTAATTAAATTTTTTCGTTCATTTTCAGTGGTCATTTTTATTTTTTCCACCGTTTTTATTCTAAATGGTTCTATGATTACTTTATGATTCATATCTTGATTTTTAAATAATGACAAAGATGCTAAATTACAATTATTTTATATAAAATAAACAATTATTATATTCTTATTCGTTAAAATTCTAAATTTTATTAAAAAAGTTATTTTTTTTTCGAAAAAATAATGCTTGCAATTATTTTTTTTATTAATTTCGCAGTGTGAATATTATTATTAATTAACATAAAGTAAAAAAAAATGAAAACATTTTCAAAAATCGTAGTTTTGTTATTGGTAGGATCAGTGCTTTTAAGTTCATGTGTTTCATCCAAAAAATACAAAGCATTACAAGCTGATAAAGATGCAATGGCTCAGAGTTATGAAAAACAGTTGATGGATCTTAAAAAAAGCTGCAAGGAAAAAGAAGCTGATTTGACTTCTCAGGTAAATAAACTATCATCTGATTTGTCAACAACTAAAAGTGACATGATGAAATATAAAAATCTGTCTGAAGAAAAAGCTCAAGCATTAACAAAATTGGAAAATGATATTAAAGATGCATTTAGCTCTATTGACAATTCAGGATTAAAAATTATCCAGAAATTCGATAAACTTTATATTTCTCTTCCTAATAGAATCCTATATAAGAAAGGAGATGACAGAATCAGTAAAGACGGAAAATCGGTATTGGATATGATGGCGGAAATTTTTAAGAAAAATCCGAAAATGGATGTTTTAGTTGAAGGTCATACAGATCCTGATCCGGTAAGAAGAACCAGATATAAATTCAAAGACAACTGGGGTCTAAGTTCTGCCAGAGCTATTAATGCCGTTAGATACTTAATTTCACAAGGTGTTAATGGTAAACAATTATCAGGAGCAGGAAGAGCTGACCAATATACTACAGGTGAATTAATGGAAGGAAAAGATGCTCATGCTTATGATAGAAGAATAGAATTTGTAGTTACTCCCGATGTACACAAATTGTATTCAATCAAGAAGAATTTAAAATAATATAAAAAGTGCGTGTATGTGTGTGTGTAACAATGTTTTCATAATAATTTTGCATAAAGTTAAGTATTAGGCGTTGTTATCAAAATTTAGAGGCTATCTCTCCCTGAGACAGCCTCTTTTTTATTATATTTCCTGCAAAAAATAAATAATATATTTTTATCTATTCTCCTCTACATATCAAATTTGTCTAACTGCATTCTTAAACACTAATATCTCTTTGGGCTTTTTTCTTAAATTATATTCCATCACCATTGAAGCGGAATAGGCACCGGCTGATTTGATCACAACAATATCACCTATACGCAGCTCGTTCAAAAGTCTGTTGTAAGCAAAAGTATCTTCTTCACATAACTGACCTACAACATCGTACTTTTGTAATTTTCCCTTAGGATTGCTAATATTGATAATCTCATGATAAGCATTATAATACATGGGTCTTATCAAATGATTAAAACCGGAGTTGAGCCCCGCAAATTTTCTTTTATATCCCTGTTTAATTATATTTACGGTAGTTGCCAGATATCCGGCATTTCCAACAAGATATTTCCCGGGTTCAATTTTTATTTTCAAATTTTGATTATATTCCTGCATCTTTCTTTTAATATGTGCAGCATAAGAATCCACATCCGTTTCCGTATCCTCCTTTTTGTATTTAATCTTCAATCCGCTACCGATATCAAGATATTCCAAATTTTCAAACTCTTTTGTATATTTAAAAAGATTATCAATTGAATTTTTAAGATCATCAACATTCGAAATATTTGATCCGGCATGAATATGAAGACTATTTACAACAAAACCATATTCTTTTTGAAAGTCTTTAACCTTTTCAAGAAAAATCACAGGAATACCAAATTTGGAAGCATGATGAGAGGTAGCTATTTTTTGATTCCCACCGATATTAACCCCCGGATTTATTCTTAACCCAACTTTTTTACCTTTCAATTTTTTTGCTAATAAAGGAAAATATTCAGAAGCTCCAATATGAATATTAACTTTTTTATCCATTACATAAACAATCTCTTCAACAGATGCACAGCTTGGTGTAAAAACAATTTCATCAGGTTTAAACCCAATATTTAATGCCCTGTCAACTTCATTTGCCGAAACCGCATCTATCCCACCTCCTAAATTTTTAATAATTTTTAAAATTTCAATATTTTCATTAGCTTTCATTGCATAATGTATTTTTGAATTCATTATACTAAAAGCGTTACTTAATTTTTCATATTGCCGTTCTATTTTTTCACCATGATAAACATATATTGGCGTTCCAAATTTTTTTATAATTTCTTCAAAAGGGATGTTGTTCATTGTTTTCTTTTTATGCTTATATTATTTTTATATCTAACCAAAAACCAAAACATAACTTGCTTTTGTTTATTAATTTTTAATTTTTTAATACGGTAATATCTCTTTGTTACAATACCGGATTAGAAACAGAAAAACAAAATAATGAAAAAAAATGTAAATGCGCAAATACTCAGAAAAAAAGAAAATAAGTAACTGCTACAAATAAGAATAGCTAATGCTTATCTATAAAGTGCTTAATTTTTAAAAACAAAGGTTATTTTAAAATTTTAATGATTTTATAGAATAAAAAAAGGAGATAATATATGAATTATTATCTCCTTCCCTTTCGACCAAAACTTTATTATTTAATTTTAATGGCCATCGGTCCTTTTTTGATAGCTTCTTCTTTTTTCTTCATGGTAATTTTCAAAATTCCATCTTTATATTCAGCGTCAATGTGTTTTGTATCAACTGTTTGAGGAATAGTGAAAACACGCTTAAATGAAGTATAATTATATTCCATTCTTACCATGTTTTCTTCCGTTTCTTTCTCTTCTTTTTCAACATTGGAAGAAATAATTAATTCATTATCTTCCATTTTGATGTCAATATCTTTTTTATCAACACCCGGTACTGCAAGTTCCAAGATATACTTGTCTTTTTCTTCAATAATATTAACAGCCGGTTGGGTATAATTTGCCGGTGATTTAAAATCACTCAAAAAATTATTAAAAAGTTCATCGTAAAGATCTCCGAATAAATATTGAGACGGAGCGAACGGCTTAAATTTCATTAGTGTCATAGCTATTATTTTTTAGGTTAAACCATAAATTTTTTACTTCAATTCAATTTTCTTATTCTTCAAAGTCTCATCTTCCTTCTTAAAAGGAAGCTTCACTTTTAAAATTCCATTATCATATTTAGCTTCAATTTTTTCCATATTTACCTTATCTGACAATTTGTATTCCAATTTGAAATTTGCATAATCAAATTCTTTTAATAAAATTGCCTTGCTTTCTTCTTTCTCTGTCGTATTTTCTTTTGCGGATTGAATCACTAGTACATTATCATTAACATTAATGTCGATATCTTTTTTATTCAATCCCGGTATCGCAATGCGTAATTCCGTCATATCATCGTTCTGTACAATATTTACTTTAGGTACACTTTGACTTGTTGCAGCTTTGTTTAGCAATCTTTCCAATTCCATTAAAGGACTGTATAAATCTTTTGCCGGACTCGTTAGATATGTCATAATATTATATTTTTAAGTTTTTAAAATCATATTTTCAATTCCATACATTCAAATATTATACCTGCATAAATTACAAGTCATTTTTGCTTAAAAACGGCAAACACAACAAGCCATATTGACAGTCATGTGTTTTTATAGTGTCAATATGGCTGTTTTTATTGCACTTTTAGATACTTTTCAAGAACGCTCTACAATAACGGTACTAATACAAATAACCCATAAATTTGAGTTTGATTCATTTTACAATAATTTTATTGACCTGCACCAAATAGATATTTTGTGTGAAATTTTTAATTAAAAAAAAATAATGTACATTTGCAACTTTTTTATTAAATCATTAAATCATGAATAAAATTAAATTTCTGATTCTTTCAGTTGTAATATTATTTACCG
>JALSPW010000147.1 GCA_026985735.1 Saprospiraceae bacterium
AACCCGGCTGAATTGATAAGGAAAGCTGAAAATATATTCAGTGCCCTATTTCCGGAAGGAATGGGGAACTTTAGCAAAGTATTAATTGTTTACTACTTACAGTTGGTAGAGATAGAAGAAGTGGAATTACTGGAAATAATAGAAAAAATACCTCCAAAAGTAAAAAAAGATTTTATGAGTACTTATGAATTAATAGAAAAAAAAGGTATCGAAAAAGGCATTGAGAAAGGTATCGAGAAAGGCATTGAGAAAGGTATCGAGAAAGGTATTGAGAAAGGTATCGAGAAAAATAAAATAAACGTGATTTTAAAAGGATACCAAAAAGGTGCAAGCATTGATTTCCTTGCCGATATTACCGGCTTAAGCATTCAAGAAGTACAAAAAATAATAAGTGAGAATAGTAATTGACAGTTTGAAAGAAGCTCTTGAAAGTCAAAAACAAAAAAAATGAAGACGTAAGTTAGGACTTGAAAGCACTCGATAGCGTGACTTCAAAGCCGGTTAATATTGCTTCCTTCATTCATTAATTCTTATAATTTTTGTCCTTTAAACTTTGAACTTTTTTTGTAATGTCTCATTAGAAGAACTAAGTATGAAGTGCTTGATCAAAATCTTTTACCGATTTAACTGATTTATATATTTTAATGACTATTGTTCTGTTGTCATTCTCAATTTTCAATTCTCAATTCTCAATTATTTGCCTTATATTCAACTTGTTATTAAAATTAATGTTTTATAGGGTCAGATGTTCCGTATACAGACCTCATCTTTTTGCATTTACATATATTTCTTTATTAATTGACACAATAAGTAAATCCTACTTTCGCGCTTTGTTGATTTATACCAATACCGGGAATATCCAATTCCATTCTTGTTTTATTTGAAGATCTATATCCTATTTCTCCCAAAATAAACAAATGTTCATTTATTTTTTTTGAATTTTCACCGGATTTATTTTCCATTTTGAATAAAAAAAGTTTGTAACATTTTTATCAATCCATTTATAAAACTCTTTAATATCGCTATCTACAGGAGTGCCATTCCATTTTTTTATCATAAATTGGGCTTTTTCAAAAATTTTGTTTTCAAATGGTGTTATCAATTGAATCAATCCGGTATTATCCGAATTTAATAAAGCATTAACATTAATATAATATTTACTGCTATAACCCCATTGATAAGAAAATGCACTTTTTTTTGCCTGCAAGGCCATATTGCATAAAGGTGAATCTTTTATATTGTCATCATATTGGACTATTTTTGGTAATTCTACTTTTTCATTCAACCATAAAGGAATGCAAACTGAAGCGAGTGGCCAACCAAGTACTGCCCACATTACAGCATTTTTAGAGGAATTACCTTTTTTGACTCCTTGTACTACTATAGAAGAGGAAGTGCCATTTCTTGGAACATAATCGGTGAATGATACATAAGTAGGGTGATTGGAAGGAATATTGGAAAAACTATTTAAATCCACTTTCGTCAATGAATTTGTCATATTACGTGTACAATTTTGAATAATTGTTTTTGGAGTCAATCTATTTTCCTTAATCGCCATTAAAAACTCATTGTCAGTAGTAACATACCTTATATATCCCCCTCCTTTACCTAATTTTCCACTCATAGAGTGATTGGTTCTTATGATATAACCATACGGGGCAACTACAGGATCGGTTGCATCATATTTCACATATCCGAAATTTGACAATTCAAAATATGCAGCACCGCCATTAGCATCAATAACGCCAAAATTTGCTTCGAGTCTTGTAGGTCTGTTCATTGCTTTAAGTATTGCTTCAAAATCATCTATAGAGGCACAGTTTCGTAAGGCTTCTTTCATTAGTCTGCCTTCAAGTCCGGTTTGTTTAATAGTATCGTTGTTTAGATTGTAGCTTGCACTATTCATGATAGCAAATCCTGCACTATTGTATCCAATCCAAATACTTTTTCCCGATTTATCCATTGAATTAACAAGGCCCATATAGCGGTATTTTCCGTCATTAAAGGTCATTATTTTATTATTTATAGCCCAGGTATCACGATGTTTCCACAACATTGGTCGGCCGTCTTTAGTGAATTTTCCGGATATTACCGCTGTGGTACATGCCTGTGCTGCTTGAAAAGATAAAAATATCAACAATAATATATGAAAGATTTTTTTCATTTTAAATATATCTTAATTATTAAATAATAAACAAACAAATTTAGAAATCAATTGATTATTTGGGATATTAATTGATATTTAAGTTAATATTTGGCAATAATTTATATTGCTTTTAAATAAGTGATTTGGATAAAAAACGGGAATTTAAAATGACAATAATAAAAATAAATTGATAAATTTGTAGTTACGTTCAAATTTTAATCATATTTTTTAATATATTAAATTTACAAAAAATGAAAAAACTTTACACTATTTTAACAGTTATTTTATTATTTGCAACTCTGTCAATACAATCACAATCGATATTGTTGGTAAATGATAACGGAAAAAATCCGGAAAGAGCAGATGCATTGAAAACAGCTTTAAATGATTTGGGCTTGCCTTTTTCTTATTTTAATACAGTAGAAAAGAATGCTTCTCCTACTGCTGATTATATGGATCCTTTTGATGTCGTAATATGGTATACCGGTAATGATAGTGGTGGACTATATTTATGGAATGCTTCGGATACGGTAAATACCGAATTAAAAACATATCTGGATAATGGAGGTATGTTGTGGTTACAAGGGTTGGATTTTCTTTATGATCTATATAAAGGGGCTCCGGATACGTTCAGTACGGGAGATTTTGTTTATGATTATCTAGGTATTTCTACTTATGTAGCTCAATCTCATAAAGATGACGGTGTTTATTCGGATGGTGTTCCTTTCTTTGAAGTAGATACTGCAAATGGAATATTCTCTTTGGATACTTTGAAATGGGCTTGGAATGTACTGTGGTATGCTGATGCTTTGATTCCGGTTGATAGTGCAAAAGTATTATATAAAATGGGACCTGCTGAATATGATTTGGGAGGATATGCAGGTGCTATTTATAATGAGCCCGGAGATGCAAAGATTATGACTTTTGCTATTGAAACAGGCAAACTTGATGCACAGTGGAGATTAGATACGCTTTTTGCTCAGGGGTTGAGATATTTTAAGCAATTTGTATCTGATGTTATATTAGTGGATAGTATTGCAATCAATACTACATCCGGTAAAAATACTATTGATGAAAAAGGAGGAACTCTTCAGTTTGAAGCAACTGTACTTCCTGAAAATGCCTCTAATAAAATAATTGGCTGGTCTTTGGAAAACAATACGGCTAATGCTTCTATAGATCAAAATGGTCTTCTTAAAGCTTCAGGAGTGAGTATTGGAAACGGAACTGTTACGGTAGTTGCGACAGCATTGGATGGCTCAGGAGTAACTGCTTCAATGGATGTTACTATTACTAATCAGGGAGAGGCCTCTGATTATGAAATCCTTCTTGTAAACGATAATGCTAATGGTACCGACAGATATCTCGTTTTGGAAACTGCATTGAAAAACAATGAATATAACTACACGGTTTATAATACGGTTTCTACAAATACTTATCCTGATTTTGATTATTTGGTTAATTTTGATGTTGTTATTTGGTACACAGGTAATGACGGGGTTGATTTGAAATTGTGGGACGTAAGCGATTCTACGGATTTTAAATTCAATGCACCGTTAAAATCATATCTTGATCAAGGTGGTATCGTATGGTTGCAAGGATTGGATTTCTTCTACGATGTTTTTGGAGCTGCTCCATATCCTGAAGGAGATGCGGAATTTGCTGCGGGTACTTTTATTTATGATTATATGGGAATAAAAAAATATGTTGCCCAGACAAAAGCGGATGATGGTGGACAAGGAGTACCTCAACTTGATGTTGTTACCGATAATGGTTTTTGCGAATTAACTCCTGTATTATGGAAGTACACAACAATGTGGTATGTAGATGCTTTGTCAATCACCGATAATGCTGTAGGTATTTATAAGTTGGGACCTAATGATTATGTGTATAATCCTTTTTATGCAGGTTTATTCAATAGAAACGGCATAAGTAAATTAATGACATTTACATTTGAAACGGCAAGATTGGACAGTCAGGACAATACGGATGAATTGTTTTATGAAGTTTTGGAAGCTTTCCGTGCAATTGTTGATGATATAAATAATCCTGTATTTGATAATTCAAGTATTTCACTCTATCCGAACCCTGTTTCTGATCTTTTGAAAGTGAATTATTCATTGCTTCAAAATTCTGATGTTATAATAAATGTTACCAATATTAACGGGGAAGTTGTGTTTACCCAAAATGAAGGTAATAAATTTGAAGGACAACATATTTCAGTGATTAATTTAAATTCATTGAACAACGGTCTATATTTTGTTAATATAATCGCAGGTGATCAGGCAATTGCTAAAAAAGTTGTTTTAATAAAATAAATAATTATAAAATGCATCGGATGAAATATTTCTTCCGGTGCATTTTTATTTTAAAAGCACTCTACCGGAGTAGTTAATATAATTTTTAAGTTTGATGAATGTTGAAGTTTAAAAAATTCTTTCAAGTATTTTTTCTAATAGCCGTATTGTTAGCTTTTTATGTTTTGGGTAAAAGCCAAGACAGTATTGGGAATATTGATATTGTAACTCAAAAAGCAATTACTTTTTTAGAAATACTTAAAAGTGAAAAAAAAATCAACATCAATATTAAAGATAAGCATCCTTTGAAATTGATTAAGAAAAATGTTTTAATCGGATATAAATATGATTTGTTGCCGCAAGGTTTTATTATTATTTCTCCTGATGATGCGGGAAATAGTGTGATGGCATATTCGTATGAAAATAATTTTTTGTGGGAAGATGGAACTTACAAAATAAGTTTGGATATTCTTGAAGGTATAAAAGAAACAGGTCTGTATGAAAAATCCGGAAAGATTGAATATAGAAAACCTGCTTCTGAATTTGGTCCTTTGGTTAAATCGTTATTCGGACAAGTCAACTGTCATGATGCTGATGGAAATATTGTAAATGTATCGAATTTGTACACTCCCAATCATTATGCACCGGGTTGTGTTGCAGTATCACTGGCTACAATGCTGGATTATTATCAATGGCCGGTTCAAGGGGTAAGTGAACACATAGATAAAGATATATACGGACAATCAAGAGGAAATTATAAAGCGGAATTTTATAAAACTAATTATGACTGGGAGCACATCCTTAACAGATACAATAATAAAAATACTTCTTTACAAGAAAAAAAAGCGCTTGGACTATTGGTGTACCATGCAGCTATTGCACTTGATATGGATTTTGAATATAATGGATCCACTTCCAATGTAAACCGTATTCCCGGTACGGGAAAAAATTATTTTAGATTTTATGCTAAATATGCATCTGCTTCTTCCCCTATTTTTTGGAGGACGGTAGATTCTTGTATAGTTCATAAAATACCTGTTGTATTTGCTATCTCAGGTAGTGGGGGAATAGGGCATTCGATTGTTTGTGACGGTGTAAGATTTGAAGCCGGGAATTCGACTTTCTATCATCTTAATATGGGGTGGTGGGGTTCGTCAAACGGCTGGTACAGGGTTAAAAGCAATTTTAATGCAGGAGGATATTCCAAAATTACCGGTGGTACTATCAATTTTTTACCGGTTCCGGAAATATATAATCTTTATAAAGATACCACGGACAATCTTACTATTCATTGGAGATATTCCAATGTTTTGGTTCCTCAATCTTTTGAATTGCAGGCAAAATATGATAATGGTAGCTGGATTACTGTTTCTGATACATTCTCGCAAGATTCAATAAATATAGCATTGAATTCTTTTGAAAATACAATTCAACTTAGGGTCAGGGCTAATATTTTAGGAAAATATTTTAATGATTCTTGGTCAAATATTGTTAAATTCAAAAAACAAGCAAATTCAAATACCGGTTTATTAGGCAATTTTTCAATTAATATATTTCCAAATCCTTTTAAAGATTACATAAGATTTGACAATAAGGAAAAAATTCCTTTGGATATCATGATAATTAATTTGCAGACTCAACAAATTTTTTTTCACAAAGAAAGAATAATAAATACGGAATTAATTAATACGACCGGATGGCCTACAGGTATATATGCTGTTATGATTCGGAACAGTAAATTGTTTTTACAAAAGATTATTAAAATAGACTAATAAAAACATTAAAGATGAAATCTTTTAAATATTTTATTCAAAAAACATCTGCTTTTATATTTTTTTTCATTCTTAGTATTTCAATGTTTTCTCAGAATGATTTAAATGAATTGAAAAATATCACAGGTACTATTACCTACAAGCAAGATAATTCACCGTTGATCGGTGTTAATGTTGTAGTCAAAGGAACCGGCAGAGGAGCAATATCGGATTTGGATGGCAAGTATGAGCTAAAAGCACGCAAAGGCGAAACATTAGTGTTTACATATCTCGGCATGAAAACTATAGAGAAAAAAGTCGGGGAAGAGAATACTATTGATGTTATGATGGAAGATGATGCTTTCGGTTTGGAGGAGGTGGTTATTTCAGGTGTGGCATCTGCTACTCCAAAGAAAAATTTAACAGTAAGTGTTGAAAGCGTGGATGCAGATAAATTAAAGGATGCGCATGCTGCTTCAGCCGCCAGTGCTTTACAGGATAAAGTCGCCGGACTCAAAGTTATAAAAGCCAATGGTTTGCCCGGTAGCGGAGCTGCTTTGAGATTGAGAGGTTCTACTTCTTTGATAGGCAATCAAAGTCCGATGATAATGCTTGATGGTAACATAATAAGTACCAATCTTGCAGATATAAATTTGGATGATATTGAAAGTTTCGAAGTGGTTAAAGGTGCGGCAGCAGCGGCTCTTTATGGTTCTAAAGCGGGAAACGGTGTTATTGTTCTCAGGTCGAAAAGGGGGAAAAAACAAAAAGAGGGACACTCCAAAGTAATTGTGAGAACAGAATCGGGATTTCAGGAAATTGCTCATAAACTTGAATTATCCACTCATCACCCGTATCAACTGGCAGATGATTGGGAAGATTATCCTTATACAAGATATGCAAATGTATATTATTATAATGGTAAAGTGATTAGCGGAAGTAGACTTCTTACGGAGAATGCTTATGCAGATCAACCATACAGGCATATTTACGACAATCAAAGTTTATTTTATAAAAAAGGACGGTATCATACCGAATATGTTGGGATAGAAGGAAATGAAAACAAATCCAATTTTCTTATTTCTTTTGAAAATAACAGACAGGAAGGAATCTTATTTAACACAGGCGGATATCAAAGAAATAATATAAAGATAAATTTGGATAGGAATATTACGGATAAGTTAAAAATATCCACTTCTAATTTATTGTTGAAGACTAAATCTAAAAATCCCGGTTCTTATAAGATTTTTAATGATTTATTGTTTATGTCTCCGGATGTTGATTTGACTCAAAAAAATTCTGATAGTACAGACTATAAAATTTTGCCAGATCCTTGGGGAATAGCGGAAAATCCTCTATATCCTCTTGCATACAGGGATAAAACAGCAAAAAGAACCAGCTTGATAGGAAATGTAAAATTATCATATTTTCTGTTGGATTGGATTGATGCAAATGCAAAGTATACATACGAGTATAGGGATAAAAACTGGACTACTATTACTCCAAAAGGTTATAAAGTCAATAACGGACAATATAAGAACGGTAGTTTATATAAAGAATCTTATACTGAATTTACTCAAAATTTTCAAGCTACAATTAATATAAATAAAAAACTTGATGCTCTTATTTCAAAATTAAAATTAAGTTATTTATATGAAAATACTCATTATGAAGATTTTAGTATATTGGGCAAAGATTTTGTTTTTGAAGGAATTCCCCAATTAAATAATACTGATCCGAAATTGTCGGGTATAAACTCGTATCAGGGAGATATAGTATCGATAAATTACTTTTTTATTTCCGATTTTAATTATAAAGACAAATATCTTTTTTCAGGATTATACAGAATAGACGGTTCTTCATTATTCGGTGAAAATGTAAGGTGGAATCCTTATTATAGAGTTTCAGGTGCATATAGATTGACGCAGGATTTCGAAATACCTTTCGTTGATGAATTAAAGATAAGAACTTCTTATGGTACTTCCGGGCAAAGACCTCCTTTTTCAGCTCAATATGAAACCTGGAGCATTTCCAACGGACAAGCATCAAAGAGATCCTTGGGTAATAAAGATCTTAAACCGTCCACTACGAAAGAATTGGAAATGGGAATAAATCTTGATTTTCTTAACAGATTCTCTTTTGAAGGTACTTATTCTATTTCCAATACGGAAAATGCCTTTGCTAAGGCTCCTCTTCCTTCTCATTATGGAGGATATCCTTATCAATGGAAAAATGTTGGTACGATTTCTTCCAAAGCATGGGAAATGAAGTTGGACATGAATCTTATTAAAAGAAAAGAATTTTTGTGGACCTCTACACTATTATTTGACAGAATAAGACAAAAAGTGACAAAATTGGATATTCCTGCTTATAAAACAGGACCTATTAACTCTTTTTATGTCAAAGAAGGAGAGTCATTTGGAATAATATATGGGTATAAATGGCTAAGATCTCTGGATGAGATGGCTAATCAATTGCCGGAAGGAGCTTCTATCAGTGATTATGTAATTAATTCAGATGGTTATGTTATTCCTGCAGGTTCGGAAGGAACAATCAATGAAATTCCTATTCTCTTGGATGCAGATAAAGATGGACTTCCCGATAAAATAAAAATCGGAGACGGAAACCCTGATTTCAATCTGTCAATGGGAAATACTTTTAGCTATAAAGGCTTAAGTTTATATTTTTTACTTGCATGGAAAAATGGAGGGAATATATATAATTATACAAGACAATATACCTTTAGGGATTTAAGAGCTAAGGAATTTGATCAATATGGCAAACCGGAAAATGAGAAAAAAGCAATTAATTATTACAGTGCTTTTTATAAGAATACTGAGATAAATTCTTATTTTGTTGAAGACGGTTCGTATTTGAAATTGCGTGAATTGTCTTTAAATTATAATTTGTATCCCGGATTTTTGAAAAAAATCTCAAGGGGATTTATTAACGGGATTAATATTGGAATACAATCCCTTAATGTTTTTACTTTGACAAAATATAAAGGTTATGACCCGGAAGTTGCTTCCGGTAGTGATTTGACAAATTATCCTTTTGATAATTTTGGATATCCGAATTTCAGAACTTATACTGCATCTTTAAAATTGACATTTTAATATAATATATCTAAAAAAAATAAAATGAAAACTTTATTAAAAATATCATTTGCTTTATTGATTTTGATTACACTCTTTTCATCTTGTCATAAAGATCTTGATGTTAAATATTTGAATCTGCCGGATCGTGAAACCGCTTTAAAAAATCCTGAAGATGTCTATGGTATTGCCAAAAGTGGATTTTATAATTGGTATATGACTCAAAACACCAGTTTGAGTATGAGAATGGCTATGTGGGTTGCTGCAGACCAAGGGACTTGTTCGTGGGCAAATAGCGGTATGTGGCATTTATCAGATGAACCTAGAAAACCATTTAATAATGATCCGAGTTATACATATGCTTTTATCAATCAAAACTACTATGCAGAGTGCCATGGTAATCTTAGTCAGATGAATGATGTTTTGCAAAAACTGAATGAGGGAATGCAAATAGGATATAACGGACAGGATACTAAACTGGTCAGGGCTAATGCATATATGATTCAGGGTTTAACGCTCGGGTATCTTGCTTTGATTTATGATAAAGCTTATATCGTAACCGAATATACAAAAAATCCCGAAACAGTGGAAGCCAGTCCTTATACAGAAGTGATGGATTCTGCTATTACCAAACTGGATAAAGCTATAGAATTGATGGATAGGAAAAGTTATAAAATTCCTACGGATTGGATAAGTGGGAATGATTTCAGAGCAAGGGATTTAGCCAAACTTCTTAGAAATTATGCTGCTAGATTTTTGGTAAGTTTACCAAGAAATAAGCAGGAATATAATCAAATAGACTGGAATAAGGTATTGAGTTATGCCGAAAAAGGGTATGATCAAGATTTTAATGTATATATGGACGGTGTGAATTGGAAAAGCTATTTTAGACACTATACAGTAAGACCCGGCTGGGCCAGAATTGACTGTAGGATTATAAATCTTATGGATCCTTCATATCCGAGTCGTTTTCCTTCAGATGGTCATAATCCACCGGAAGCGGATTCAAAAGACAGAAGATTAGCTACTGATTTCACTTTCAATTCATCCAATAATATGAAACCTGAAAGAGGATATGTACATTATAGCAATTATGAATACACCAGGTATCCATTAGAAGTATCAACTCAGACAGGAGATGCACCTATTTTTTTAAAAGCCGAATTGGATATGATTAAAGCCGAAGCATATCTAAATACGGGAAATAAACAAAAAGCAATTGATATTATTAATGCAGGCTCAAGAACATTGAGAGGTAATCTAAATCCTCTTCCAGATAATACAAGTGAGGAAGATATATTAAAAGCCATTTTCTATGAAAGAGATATTGAATTAATACAAACAGGATTTGGTATTGCATTTTTTGATATGCGTAGAAGAGATTATCTGCAGAAAGGCACATTATTGCATTTCCCTATTCCCGGGAAAGAACTTAATGTTTTACAATTACCATATTACACTTATGGAGGAGTAGAAAATGCCGACGGCGTAAATGTATCAAATGGAGGATGGGATAAGTAAAGAATGAGTGTAAAGTTCAGCTTTAATCTTTTATAATCTAAGTTTTTTACCTCTTTGGGTATGGATTTTTTATTATTTAATTAAAAAACGAATAAATATCTCTTGATTTGTTAATATTTATATATATAGATTTTGTTATATACATAAAGTATCTTATTTTTGCAATAAATTAGTGGTCAAGCTATTTTATTGATCAATTACCAACCTTATTTTGATAATACAATTTATAAATGTGAATTAATAAATTATATAATGTATGTAATTTGAATAATTACATTTATAAGTTTTTTATCCTGAATAATTGATTTATTTTAATAATAAAATCTTTAACTTTAAATAGTGCCTGTTTATAGAGTGCTTGATTTTTTTAAAATCAGGATTTTATGGACAAACATTAGATAAATTGTTAGAGACAAAAGTTTGCAAAATATTTGAAATCAAAGTGTCCCGTATATGGTATAATGATTGTTTCATGCAAAAGCAAAATAAAAGGATAGGACATTGTAGACAGGTTAAATTATCCTGTTAATATATGTATTGTTTATTGCTTTAATTAAAAATAATTTAATATGAAAAAAATAATTTTATTATTGTTGACGATATTTTTTTCAATTTATATTGTAAGTGCCCAAAATGATAATTTTGGAATTGGTACAACTAATCCTAATCCATCTGCAAAATTGGATATAGTTTCTTTAAATAAAGGACTTTTAATTCCTCGTCTTGGAATAACCGGTACTACTGATGCAACAACAATTGTAAACGGCAATGTTGAAAGTCTATTGATTTATAATACAAATACTGCCTCTGACGTTACTCCCGGTTTTTATTATTGGGATGGAAGTAAATGGGTTCGTTTTGCTCTATCTTTAGATGTGACGGATGATCAACAATTATCATTGAACTCAGTTACAAATGTATTAATTCTGGAAGATGGCGGCACAGTAGATTTAACACCGTTTTTAGATAATACCGATGATCAACAAATCACTTCTTTTAGTTTGGATAATGCTACAAATATCCTGACATTGACTTTGGAAGACGGCGGAACAAAGACAGTTGACTTTACAACAGTTTTGGCGGCAGCGGGAACAGACGATCAGAAAGTAGATAAGTTTAATTTGAATGGCACAACCCTTGAATTATCGGTAGAGGATGACGGAGAAGCGGATAAAACAGTGGATTTATCGAGCTTTATGGATAATACGGACGATCAGCAAATGACACTGGAAACAGGAAATATCCTAACCTTAGAAGACGGAGGCACAGTAGATTTAACCCCATTTTTAGAT
>JALSPW010000148.1 GCA_026985735.1 Saprospiraceae bacterium
ACTTTGAACTTTGAACTTTATACTTTGAACTTTATACTTTGAACTTTATACTTTGAACTTTATACTTTAAACCTTGAACTTTGAACTTTGAACTTTATACTTTGAACTTTATACTTTGAACTTTATACTTTAAACTTTATACTTTAAACCTTGAACTTTGAACTTTGAACTTTATACTTTGAACTTTATACTTTGAACTTTATACTTTGAACTTTGAACTTTATACTTTCACTCCTCCAAAATAGATTTAAGATCCGGAGCAGAATAATTGACAGACTTCAAAACTTTACCATCCCCCACCCTGTACACTAGATATTCTTCCCCTCTTTTCTCAATAAACGACTCCATTCCTCTATTATTTTTATAATATTCTTGTGTTTGTTTCGCCTCTTCAAGAGTTTTACAAGGTTTACTCATATTGGATCTTTGTACTTCATCAAAAAGTTCCTTGAATTTTCCCCCTAAACCGAATTCCAAAATGGCTCCGGAAAGAACATATTGTAGATCGGCAAAAGCATCTGCGACTTCTACCAAGTCATTTTCTTCTATAGCCTTTTGTAATTCTTTAAGCTCCTCTTCCAAAAGAGAAATTCTTAAACCAATTCTTTCCCGTGATGGTATTGCTGGATGATCCACTACCGGCAAATTAAACAAATTGTGGAATTTTGCAACTCCATTTAAAGCTTCCGGTTCTTTAAATTTCATAATTATTTTATTTTATCTCTTCAAAAAATCCTGTTTTTGTATTTTTGACTACATTGTCCCAATTAAAATATCTACCGTTCATGCTCACATAAACCCCAGGCTGAAGAACCTGGGCAAATGCCAAAGAAGCTCCCAAATTAAAAAGCCCGTCCGACGAACTACCAAATGCTATAGGTACCATTGCCCCCGTCAATACAATTGTTTTATCAGGAATATTGGCCTTTGCAAGGACCTTAGCCGTTTCGACCATTGTATCGGTACCATGCGTAATCACAATGTCATCGATTAAAGACCTTTTGCAATTATGTAAAATAATATCTCTGTCTTCATCTGTCATATTTATACTATCTATCATCATCAATGTTTTTATATCCACAGGGACATTGTTTCTACCTTGTTGTAAAAGCTGTTTCATGTGCGTATCTTTAAAAAACAAGTTTCCTGTGATATAATTATACTCTTTATCAAAAGTACCTCCCGTGATGAATATTTGTATCATTGCTTCTGTTATTATCTTTGTTGTTATTATAACAATTTGTAAAGTATTCAATAAATGATTGCAAAAATACTTTTTTTTAACTTATAATTTAAAAAATATCTATTAATTTGCATCGTTTTTTTCAATACTTGCATCATAAACATTGCAAACAAATATTTTATTTAATAAATAATTCATATATTAGAACATTAAAATTTAGTCTTATGTTATCAGCAAAAAAAACAATTTATTTTCTTTCTTTTTATTTAATTTTCATTTTTAGTACAAATTTATACTCCCAATGCGGTATTTCAGGACTTGAATTATCAAATGCTACTTGTATAGAAAATGCTGCTTATGAATTTGATTTGAATTTTGTAGTTGCACAATCTACCCTTGATTCGTTTAATGTATATATAAACGATGATTTTGAAGGCAGATATAGTCCGCTTCAACTGCCACTTCATATTATTAGCGATAAATACTATGATAAAGAAGAAGATATCATTAAAGTTGAAGACAGCAATAATGCAGAATGCTATGAAGAAACAAATATTATTAATCCTTGCGACTGTGCCCAATTTGATTTTGAATATACTAAAGTAGACTGTACAGATTCTACTTTTAATTTAATGATAGATTTCAATTATCTATATACCGGAGACAGTTTTGATATTGGTATGATTCGTTCACCTTTCGGTTCGCATGCATATAGAGATCTACCTTTAAAAATCGGTCCTTTTACTTCTGCAGATACCACTTATTTGCTTTTTATTGCAGATAAATCCGATTTCTTCTGTTTCAAGGAAACATCTGTAGATGGACATTCATGTCCTCCTTGCAATATCTATAATTTGGATATGATAACGTATGAATGCGATAATAATTTTAAAAAATATATAACATTCACATTTAACTATACAAATCCGGCTAGTGATTCATATAATATTTTTGTAAACAATGAATTTTACGATTCAAGAAATTACAAATTTGAAACTATTATTGATAGTGTTACCATGCAAGATACTTTCCGCATTGGCCCTGTGGATATAGATTGTGATTCCATATTATTGGTAAAAATTGAAGATCATGACAACCAGGATTGTAGTACAATAGAGGATTATCATTCCCTGTGTTGTGAATTTTGTGAAATCGGGGATTTACAATTCCGGGATATAGAATGTAATAGCGATAGTTCATTCAATTTTATTTTGGATTTCAATTATGCCAATAATACTCTGGATTCATTTAAAATGACTTCTTCAAATGGATTAGTGAAAAAATACAGTACAGAGGAGCTTCCTTTACATTTCATTAATTACCCGATAACTTCACAAGGATTTGACACTATCAGTATTTGCATGGACAATGGTAGATGCTGTAGTTCAGATATTTTAGAATTCCCATCATGTGAGTATTTCGGATGCAATATAGAAAATATCAAATACGAAATCACCTTTGACACTATTGAAAGTTATTGGGTTACTCTAAATTTTAATAGCAATAATACATCCGATAGTTTTTCCGTACAAGGCAATGGTATCCACTATGGCAATTTCAATTATAATGAATTGCCTATAACACTGGGACCATACAATTGCAAGGATAGTCTTATACTTGAATATATCATTAAAGATTTGGAAGTTGAAGATTGCGATATAGTACTTGAACCTGATATGGTCATATGTCCACCTAACTACACACAGGATTTAGATATACTTGAAAATTGGATTATTAAATATTCCATTGATTCGCGAATAGTTAATATATATTCTACTAATTCCGTTTTCAATAATGCAAAAATAGATCTTTTTGATATTAAAGGCTTAAAAGTGAATAGCTATAAATTATCAAACGGGCTACACAGTTCAAAATTAAGACTTGATGATTTAAAGCCGGGAATCTATATGGTCAGATTATTAAATGACGGGAAAATAAAAACCAAAAAGATTTTTATCAGGTAGATTTCACATCCTCCAGTAATTTATTAATTAAAGCCGTATTTGAAAAAAATGCGGCTTTTTTCCACATACATTAAAAAAAGACCGGCTCGAGGTTCTATTTCAAGCCGATCAGGTTGGTTAAGACTGAGAACTGTCTTAGGTCTATTATCAATTCATCCTCAGGTCTTCAACAGAAACACCTGGGTGTTTCTTGCTGTCAAAAATAAAAACGTTATCATTTATTTTTTGGTTCATTTTGATTGAATTTATTTTCAATATATTTTGACTTCCATCTCGCATTATCATTTTGATTTGATAAAGTAAAAATGTATTTTTATCAATTAAAACATCAACTTTAACATAATCCGAATATTTATCAACAGGTTTAAAAATAATATTATAATATTTTTTATTTTTCACTTTTTTATCGGCTGCCAAAACATATATATAAGAATCCGTGTCGAAAGTATTTAAAACAGCACCCGGAGTTAATTGTCCTGCACTATCATCAATATCATTAATTTGTGCTTCGTTTTTAATACTAAAATATATCACTAAATTATTCCCGTCACAATATATAGTTTTGTCTCCCATTTCTATATAGTATTTGTTTGACTTTTGTTTTCCAATACCGTTTATTATTACGGGAGCATCCCCTTTTGTTTTGCCGGTATATGTATAATCAAACTCCAAAGAAGAAGCTTCTTTCAATATTCTTTGAGACTCTGTTATAATATCAATTGCCTCTTTATCGGAATCTTTTGTTGTTAGGTATTTATTTTGAGAAAAAGATATCGTAGTAAATCCTGTCATTAAAATTAAAATAAATATTAAATTTTTTATTTTCATCTTTTAAGTATTATATTTTTTTGCAATTATTTACGTAAAATTATTTTAACTATACATTTCTAATATTGTAATCATTTTATTTCATTATTAATGACGCACAAACTATAAAAAAAGTTTCCGTAACTATTCAGGAAGAATCATTTTAGATGAAAAAATCTCTCTAACGTCAAATTAATATTTTTCTACTGTTGATAGTAAGGAATGTCTTTAATTCCAACAATTCCCAATTTCCCTTTATTTCCAATAATTCGTCTAGCTTGCTTTAAAGATTTGAGTCTATATTCTACAAAATCAGGATCAGATCGCTTTAAACTTTGTATTTTGACCTCCCCTGTTTCGTGGATTATTTTTCCTTTACCCATATAAATAGCAACATGGGTTATTCGTTCGGAACCATCCTTTCTGTTTTTACCAAAAAATAATAAATCCCCGGGTTTAAGTTCTGAAAAGTTTTCATCAATATTTATTTTTTCCCCGATATTGACTTGCTGCGAGGCATCTCTTGGTAATATCACCCCATTCATAAAAAAGACTGTTTTGGTAAAACCACTGCAGTCAAGCATTTTTGCAGATGTACCTCCCCATAAATATGGAATTCCCATCAACGCTCTGGCTGTATTAAGAATATCCTGTGAATTATATTTTGCTGTATTTTTTATAAAACTATCAAATTTTTCCGCTTCATTCTTACTTATATACCCTACTCTACTATCCGGATATGCAACGATCCAAAATCTCTTATCCAATGATTCTCCTATCAATTTCAAAATACCACCCTCGACTATATCTGAAATATGACGGGATTTCGTATCGGGTGTACCATAAACAAATCCGAAAATATCAGTATAAATAATTTTAACGGAATTAATCCATTCATGTTTTTTAACCTCATCCATAGTGGTTATACTTGCATTATCCACCCAACCGAGATAACCATCTGGCGTCTGTATGTAAAACCAACCGTGCTTTTCTTTTAAGATGTCAACCGGCGTACCTAAAATAGCTTGAGAAGCCAATTCTGCTGAATGTTTGGGTACAGTCCTCATATTACATACGGATAATCTCACTACACCAAAAACATTTATTCCTGAATTTTTATCCGGAAGAATAGTAATACTATCAACAACATCTTTTTTTTGCAATGAAAATTCTTTTAAGAGTGCTTTTTTTGCTTCAGCTAAATTTGTTTCACCTTTTAGAATCAAGTTACCGTCTTTTTTCTTAAGATTAATATTAAAAACAGCAACTCTTGAATCGGGAGCATATTCTTTCTTTATTTTAAGAATAATATTGTTATTTTTAGAAGGAGTACCTTTCGTAATATGGCAAGAAGACAAGCTAAATATTAGTAGAACTATTAGCCCCAACAACCATTTATTTCTTTTCATTTTCGTTTTGTTTTTCATTTTCTTTAATAAATTTATCTATCACTTCCCCCAACTTATCTGCAGGAATTTGCTTTATCAATATTTTTTTGTTTTTATCAAGTATAAAAATAGTAGGCGTTGCTCTTATGTTATATTCCAAATGAAAACCGGACAAATTTTTAGGATCAGCAAGATTATAATCAAGATTTTCCATGTTTAAATCTTTAACCCCTTCCCAGCAACTTTTGGTTTTTTTACCTAATTTGGTACAAATCGTAACAACTTTCACTCCTTTGTCCTTATAATTTTCCGCAAACTTCACAATATCGGGCATTGCATGTTTACAATGACCGCAATCCGGTTTCCAAAAGATAAGCACTGTATAATCCGCCTCAATATCCCCAATTTTCACAGGTATACTATCTTGAGTATATAATGTTATATTGGGAGCTGTTTTACCGATTAATACCCTCTCCATACGCATAGCATTATCCAAAATTCGCACAAGGGTATTTTGTTCTACCCAAGGAGTTAACCCTTTACCATAATACTCTTTGGCAATATGAACATATACAGCATCCATTCCTATATAATTGGATCTGGCATATTTATTTAGAAAATAAGACACAAAATATCTCCAGACTTCACTCTGAACCGGCATTTTTTTTAATATAGTATCTATAGAATTAATTATACTATCAGGAACCGGAACAGTCAGTTTATCAATATAAGTTTCCACTTTATTATTGATAAACGGTGTATATAAAACCGCTGTATTATTGAAATCCACAACATCGAAATAATGCTTTTTATAATAATAATATCGTTTCAACTGGATTTCTTCTTCAGTTCCTTCAAAATCCGGTATTTCAATATCCGTATTTGCTTTAATAAGCAAAGCGGTAAGTGACGAAGGATTATTATCTATTATTTTACGCTGATAAGCTTTCACTTCCTCATCAAGTTTTTTTATCTTTTCTTCCACTACTGTCAAATCCGATTTCGCCTCTTCTTTCTCTTTTTTCTCTTTGGCCAACTGTTGTGCTTCTTTATTTTTCTCCGATATGAATTTTAAATAATTAATAAAAAGTTGATTATCTTTACTTCCGGACACAGAAATATTTTGTGGATTTTCATAATCTGTTTTTAATTCAAATTCCTGATCTTCGTTATTTATTAGAAACTGAAAATATTCTTTACTAGGATATACAAGTCCTATGTACACTCCCGGATGTATCAAAGTATCTCCCTTCAATTCAAAGATACCTGGTTCACTTGAATATATAGTATCATAGACCAATTGTCTATCACCATAAAAATACGCTAACAACAAAGTATCATTATTATAATTTTCAATATCAAACTTTATATCGTGCCCATTTTGTGCATTTAATGATACTGAGAACAAAACCGAAATTAAAAATAAAATGTTTTTCATCTGTTTAATTTTTTACAACATACAATAATTGTAACTAAAATATCAATAATATTGTTTGCAAATATATGATTTTAATAAATCATTAACACAACAAAAATGTGCTTTATTATTATAATTATAATCCTATATAGTATCTTTTTATAAAATCATTAAAATTTAAAAACAATTTTTATTATATTTTTATTCTTTAAAAAATATAATTAAAATTTATAATACATTAAAGAATTCGCATTAATTTTTTTAATCATTTTCAACAAATTTATGATCAATAAAATTAATACTCATTTTATCAAAAATCTTTGTTTTATAAAATTAAGCACTTTATAGACAGACACTAAATAATTTAAATAGCCGATGAAAACTACTTTCATCGGCTATTTTATTATGTGTCTATAAAGTGTTTAAAATTTACTTTAAATTCTTAAGCCAATTATTTTGCCGGTACCAAACTAAATTCAACTCTTCTATTCAATGCTCTTCCTCGCAATGTATTATTATTAGCTATTGGCCTGGATTCCCCATACCCGACAAAGCTCATTCTTCTTTCCGAAATACCTTGAGCTACCAGGTAATCATAACATGATTTAGCTCTGTTTGCCGATAATTTCTGATTTTTAGATGCTGAACCGGTATTATCCGTATGACCACTTATAATCAAATTGTAATCAGGATATCTTTTCATGATATCTGCTACTTGATTCAATATTTTATACGAAACCGGTTTAAGTGTTGCTTTACCCACATCAAACTGAACAGCTCGCATAGCGACATCCAAGGTTTTTTTATCTTTTCTTGATATTTTCGGACATCCTTTATTTTCAACAGGTCCAGCCATAGTAGGACATCTGTCATTAAAATCATCCAAACCATCACCGTCAGTATCAGGGCAACCGTTGTATATAGCCAAACCGGGTTTATCGGGACAATTATCATCACTATCATTAACCCCGTCACCATCTCTATCCGGACAACCATTATTAGCACTGCTACCTGATAAGGTAGGACATTTATCTACAAAATCAGGTACACCATCACCGTCTGTATCAGGGCATCCCCCGGCATTAGCAGGTCCAGCTTGATCAGGACATCTGTCATCCTTATCTTGTACTCCATCATTGTCTTTATCCATAAATTTTTCTTTTTCAGGACAACCATGATTTAATTTACTTCCTTGCAAATTGGGGCATTCATCTTCATTATCAGGAACACCGTCTCCATCTGTATCAGGGCAACCATTTAATTCTTTAACTCCTTTCACATCCGGACATGCATCTTTATAATCTGCAACACCATCCCCATCTGTATCCGGACAACCATTCAATTCCGGGACTCCTTTTACCTGCGGACATAAATCTATATCATCATTTACTCCATCACCATCACTATCTTTAAACATGACTTCATTTTCTTTTTTCTCTTTTGCCCCACCAAACATATAAACAATTCCAATTCCATGATGCAAAACATTCTTTTTAAGATTCATACTTATCCTATATTCGGATTGTACATTTATAAAAGCCCTATCCGAAACTTTGAAATTGATTCCGGCACCTACCGGGATCATAACATCTTTATCGCCTTTATATTCACGCATCATTCCTACTCCCCCCATAATATAGGGAACAAATTTAGACTCTTTATTATAGAAAAAATACTGCAATACAGCATCTACTCCCAAAATAGTCTTAGTTGTCTTATCTATCGAATCTTGGACAACTCCAAATTTACCGGGTATATATAAGCTCAATTTATCGGTAAGTCTATTTTCCAATCCAAATTCAAAACCGTGTCTATATGTTTTAAAAGCTGTCAGATCGCCTCCGTTTTGAGATTGGAAATCCAAAAACAATTTTTTAATTGCAATTCCTCTCGCATACTTTGGATTTTGTGCTAAAAGAGCTCCGGATACAAAAAACACTAAAAATAAAATCAATAATTTCTTCATTTTTCTTATCTTAAAATTAATAATTAATAAATCTGAAATTAATAAAGAAGACTTATTTTCTTATAAAAATAATTCAACCTGAATAATTACAGTCTTTTAATATTTTTGCAAAAATATAACTTATATTTAAAATCACAATAGATTTATTAACAAGTTAAAAATTTAAAGCGGTTTTAAAACTAACCATAATAATTTTTTGGTAAAAAAACATTTTTTCTTATCAAAAACATATAAATTGGATAGATTTTTCATTTTTTAATAATATCTTGATGCATAAAAAGATAAAAACGCTCCAAAAAAAGTTCAATTTTATTAATTTAGCAACAATTTATATTAAAAATCAAATTAAAATACAAATTTAATACAAATTTCTAAAATGAAAAAAATATATATCATTATTTTTATTAATATATTTATAATTGTTTATCAAATTAATGCTCAAATCAATACAATTGAGATATATGGCGCTAAATCCAATGGCTTAGGGCAGGTAACTTCTGTATATAATGACATAAATTCTTCTTATGGTAATCAGGCGGGATTGGCATATTTAAACGGTATGAGTATTAATCTCGGATATGAAAACAGATATCAGATTTTTGAACTAAGTGCATTAAATTTTGCTATCGCCAAAAGATTTAATAAATATGGAACTTTCGGTATGGTAATGAAAAGATTTGGTTTTTCTCAATTTAATGATTTCATGACAGGAATAGCTTATGCAAAGAAATTAAGTAATTCTTTTTCAATAGGTATTCAATTTGATTATTTTAATACTACAATAACCGGTTATGGTAACAAATCTACTTTCAGTTTTGAGACTGGCTTAATGTATATATTATCAAATAAAATAACAATAGGAGTTCATGCAACAAATCCATTTCCTATAAGTTTTATTGATAACCAGGATATACCGACTATAATAAATGCAGGAATAAAATATAAAATTTCAAGATACTTAAATATTTACGGTGAATTTGAAAAACATATTAATTTTAATTTTTACTTAAAAACAGGCATAGAATATTCACCAATTAATGTTTTTACTCTTTATTTTGGATTTAGGAATGATTTTCAAAATTCATCGGATTACAGCTTAGGATTTAAATATAAATTCAACGATAAAATAAATATAGAACTGAGCACATTATATAATTTAACTTTGGGTCTAAGTCCAACTATAGGATTTAACTATAATTTATGAGACTTCAAAGCCAATGCACCACTTAGCCCTGCTCTTTTCTCCATTAAACCCGGCCAGTTTTCCGTTCCATACCACAACATTTTCTTTATTTCCAAAATTGCCTGAGGAGAATATGAAGATAAAGACTTTATATATTTCACAACTGCATCATCCAATAATTCCGTTGACTCGTAAACTTCTGAATACAGACCTTTATTCTTAGCCCATAAAGCATCCTTCCAGTTATGAGGATTTAGGGTTAACTCTGAAAATCCGGAAATACCGATTTTTCTTGTTACCGCCGGTTCGATTACAAAGGGACCAATACCGATAGATAATTCACTGAGTCGTATTGAAGCGTATTTTGTAGCATATGCCATATCACATGCTGCTATGATACCTACACCCCCACCTACTGCTTTACCTTGAATTCTTCCGACGATAATTTTGGAACTTTCTTTCATTGACCGGATAACCTTTCCAAATCCCGAAAAGAATTTTTCCCCTTCTTCAAAATTTGAAATGGATTTCATTTCATCAAAATTAGCACCTGCACAAAATGTTCTATTTCCACCGCTTTTTAATAGAATACAAGTAATTGCTTCTTCATTTTCCATATCATCAATAGCTTTACTTAGCCTTGACAAAAGTCCTGAATGCAAAGAATTATGAGATGGGTGAAAAAATTCAATCACTGCATAATTTGTATACAGTTCAATATTTATATACTCTTCCATAATAGCATTTATTAATATTTGAAATGCAAGATACTTTAAACAATCAAATATTCAAAGAGTAATATGGAATTTTTCATGATTCTTTATCTCCAATGACCCGGTGTCCATTTCCAACCACGAGTTGTTTTAACCCAATGACCGGCAATCCAAACTTTATTTCTCTTTTTTCTTTCACAATGTCCTTTTTTCCAAACATATTTCCTACCTGTCCATTTCCAATGTCCGGATATCCAAACTTTCTTTGGTCCACATCGTTTAACAACCGCTGTTTTAGGTGGTGGAGGGGCTTTTTGCACAAAAACGACATCTCTTTGTACGACAGGAGCAGGTTCTGTAACCACTACAGTCTTTTTTGCAGTACAAGAAAATACTATCAGTACAAATATTAATGATAAAGTTAATAACAAAATTTTTCTCATAATTATTTTTTTTAAAATTTAATGATTATATATTCAGGTTTTAATTTTGACTTCATACTTTTTCAAAGGTTTAATTCAATAGTAAATTATTTATAATCTTATTCAAATTCTCTCTTTTTGTAAAAATTTAACAGTTTTCAAAAAGACACTGTTTACAATAAAAAAATAAGAAAATTTGAACTTTTAAATTAACTTTCGGGTTATATAATACGAATATTGCCAGCGGCAATTCAAAATAATATAAAATAACTACTCATTTTATAAAGATAATATGGGGCTGAATGGAATCGACAGGAAAGATAATCGATAAGTAAGCATGCCGGAGCATGATAATTTATCTCCGTTAACAAATAATTATCAACCTATATTTTAAATGGCGAATATAATTATGCCATGGCTGCCTAATTCAAGGAATTAGAAAGCCTTTGTGCCTTATGCTTGATGTCTGATACACAGCATAACGCATATCATAAAAATTCAGACTGGGTACCGGTAGTTGTCCTGATGCCGGACCGAGAAACAAGGGCTAAGATTTGATTCGGTTTGTGTTGTAACCAAAATCAAATTCGAAAAATCAATATGACACTAAGCATGTAGAAAGCTTATGGGTGCTTTCTCTGGACCCGGGTTCGAAACCCGGCAGCTCCACTAAATAGTGTCTGTAAGTAAAATCATTAAAATTTAGAACCAAGCGCTTTATAGACAGACACTAAATCGTAACTACATCAAACCCTTTCTCCTTCATGTGTTTTGAAAGTATTTTGCTTTTAACACCTTCATCGCATACTATTTTATATAATTTGGTTTTGTCCCATTTCTCAAATTCCAATAAAGCTTTATCCAAGTCAATAGCAATTTCTTGTTTGGTTTTTGACAGTTTTGAACCTAAATTAACCAATATTCTATCTGCATTATCAATACTACTGACCTCGTTATTATCAT
>JALSPW010000149.1 GCA_026985735.1 Saprospiraceae bacterium
GTTTTTCATCGCATCACGCATTTGACGGGCGACATCGCTATCGGTTATATTATCAAGTATAGGTTTGTCATATTCATCAATGAGAATAACTACTTTTTGGTTGTATTTTGCATAAGATTTTCTTATCAATTCTTTAAAGCATCCAATAGGATTTTTAGACTTACATTTAATATCCAAATCATATTCTGCATCCTCCAATATCCACCTTAACCGCGGATAAAGTTGGTTTATGTCTTTTTCCACTCCGGAACCGAGACTTACACGTAAAACAGGATATTTATCCTCCCAATCCCATTTATCATAGATATAAAGCCCCTTAAAAAGCTCCTTTTTGCCCTCAAAAATATCCTTTAGTGTATCCAAAAACAAGCTTTTGCCAAAACGGCGTGGACGGGACAGGAAATAATACTCACCTCCTTGAATTAAATCATAAGCAATTTTTGTTTTATCTACATATACATAATTGCCTTCGATTATTTTACTAAATGTTTGTATTCCTATCGGCAGTTTTTTCATAATGGCTTGCTTTTATTAGCAAAGATACAATATTTTTTGTTTTGTTACTATTTTTGCTATGCTTAGCGGCAAAAACACGGACAAAACCACTTGGAGCATTTTTTTCCACCACACTTAATATCCGGTTATAAAATGCCATTACATCAGAGCTTTTTCAGTCGCAAATAAATTTGCGACACCATGACTTCAAAACCAGTTCAAAATCAGTTAATAGACAAACTCTACTACCTTTCAGGAACAAGTTCTTTCATCAGTCTTTTTGCATGGTAAATATATTTTAGAGCTGCATAAATACCGCCTGCATGCACACTTACTGCTCTATTGTATTCTTCATCATAGATAAAATTACCGGGTAGAGATTCAATATTACCGTCAAAAATCAAGCCTACAACTTCCTTATTTTTATTGATAATGGCACTTCCCGAATTGCCTCCGATAATATCATTTGTGGAAACAAAATCCAGAGGCTGTTGCAATAATTCATAAGGAGGATAATTCCAACGCTCAGGTAAACTCCAAGGATACTTATGATCAAAAGAATAGTTTTTATCATACATACCGAAAAAAGATGTCTTATATGGTGCTTTGGTACCATTAAAATCATATCCTTTTACTATTCCATCCGAAATTCTTAAAGTAAACGTAGCATCAGGTGGCAAATCAGAACCAAAATATTTAAAATATTGCTGTGCTATCTTACCTTCAAGATCTTTTCTACTTGAAGCAGTAGAATTGAAAGCTTCTGATGCATTTTTATATTGAGGTATCAATACTCGTGCAGCTTTTAGCAACAAATCTTTATTTTTCAAAAATTTATCAGGCTTACTATCAAGAATTTTTTTCCATTTATCTCCTTTGAGAAATTTGCTCTTCTTCAATAATAATTCTGAAAATTCTTTTCCCGACTTTCCATCAAAAAGATTATTTACTTCTTTATTATTTTCAGGTACATATTTCTTTATCAAATCAAATGTCATGGTAGTATAAAACTTATCATCATCATTACCGATTTGGTTTATCATATATGAAATCTGATTTTTCATATCATCAAGATCGTCAGCAGAAGCACCTGATTTAAGCATCTCTTCATATTTATAAAGCGAATGCATCAACATCAATGTATTACCACGCATCGGAGATGGTCCCAACAACATAATAGCCCAGGATTTTGGAGCTAAAGTATCGTAAATATTCTTTAATTCCTGCCAATAATCCTCACCTTTATATTTTTTGCGTACCATGTTTTCTATTTCGACCTTTCTATTAAAAAGATCGGGATTTTTCAGTCCGTTATATATTCCAGTGTAAGCTTTTTCTGAATTTGATAATCCGAAAATCATATTTAATAATTCGTCGGATGGATTTTTATCATATTTCTCTTGCAAATGCTCTCTTAATGTACCTAAAAAATCCAATGTCATAGGATATCGATATTTCCGATCCCATTTTAATTGATCTACAGTCCTATATCGTTCAGTACTTGCAGGATTACCAATGACAAAAACCAATTCGTTTTCCTTAGCTCCGGCAACATTGAATTTAAAATAATTGTCAGAAGAATTAACCGGTTTCCCTTCTTCATCATAAGCTCTCCAAAATGTAAAATCCACATCATATCTCGGATAGGTAAAATTATCAGGATCCCCACCGTAAAAAGCTATATCAGCTTCCGGTATCGCAACCAAACGAATATCTTTGTATTTTTTATATCCGTATATAGAATATTTCACACCGCTATAATATTTTACTATTTGCAATCTTAAATTTTTCCATGGCTCCAAACTCCTGTAATAACTTTTTATACTATCCATTGCTTCACCTTCTTTTGCTTCAAGATTATCAGCTTTGGATTCATTCATAAGTTTATTCATCTCACCGGTGATATCGGCAAGCATTGTCAATTGTTCAAAATATACACTTGAGACTTTTCTCTCATCAGCCAAAGTATTTGCGAAAAAACCATCTTCCAAAATATTTTCTCCTTCTTTTTGAGCTTCCAACACAGCATCCCTTGAGCAATGGTGATTTGTCATTATCAACCCGTTTGGAGAAACAAAAGATGCAGAACACCCTGTGGACATACGCAAAGCCGACATCCTCACGTCATCAAACCATTTATCATCAGGTGTGAAATCATAAGCTTTTTTAAGCCAGGTTTTGGGTGGATTTTCAAAAGTCCACATTCGTCCAAAATCATGAGGACCTGCTTTGGTTTTTTGAGCATTTGATACCGTATTTACTACAAAAAATATTACCAGTAAAATTATTAGTTTTTTCATAAATTGTGTTTTAATAAATTAATATAATATACAATTAATAATATCCCGTTTAAAACTGCAAATGTATTAATATTTTTTTTAAATCGTAGGTTATCTTATACCTTTGCTTCAAATTTTTCTATAAAATAACTATTTTAATATAAAAAACCTTATCTTGTAAAAATGAGAAACTATTAGTATGGATTCAAATATTTTTCATCCGGTATATGATTTTACACTTCGTGGGAACTATCCTAATTTTCACAATATTAATTTTTTCATCAGAAACAGGAATATCAATGTCAAACCCAAGGAAGGATATATACCACCTGAAGTTGAATACAGGGAAACAAAAAATTCCGCTACAAAAAAATTAAATGCCGAATTTACAGATATTCCATATTTATGCCAGGAAGATAATACAAGAGCTAAAAGATATTTATCGATGTTAATTGCAGCATCAAATGGAAATATATATGCAAAGGAAAAAATTGATTTTTATAGAAAACAATATTTGGATAATAAAAAATGGAGTTATAGAAACATAAATCTTAAAGAAAATAAATATGTGATTCATTCCGGAACAAAGAAACATTACAAACCGAAACTCATAAGTCATAAAGGAGTAAATCTTTTGGATATGATAAAAAAAAGTTATCCGGTACCGGATTTTTCAATATTGACTACGGAATGGTATTCATTAAAAAAACATAAAAAAGATAAACAATTGAAAATTGCACTTAGCAATCTGGAACAAATGACAGGTGATAAACTTGAAGATTCTGATTCCCCTCTTATTATAGCTATCAGATGTGCCATGCCGCACTATATACCCGGATTAATGCCAACATATTTGAATGCAGGAGTAGTACAAAGTACATTGGACAAACTTAAAAAACTATATGGTATCAAAGTAGCGGGGAAAATATATTTGGACATATTGATAACCATATACTCTCTTTTATACCATAAAAAAGAGTTGCCGCACCTGAAAGAATCTTTATATTTTGCCAATACAAACAATATATACAAACAAATACATGAGTATTTTGATCTTATTTCAAAAAAAGATAAACAATTATTAAAAGAGCCTTTTTATCAAATCAGGTTCCTACTGGATTCCGCTATAGATTTTTTTGAAAATAACAAAGACCTACCATATACTCTGATAAAACACAAAACTTATCCTTCTTTTATATTGCAAAAGATGGTGTGGACCATAAGAGATGAAAATTCATATCCTGGAGTACTATTCAGCAGACATTCCCGAACAGGCCTAGGATATCAAATCGAAAGCAAAAGGAATATTTTTGGAGTCGATATTATGTCCGGAAACATACAACCAACAGATAAAGAGTATTTTGAACGTAAAGAGATAAAGGGCAGTTATCCCGAAGTATATCATTTCACTCCTCAATTAAGAAAACTTGAAAAGCACTATAAATCTCCTGTTACTATTGAATTTGCAGCCGAATCGTTCAGTAATACACATTTGTTTGCTATGTTACAAATAAATAATTCGGAATTAACCGGTAGAGCTTCCTTATTATCTGCAATTGATCTATATGATAATAAAATCATTGATAAAGAGCGTGTCATCAAATTGGTACAACCCTACCACTTAAGACAGATATTTTCGGAAACTATCGAAGCTAAAAGCCTTAATGAACTTATTTATTTTTCCCAAGGAGTATCAATCTTGCCGAGATCGGCAGTTTCCGCCCGGATTTTCTTTACATCAGATGAGGTGATAAAAGCAAAAAAAAGAGGAGAAAAAGTATGTTTTTGCAAAGAACGTTTTGTACCGGCGGATACTATAATCATGAAAGAGGTCGATGCCATGATAAGTATGCATCCGGCTGCAATCCATGTGGTAACAGCTTGTAAAGGATATGGTATTCCTGCTTTTCTGAATCTGGAGAATTTCGGAGTAAAACTAAAAGGAAACAAACTTCAAAATTCTCAGGGGTTAACTATTAATGAAGGAGACTGGATAACCATTAGCAGCAAAAGAAAGACAATATTTTCAGGAAAAGCTAATTATGAACCTGCGAGATTCCAGCAATTTCTGGAAGGAGTAAAACTTGATTTGAATGAAAAGGAAAAAAAGGTATTTTATAATTTAAAAACAGCTTACAATAAATATAAAACAATTGTAAATTCGCTTGGTACAGAAGAAATAGCAAGCATTAACGATTTGATTAAGTTTATCGGAATTGATTTGGCGGATGATGAGAAAAAAGCTAAAACTTTTATCAATGAATGGTATGATTCTCATGAGGATTACTATTTAAATCAAATATTACAAAGCGAATTGGGTACTCATCAGGAAAGATACAAAATATTTAAATTTCTCACTGTCGATAGAAAAATATCGTTTTTTAAAAAAGCGATTTCATATTGTATGGAAAATAATATAAAAGGTTATCATGCCGGCTCTTTTATGCTTGGTAGATTTCTCAATATAACCTTACCCACAAGCTTCTGGAAGCAAGTAAATCCCAAGGAAATAATATTTTTATTAAATGAATACATTCTCTTCGAAAAATATATGTATGCCTTAAATATGATTGGAGAACGCAAAATCAACAGAGTACGCTCTTCAATCTTAACTGAAGGTCTCAGGGAAATTAATATCAATTTGTCCAATGCCAAAATATTCATTACTTTAAAACTGATTATTGATAATTGGAGCAATTTGGAACAAGAATTGACCGGTGAATATGAACCTGAAACCAAAGAGTTGCTCTTACTTCTAAAAACAAAATATGGTAAACTATATGATTACAACTCTACTTGGTCAATATCAAAATTAAAAAATATTTGTAATGAAGAAAATATTCCTTTACCCGATAAACTTGATTTTTAAAGTGCGGTTAAACAATTTCATATTTTTATTGTTTTCTTGCAGATATATTTAATCAAAATATTTAGTAATAATGTTAGAAAATGTAAAAACGATTAAGGACTTTGATCATCTTAATGATACAATTCAAAATGAAGAAGGAGTTGTAGTGTATTTTTCTCATGAAGCATGCAATGTTTGTAAGGTTTTAAAGCCAAAAGTTGCGGAAATGCTTGAAGAAAAATTTCCTAAATTAAAAATGGTTTATTCGGATACTGTAAAAATACCTGAAGCAGCCGGGCAAAATCGTGTTTTTGCAGTACCTACAATACTTGTTTTTTTAGATGGCAGAGAATATATTCGAGCCAGTAGAAATATCAGCGTTGACGACCTACAAAGACAAATCGAAAGGCCTTATAATCTTATGTTTGAAAATTAAAAAAAAGGGTGAAAATATCACCCTTTTTTTAATTAATGTTGTATTATCAATTTCTTTGTTACTCTTTGCTTTCCGTCAAAAAGATAATAAAAATATATTCCGCTTTTAAATTTTAAAGTATTAACTTTTAATTTCTTTTGCCCGGGTAGTATTTTTTTATCAAATATCTTTTGCCCTGAAAAATCATATAGCTCAAAGTTTACTTCACTATTACCTGTGCCAACCAAATCAATAATTGTATATGAATTTGCAGGATTAGGATAGTTTTTACCAAGGTTTATATCAGTTATCAATTGATTAAATTCAACATTGCTAATCAGTCCGTCAAACCAATCTTTTGTCGCCTTGATTATTGCATTTGAAACGGACTTGGAAGCAATTTGCTCAGGTCCTAAACCCATATATACTATTTTATAATTATTTTTTTGCATCCAGTAGCCTCCCGGTTTATCATTGTTGGCATAACGTAAAAATATATGTCCCAAAGTATCTTTTGGCTCTATCTGATCGGGATAAAGATATTGCGAACCATACACTTTATTAATACCGGCTCCCTCTATTTCACCATAAAGAGGATCATCTTTTTCGATTTTAAATTTAGTTGATTCAGGACTTCCATCGTCCAGGAATTTTGCACGCAAATACTTATTCATAAAAATCTTTTGTATTATCGTTCCGTTTGCACTGCTATTGCCGCTTAAAATATCCCATCCGGCATCTTGTCCTGTCATCATCAAATTACCTCCGTGATCAAGAAATTTCTCCAATTTATAAGTAATATTATCATTTAAAGCAGGAAAGAACCATCCTATCGATAAAAATACATTTTTCATATCTCCCAAAAGATTTTCATCATAGGCCTTACTAAATGTCTCATAGCCCAAATATCCGAAATTTTCACTTTCTGCTGCCGTCAAACCATCAATATAAGGTTTAACAATATCGACAGTACCCGCAGAGGGGAGATTATTGGTCAATACGATAGATTCCACATTATTTATAGCGGTAAATCCCGATTTTAAAATATGGGTACCATCCTTTGATACCAAATTTGCCTTGAAGTACCCTACTCCACCAATTCCATTTGTATTTACAGATATTTTAAAAGGAGTTCTACCTACTTCAAAAGAAGTATCAAGTTTTTGAATTATCTCATTATTAAATATCAGATCATAAGTCCAACCCTGAGGATATTCTCCGTCAATCTCAAGCCGGAAATTTTGACTCTCAGATGTGAAATTATCAAGACTAAAGTTAAAGTCCAGAATATCTTCATTTCCCTTAATGCTACTGTCACTTACAAAATCAACCAGCCAATCCAAAGATGAACCCGAATTTACAATATGTTTATTTTTGGTATTAACTACATAAGCAAGAACATAAATTTGTGTAGGATCCCATTTCCCTTTATCAATAGCAAATTTCAAATTATAAACTTTTTCACCACCAACCGGAGCAGCAGTAAAAGCATCTTTTTTGATTAAAAATTTCCTAAATACATCCGGAAATTCTTTTTCTCCGTTTGGAGCTCCGTTAAAATAAATTAATTTTTCAACTATTGCCACCCGGATAATATAATTTCCCGGTTCCAGCTCATCAAAGCTTTTAACTCTCACTATAGCCGATATGGAATCTTCACCTGTCTCCTGCCCTACTATTATTTTCAAAGGACTGTTTCCTGCTTCGGAAAGCATTCCTTCATTTGCATTAATAGGAGATCCAATTCGTTTACCATTAGCATACATATCGGGGACACCACTAACACCATAATATTGAGTAATTTCTTTATTTTCATCTTTATTGTAAAGATACATAGGGTCGGCTGCCGAAGGCCACCACGGATGAAAAGCAATATGATGAGCCCTATCGGTATTCTTTTCATAAAACTTTCTAAAAACAGGGTTTTGAGAAGCACATGGGCCACAACCTGTATTGGTAAAATGTTCAAAAAGCACATATTTTTTTGCTTGTTGAGCTGATATTTCGGAGCTAAAGAAAAATAAAGCTACAAAGAAAATCAAAATTGGGGAAAATATATTTTTACTCATAAAAAATAAAATTAAATGTTTAAATAAAATCAAATATATGAATATTATTATATTTCAAACATATTTTCAATTTAATTCTGATTTATATATTGGTAAAACATTATTTTTTTTTAAATTGTATAATGTAAACTTATGAAATCATGCCTGAAAATATTTTTCTCCATTTTTACATTTTGCGGTTTCAAATTCTCTCTCTTCATAATTCATGACTTAAGATTTATTATTAACTTCCCTTTTGTCTTTTTATTTATGTCTATTACTTTTTAAATTTTGAACTTTATTTTTTGTATTGGGACAGTTTTTTCAATTCTAATAATAAAAACTAAGAAGAGATATTTTTGATTATAATCATAAAACTTGAACATTAATTTATTTTTATTGTTGTTTATCCGTTATTTTGCATTCAAAACAAAAAAAATATATAATTATGAGTTTTTTCAATAATTTACTAACAGTTAGTTTGACTTTGTTTGCCGTAATTGATATTATTGGCTCTATACCGGTATTAATAGATATCAAAAAAAAACAAGGACATATTCAATCGGAGAAAGTAGTAATTTATGCAATGCTTTTGATGATCATTTTTCTTGTATTAGGAGATAGCTTACTTAAATTAATCGGTATTGATGTTGAATCGTTTGCTATAGCCGGAGCTTTGATTATTTTTATTATTGGACTTGAAATGATTTTGGGAATAGAAATAATGAAGCCTGACAAGGATCTTGAATCTGCAGCAATAGTTCCTATAGCTTTTCCATTGATAGCGGGAGCAGGAACAATCACAACAATAATATCACTAAAAGCTTCTTATTCCAATCTTCAAATATTGATAGGAATTTTGATAAACCTTATAATTGTTTATATAATATTAAAACTTATCCCTATCATCGAAGGCAAAATCGGTAAAGCATCCATAAGCGTATTAAGAAGGATTTTCGGTGTGCTTCTTATTGCTATCTCAGTAAAAATATTTACTACAAATATTACTGTAATATTAAAAAATAATATTAATTTTTAAATTAGCTTATATATGTTTTCCTTTGATATATTTTATTAGTAAAAGATGAAGCAAAAATAAGTTTTTATGCAAATAGAATCCTCTGTGCAGTTAATTTTTTAATTTTAAAAGCCAAAATTTTGATTTTTTTCGTTATTTATTTTAAACAATAGAAAAAATGTTTTAATATTGTGGTAAGGAATTTACAGTAATTACTTAAATGAAGTATTTTTTAGCTGAAAAATCATTTTTTGGGCGTTAAATTAACTTTTTATGGGTATTACTAATTTTTTATACTATTAAAGATTTTTGAATAAAATGATTCTACCTGAATAGATACTTTTTTTAAAAACATAAAAATTTTAAACAGATGAAAATTATAATTAATCTAATTTTAGTCTTATTGATACTTGCTTTTGCATATTTTTTATATCAAAGTATAGCTGAACCGATTAGATTTACAGATGAAAAAGTAAAAAGAGAAAAAGTAGTGATTAACAGATTAAAAGATATTAGAAAATCTCAGGAAATATTCAGAGAAATCACAGATTCTTTTGCCAATAATTTTGATACCCTAATTTATGTATTAAAAAATGATAGTATTCCGGTTATTAAGATAATAGGAAATCCTGACGAGATTGGAACTGAGGATGCAGTTGAATATGATACAATATATTTCAGTGCATTGGATTCTATAACTAAAATGAACATCAACTTAGATTCTATACCATATATTCCGTATGCAAATGGCAAGAAATTTTATATGGAAGCCGGTGAAATCGATTATCAAAAAACAAAAGTTAATGTAGTGGAAGCAGGAGCTGCCTACAAGGATTTTATGGGTAAATATGCTGACAAAGCTTATAAAAAATACGAAACAGGTTATGATCCGGAAAATATGGTTAAATTCGGAGATTTGAATTCACCTAACCTAACAGGTAATTGGGAATGACAGGAATCGACATACAAAGTCCGGAACTATTCAAAAGTAACAATAAATATAAATTGTCCTCAATTATTTCCGGGGACAATTTGCTTTTTAGTATTTCTCAAAAATCAAATGGCAAAATACTGGCTGTTAAAGAGATTCTTAATCTAAAAAAGAACTTTTATTTTGATATCGATTATATAAAAACACTTTTTAAGGAAAATCAACTCTTACACAAAAATATAGATCAAATATCAATAGCCATATTAAATCCTGATTTTTCAATCATTCCCGCCAACTTTTATAAAAAGAGTATTAATAAAGACGCATTGTCTGCTGTCTCAATCAAACAATATCAAAAAGATTATACAATACTGAAAAATCATATCGATATACCGGACTCATATTATTTGTTTATTTTCCCTGAAAAACTAAAAGAATTTTTAAAAACCACTTTTAATACGGTAAATATCCATCACGCAAATGAAATACTGATTTCCAAATATAAATTTATAGATTCTTATGGTAATACTATATTAGCAAATTTGAATAACAATTACCTTCAAACTGCTGTATTCAAAAATGGCAATTTTATTCAAACCAATGTATATTCTATTGATACTAAGGAAGATATTTTATATTATATAACAACTAACTTATCAAATAATGTCATTCCGGTAAACAAAGCCAATGTCATATTATCCGGAAGAATCACTTCAGAATCAATTGCCTATAAGTTACTTTATGATCATATCAAAAATCTTTCTTTTGTGAAAAATATTCCACGCTTGGCATTTTCCAATATGTTTCTAGGAAAACCCAAGCATTTATTTTTTGATCTTTACGCTTTGTCATTATGCGAATTATAAGCGGTAAACTAAAAGGGAGAAAGTTTAATCCACCACTGAAAAAATGCCGGACGAGACCTACAATGGACATGGCGAAAGAAGGTTTGTTTAATATTCTTGCAAATCAAATTCAGTTCAACGAGATATCCGTATTGGATTTATATGGCGGAACCGGCAGTATTGCACTGGAATTTATCTCAAGAGGATGCCCTCTTGTCACATACGTTGATAAATCTCATATTTGCGTGAGTTTTGTCAATGACATAAATCATCTTTTATCATTGCAAAAAGAATTTAAAATTATAAAATCCGATGTCCTTTTATTCTTAGAACGAAATACGGATAAATATGATCTTATTTTTGCAGACCCTCCGTATGACTATAAATTTATTGATAAAATTATTGATAAAATTTTTAATAAGAAACTCCTAAATACCAATGGTCAATTTATTTTGGAACACGATAAACACCATAATTTTACAGAGCATCCCTTTTATCTTAATTCAAGAAAATACGGTACAAATATATTTAGTTGGTTTGGATATTGATTTCAATTAAAATGTCAACCATTTTTATGAGACCTCATACTTTGAACTTTTGCCTTTGAACTTTGAACTTTATACTTTGAACTTTATACTTTCAAACCTTCTCCCACTCATACCCTATTATATTCCTTTTCTCTTTGCTAAATTCTATACCTATAAGGTAAATATTGTCAAAATCACTATATTTTTCGTAATAGCGTTTTTCTTTGATTTGTTTCAAAGCAGCTCCGGTTGCTTTTTCTGACAATTTAAATTCTATGATAAAAACCTTGTCCTGATATTGCAAAGTAAGATCTATGCGACCAAAATTGGAAACATCTTCAGGTATGGTTGTCATACCGATACTTGCCAGATATGCATATACGACACTGGCATAATAACCTTCAAACTCAGGTAGTTTATTATTGGTGAAATTGTTGTATGGGATTGATGCAAAAAGAGTAAAAAGTGCATCTTTAAGACCATCCAAATTCTCATTTAATAGCATATCAAGAATACTTTCCTGATATCGCAGTTTTTCTGCAGTTTGAGTTGTAAGGTAAGTTATAAACA
>JALSPW010000150.1 GCA_026985735.1 Saprospiraceae bacterium
TATGCGTCCTAACCATAACTAATTACAAATTACTAATTACAAATCACTAATTACCAGTCACTAATTACCAGTCACTAATTACCAGTCACTAATTACCAGTCACTAATTACCAGTCACTAATTACCAACTAAACTTCTTCATAATAAGTATCCCCATCATCAGGATTATAATGTTCGTTGATCCAAAAGACGGTATAAAGTTCTTCATCGCCGATATTGGTGATATTATGAGTGTACCAAATGGGCATATCCACAAAGCTGGGGTTTTCGCCATCGAGATCGAAGCTTAATATTTCGTCGGTTCCGATTCGACGGAGCTCAATTCTTGCTTTTCCTTTGATCACGGCAAAGCGCTCTGCCTTACGGGTATGGTAGTGATTTCCACGGGTGATTCCCGGCACCGTGGTAGAGAAACTTACTTGTCCTCCGGAATTTAGTTTTACGGTTTCTACGAAACTTCCTCGTTCATCGGAGTGTTTTTTTAGATGAAAAGGGAAGAATGTTTTATGGTCGATATAGCAGAGGAAGGTGTTGAAAAGGTTTTTCTCGAATTCGTTGTCGAGATTTGGTATGATGCCTTTATTAAAGTAGGTTTCTTTGTAGTTTTCTAGGATGTTTAGAACTTTGGATACTTTTATCTGTGATGTATGATTTATAGAACACAGATGACACGGATTGGACCGGTTTTCACTGTTTTTTTCATCTGTGTTTATCCTTTCAGTCTGTGTTATCCGTGTTCCCCTTATCAGTTTCCAGAATTCGCGAACCAATTCCCCTACATAAATCAACTTTACTTCGCTATCCACATCAATATGCGGTTTTTCACCATGGGTAAGCTGATGACAGAAAGTAGCTATAAAGGAGTTATAATAAGGATGCCCGAAGGGCCCGAATACATTTGGAATGATTAGGGCGGTGAATTGTGCATTATTTCGTTTTGCCCAGTCTTCCAATAGTTTGCGCCCTTCTTTCTTTGATTTGCCGTATAGATTGTCTCGTTCTTCCTGTGTCGAGGAGGAGAAAAGGATATGAGGTGTAGCGTTTGTTGTTTCGCAGGCTTTGATGAGCTTTTGAACCAGTTCGATATTTGTTTTGTAGAGCACCTCAGGGTCGTTGTGGCGATTCATGGCTGCCAGGTGGACGATGGTGTCACATTGACTGACGAATTTTTGAAGGACATCTTCATCCTTAAAGTACTCGTCTTCAAATGGGATAAGCTCTACATTTTCTTGGAGACCAAGGTAATTGTATAAGTGGGATCCAATAAAGCCTGATTGGCCAGTTATTCCAATGGTGATTGGTGATTGGTGATTGGTGATTGGTGACTGGTTACTGGTCATTAGTTATTTATCTATGGATTTGATCAAGCCTTGAATCATTATTGAAATTGAGTTTAATTCAAGAATTAACTTTTCAAAGTCTTCTTTCTCAATATAAGTTCTGTGATATTATTAATTGTGTTTCAACTTCCGCCGCACTAGAAAGGGAAATATATAGAAATTGTCTGAATTCTTATTTGCCTTTCCGAACGGCTCCTTCAGCAATATTTGATGGAATTGAAACCGAAGCTCTTCTAATTTGAGAAACTAAACCGTAAAGTTCCTCTCTAGGAAAAGATTTTGTTATTTTATAAATACTAGTTACAAAATCAATTGACTTTTTCCAAACATCTAAATCTTTATGTGTTGTTGGCATTTTCTTGTTATTGGTAATTTGTAACTTACTACTAATTACTAATTACAAATCACTAGTATAACGTTTCCTAATTACCATATCAATTCTAAATAAGAATTTGGTCCATTTTCCACTTCCACGAAAAAATCGTTGGCATTTGATTTACCTCTTCTATATATTTGAGTATTCTTTCTTTCAACTCTTGTTTTGATTTGACTCTTATTCCCCTCAAAAAACTACGGGTCATCTTACTGAAGAACACTTCTATTAAATTCAACCAACTTGCGTGTACCGGAGTAAATACAAATTCAAATCTATTGGGAACAGTCTTCAAATACTTTTTGGTTTCTTTTGATATGTGGGAAGAATGATTATCCAGTATGATTTTTATCTTCATATCTTCAGCATAGAGTTTGTTCAGGTTCTTCAAAAACCCTACAAACTCTCTGCTTCTATGTTTTTCATGTACTTCTGCATAAATTTCTCCTGTTAATAAATCTATTGAAGCCAGTAATGACAAGGTTCCATACCTTTTATATTCGTAGTCTCTCGCCCACTTATTATACTTTTGGGTAATGGGGCTTAAATCAGCTGCAATATTACCAATAGCTTGAATGCCCGGCTTTTCGTCGTAAGACACAATCACCTTATCAGATTCTCTATTGCCTTCTGTTTTTAGCAACTTAACTTCTTTATACGTGTGCAAAACATTGACCATCTTTTTCTCAAATTCCTTATCTTTTTTTTCAAGGTAATAGGTCATCTTATGAGGTTTTACATCGCTTTTTGCTAAAATCTTCGAGATAGTTCCCTTGCTTATTTTTTCAAGTGAAGGATAGCCTTTTTCATGACAATTTTCTCGTATATATTTCACCAACTGTGAATAAGTCCAGAATTCTGATGCAAATCCCAATTCCTTTGGCTTTGTACATGCTAATGACACCAACCAGGCCTTAGCTTCTTTTGTTATTTTTGGTTTTGCACCTTTGCGCGGCAAATCGTCTAAGGCAGTCATCACACCATAATAAATCGCTCTATCTACGGTGCGCTCTATTTTTGGCCGATTTGTTCCGAGTTTTTTTGATATTGAATTGATACTGTTGCCCTTAGAATACAATAGTAGAATCTTAGCTCTTTCAATATGAGCTTTTTTCTTCGTTCTGGATTTACTGATTTTTTCAAGTTCCAATTCTTCTTTCTTTGTCAATTCGATTTTTGGTCTTTTGCTTTTAAATGGCATAATATTTTACTTTAAAGTTTATGCCGCAAAACTAATAAAAAATCTATTATATTGATATATTAATTTGGAAACTATATACTAGTGTATTTGTAACGCTCGGACTTTTAGGAACATTCTTAG
>JALSPW010000151.1 GCA_026985735.1 Saprospiraceae bacterium
ACGGTTTTCTATATCCAAAGCATTTTCACCGGCTATTGCCCGTCTGATATCCCTATCGCGCAAAAAAGGAACTGCTGCTACAATCAATTTTTCTCCGCCAATATCAAAACCAAAAATCTCATCTTGAACATTTTCGCTTGCTTTACCAACAAGTTTTATATTGAAGTATCTCACGAAGTTATCAGGAGCATTGATCGTGCCGGGTGCATCGTGATTGCCGGCAGTCATTACCACTTCTTGGCAATTTGTTTTGCGGTGTATTTCAGCAAGAAACCGGTAAAACATCTCCTGACTTTGAGTAGAAGGATAAGCCGTATCAAAAATATCGCCAGCAACAAGCAATACGTCAATATTTTGGTCATTGATAAGATCTATAAGCCACTTCAAGAATTTTTCTTGTTCGTATTGTTGCAAATGTTCATGCAATCGGTGTCCAAGATGCCAATCGGAAGTGTGTAATATTTTCATTCTATCCAATTAATACATATTTTGAAATGATATTAAAATATTAAAACTCTAATCTAAAGAGCTTTAACTAATTTTTCACCTTTTTGCTTAAAACCAAGTTTTTTTAAATATTTAACATGTTTTTGAGAAACATTTTCAGCTACAATATATTTAAATCCCGCTCTTATAAAATTGTCTCTTAATGAGAAATATAAAAATTTTCCATTTTTGTAATCCCGGTATTCAGGAACTACATAATCAAGTCCAACTTCAAGAATATCCTTGCCTTTTCTATGAGCTAAAAATACTCCCGCAACCGCCATATTCCTTAAAACAAAAAAACTTATTGTATTCATTTCCGGTTTATATTTAAACCCTGGAAAAAAATTTTGTATTTCACTATTATGAAATTCTAAAAATTTCAACAAATACTTACTGTCTTCACTTATTTCCAAAATATCAAAAAGATTTGGCTTTGTATATATTTTCAATAAAAAATATAAATCTACTAATGTGATAAAACCATTTAATAACATAACGGGATAAGCCCTGAACAGCATACCGTAAATAGCAAAAGAAAAAGCACCAATTAAATTAATCCATCGAAATTTAACAATTGAATTTACTGTCATTGATATAGCGATAATCCCGGATGCTATATATCCTATCCATTGTATCATAAATGTCTCCATAATTTTTTTCCTTGTTCCCTTGAAAATTTTAATACCTCAGCTTCATCGACTGTTGTGATATTTCTATTCTCTAAAATCAGTTTCCCATTCGAAATTACATGTTGAATATGTCTTTCTCTCAAACCAAAAATAAAATGCCCTAAAAAATTTGTTTCGTCGATCTCAGTTGGTGTATCATAATCCAATACTATCAAATTGTTTTCCCCATCACCCGAAAAGTTATTTGTATCAAGATATCTATGTACATTTCTAAATCGTCGATAAGCAGTAACAAAATCAATATTATCAAATCCCTGACCGACAAAATATGCAGCTTGCACACTTCTCATCATATCACTATGCATACCGTCTGTTCCCAAAAATATATTTTCACCTAATCCGGCTGAATTAAAATATCCAACATTATTATTCAAATTACTTTCTGTATTTTGAACAACATAAGATTTTGATTCACGAATAAGTTTTCTCTCATTATTGTCTATGTGTAAACAATGACCAAGAATAGTTTTTGAAGAATCCAAAATACCATAATCATTCAACCTTTCCACTACTCTTTTACCATAGTTTTCAAGAGAATGCTTTTGATCATAATAATCTTCCGCTACATGGATATGAATACCTGAATTATATCTGTTCATTAGATCTACCGATTTACGCATGGTTTCCTTTCCAACGGTAAATGATGCATGCAAACCGATAAGTCCTTGTTTGTTTTGTAAAAAATTTTCAGTTTCATCAAGTCCTTTTTCAGCTTTATCCATACCGTCCCTATCCGTTATTTCATAACACAATAAATGGCTTATGCCTACTTTTTCAAATGCTTTGGAAATTACTTCCAATGAACCCTCAATAAAACCAGGTGAAGCATGATGATCAATAACAAAAGTGGATCCTGATTTTGCACAGGCAATTGCCGTACTTAAAGCACTCGCTTCAATCATTTCTTTATCCAATACCTTGTCTAAATTCCACCAAATATATTTTAATATTTCTAAAAAGTTTTCCGGTTGTTTTTTAGGTGCAGGCATACCTCGCGCTAATGCAGAATAAATATGGTGATGCCCGATAGCAAATGATTTTGTTACAAATTTCCCTTGACAATCAATAACCTTATTTGCTTTTATATTTTCAAGGTTATCAAAAAAAAATATTTTCCCGCCAGTTCCTTCTTGAATAAATATATTGGTAGTGAAAAATTCAAGTGTTTGCCAATCTATATATCCGGCATTTTTTAATAATATGGACATAAATATATTTTGAATATCAAATAAAATATAGTATCTGCACGAAAATAGGGAATTTTTAAAATTATAATAGCTTTTTACTAAATTTTTAACTTAGCCATATAATGTTTTACACAATGCTACACCTTTAATAGAGCCTGTTTTATTTCAAAAAAGCTTGTAAGCGTTGAAGTAAACGGTTAAATGATCAAGGCAATAAAAAATTGGCTAGGGCAATGACTCCAATATCCGTAGTAGGCAAAATAGAAAAAGGGAATTTGTAAAATTATTTTTATCCACTCTCTCCCCTCCAACCAACATAGTACTACTCTACCTTTATATTTTTCTTTCACTTCATTACGGAAAAAGATAAGGAGAAAATCAAACTATTTTTATTAGATGGCAAGCATTAAATGGTGTCGCAAATTTATTTGCGATTTTCAAGAGCTTCTTTCAATCTATCAATTATTATTCTCACTTATGATTTTTTGTACTTCCTCCATGCTTAATCCGGTGATTTTCGCAAGAATATCAATATTTACGCCATTTTGGTGTCCTTTTAAAATCACATCTTTCTTTTCTTTCTCGATACCTTTCTCAATGCCTTTTTGTTCGTGTTTTTTCGCTATCATTTCATAAGTACTCATAAAATCTTTTTTTTCT
>JALSPW010000152.1 GCA_026985735.1 Saprospiraceae bacterium
AAGAATACAATATATATAATATAGACTTTTTTATCAGACAATACGATTGTTTAAAAAGAATTAAATAAACACGATTAAAAACGAAAACTTCAATATATGAATAAAATATTAGTTGCCAACAGGGGAGAAATTGCAGTCAGAATAATAAAATCCTTACAAAAAATGGGAATTACTACAGTAGCGGTATATTCTGAAGCAGACAGAAATGCAATTCATGTAAAATTAGCTGATGAAGCATATCTATTGGGGCCTGCACCTTCAAATCAATCATATCTTCTGGGAGACAAAATTATTGATATCGCAAAAAAAAATAATGTTAATGGAATCCATCCGGGTTATGGTTTTTTAAGTGAAAATGCAGAATTTGCTAAGAAAGTAACGGATTCCGGGATTATTTTCATAGGACCTGAACCTGAATCAATTTCCCTGATGGGTAGTAAATTGGCTGCTAAAGAAACTGTAAGCAAATACGATATTCCCTTAATACCCGGTACTGATAAGGCAATTGACAATATCGATGAAGCTAAAGAAATAGCTGAAAAAATAGGTTTTCCAATACTTATTAAAGCTTCCGCCGGTGGCGGAGGTAAAGGAATGAGAGTAGTAGAAAATAAAAATGAATTTGAAGCTCAACTTAAAATGGCAATCAACGAAGCAAAATCCGCCTTTGGTGACGGTTCGGTTTTTATAGAAAAATATATAGGCTCTCCAAGACATATAGAAATACAAATATTAGCAGACAAATATGGAAATACAGTTTATTTAAATGAAAGAGAATGCAGCATTCAGAGAAGACATCAAAAAGTGATTGAGGAAGCTCCTTCTGCAATCGTAACTCCGGATTTAAGAAAGCAATTAGGGAAAGCAGCAGTATATGTTGCAAAATCTTGCAATTACGTGGGTGCGGGAACAGTAGAGTTTCTAATGGACGAAAACCTGAATTTTTATTTTCTAGAAATGAACACAAGGCTTCAAGTAGAGCACCCCGTCACTGAATTTACCACGGGGATTGACCTTGTCGAAGAGCAAATAAGAATAGCTCGGGGTGAAAAACTTAGATACAACCAAGAGGATATCGAATTAAAAGGACATGCTATTGAATTAAGAGTATATGCCGAAGACCCTGAAAATAATTTTCTTCCCAGTATCGGTAATTTGCAACAATACATAGAACCTGCCGGTAAAAATATCAGAGTTGATAGCGGCTTTGAGGAAGGTATGGATATTCCGATTTATTACGATCCTATGATTTCCAAACTGATTGTTTATGGTAAAGACAGGAAACATGCTATCTCTTTGATGCGAAAAGCTATAAATGGGTATAAAATAAAAGGAATTCAAACAACTTTAGCTTTCGGAGAATTTGTCATGAAACATAAAGCTTTTATAAACGGCAATTTTGATACCAATTTTGTTAAATATTATTTCACAAAAGAAAAAATAAAGGAAAATAAAATGCAGAATTCTAAAATTGCGGCATTATTTGCATTAAATGATTTTCTGAAGCAATTGACAGTAGTACGCGAACCTGTACATGATAAAGGAAACTGGCATTAAAAGTTTTTTATTGCTTCTGCTATATACGGGTCCTTTCTGTTTAATACTTTTTCTTCTGCATTTCTACCATATAATATAAATGCAATTTTAGATTTTAACATGTATCTATAAACCTCTTTATTCCGTATTGAAAAGTTAATCCTTTCAAGTTCAGGCAATGAATCCAAAGAAATATTATATTCATTTAAAAATGTTTCTTCCTTGATATCGTATAACCGGGTATTATTTTTTATATAATCAACGGCTAATGCAAACAATAAACTGTCATACCTGTAGAATACATCCCGGATTTTATAATACATAGTATCATTTACAAAATAATCAGGATAAATACCTCTGCCGGAAATCAAAGGTCTGTGTTTGTTGATACTATAAAAAGTATCCTGACGCTCATAATGAGATGATAAAGTATTTACATAATTTGAATCCAAATTAAGCGATTTTTGAATTGATCTGCCGGTTGGCAAATAATAATTTGCTATTGTCAACCTCAAAGCACCGCCATTACTCAATTCATATTGTTCTTGCACCAAACCTTTTCCAAAAGAAGGATTGCCTACTATAATTGCTCTATCATAATCTTGTAATACTCCAGCCAACACCTCACTACCCGAAGCACTACCTCCATTGATCAAAACAGCTATTTTGGATATAGTATAAAAATTTCTTCCACTGGTTTTTATTTTATCTTTTCTCCCGTCATGATAAACGGTAGTTACCAAATCCAGTTTCGATTTATCAAAAAATTGATCCAACATCTTTGTGACTTCCTGAAGATATCCTCCTGGGTTGTTTCTTAAATCAATTATCAGTTTTGATATTTTATCCTTGATGGCAAATCTCTCTAAATCTTCCATAAATTCCCTGTATGTATGATTTGAAAACTGCTCTATTTTTATATACAAGCTAGAATCAGGAAGCATATAAGCTGAACTAATAGAATTATTTTCAATCTTTTCAGCATTAACAGTAATTACTTTCTTTTGATTGTCCCGATTCAAAACCACTATATCAAATGGTTCTTCTCCAAAGGAATGAATTAATTTCACAATTTCTGAATGATTAATAGAATCACCTGTAATATATTGATTTCCGATTTGAATTATCCTATCGAGTGATTTCAAACCGGCTTTGTCGGCAGGGGTATTTTTCAATACATGCAAAACAACCAATGTGTCATTAATTATATAACTTGAAATACCAATGCCTCTGAAATTACCATCGAGTTTATCATTCACAGATGATAATTTTGTAGCCGGAATATAGAGAGAATAAGGATCCAATTCATCAAATATTGATTTTAATGCTTTATCAATAAAATGTTCCTGATTTGTTTTATACAGATATTTGGAATCAATGAATCTTATAATTTCCTCTATTTTGCCTGTTTTACCATTATTCAAATCTTTTACTCCGGAAATTAATGGCTTGGTATTATTATTTAACTTATATCCGATTAGCA
>JALSPW010000153.1 GCA_026985735.1 Saprospiraceae bacterium
CCATCCTTCATCACTATACTACCACCATCTGTCTTTATGTAATGATCAATATAATTTAGATTAACAAGATGGGATTGATGTGAACGAAAGAATTCACAGTTTTCAAGACTATAATATTTTTTAACATTTCCAAATTAATAAAAACACAAACCTAACTAAGTCCTGATTTGCCCAACTACTAATTAGCTCTTTTCAGGTAAAATAGTTTAAACTAAATTTGTAAAGAATTATAAAGAATAATTCTAATTGTATAATTAATATAAAACCAATTAAATGAAAAAAGTTTTCATATTACTGTTTGTTATTGTTTCCTTTATTAATACCGGTTTCGCTATTTCCTGCTATCCCAATGGTGTTACGCTTAATACTCAGGCTGAAATACATGATTTGTATATATATTTAGGTGAAGCAGAGTGTAATGAAATTGAAGGAAATGTAATCATTGAAGGAAATGATATTCAAAATCTTGATGATCTATCTATTTTAATAAAAATAGATGGAGACCTAATAATTAAGGACTGCCCTAATCTTACAAGTATCGAAGGATTAAAAAATCTACAATCCATAGGAGGTAATTTTGAAATAAATAATATAGATAAAATATGGCAATTATATAATTTTGTCAGCCTTACATCAATTGGTGGAGATCTTATTATTAAAAACAATGAGCATTTGACAACCTTAACCGGAGGAAGTTTCGGAAGTTTAAGCTTTCCGGGGTTGAGCAACGTAATATCTATAAACGGTAGCATTATTATAGAGTCCAATCCTTTCCTAACTCAACTTGATGGATTATCAGGACTGGAAACGATAAATGGTCATATTTCTATCAAATACAATGATAAACTGGCAAATATCTCAGGTCTTTTAGGCATAACTTCAAATGTAGTTGCCATTAGAATAGTTGAAAATCCATTACTCACAAGCCTTGACGGGCTACAAAATATTGCATCAACAGATGGAGACATTTTGATTGAAAACAATTCTTTATTGACAAATTTGACAGGTTTGGACGGTATTAATAGTATAGCCCGGCATCTATATATATGGCAAAACAGTAACCTAACAAGTTTGCACGGTCTTGAAAACCTTCATTCGATTGGTAAAGATATGCAAATAAAAAACAATCCTGAATTATTAGATTTAACCGGATTGGAGAATCTTGAAACAATTGGGCAAAACTTCGAGATTAGCAGCAATAATTTATTAAACAGTTTAAATGCATTAGACAATCTTGTTAGTATTAACGGTAGTTTGTGGATAAATTCAAATCCTGTTTTACAATCCTTGGAAGGTATTAATAATATTGTATATACTACAATTACATCTTTAAGCCTGAGATCAAATTATCAACTTTCAACTTGTGATGTTCCCAGTATCTGTGACTATCTTGACGCCGGAGGAGATGCTACTATTATAGGCAATAATGAAGGTTGTGCTTCTGTTTCACAAGTTCAGCAATCTTGTTCTCCTCCCAAATGTACAACTGTCATTAGTCCTACCGACAATGAATATGATGTTCCATTGGATGCTGCGATAATCTGGGAAAGTGTAGATGATGCATCAGGATATAAAATAAGTCTCGGAACAGGTGGAAACAGTACACAATGGGATTTGGTTAAAGATGAAGATGTGGGAAACACAACTACTTATTATTACAATCAGGACTTCCCATGCAAAACCACTATTTATATAAAGATAACACCTTACAATGAACACGGAGATCAAATAGATTGTTCTGTTTCACAATTTACGACAAAAGGTATTAATGTAGAAAGCATTTCCGACGAAAATATTTGTCCAGGGGACTCCATTCAGTTACACGTATACACCAATGGCACAAATATCGTATGGACTCCTGATGAAAACATAAATGATATCAATAGCTTTAACCCGGTAGTTTATCCCGGACAATCAACGGAATATATCGCAACAATTACAGACGAAGACGGATGTACTGCTACTGTGAGTGCAAATGTAAATGTTTATCCACAAATATCAATTAACTATATTGGTACACTTGAAGTATGTCCCGGAGAATGTACGGGGAAAATTAAAATTTATAGCGATATTGCCAATATTCCACGTGTGGATTTATATTACGGTGATACTACTATGACAAGAACAGCTGTGAAAGAAGCTATTTATGAAAATTTATGTGCCGGTTCTTATCAGGTTGTTGTTACGGATAGCAATAGTTGTACTTCATATTTTTCTTTCTATATTGATGAAATACAAGCTGAAATATCCATAGACAGCATTACAAATGTCACGGATACCACAAAAGGTGCAATTGACATATCCATAAATAATAACTCAAGAACTTATGGACTGGAATGGATAGGAATGGGAGATTTAAACTATCAAAGCACTAAAGAAGATATTGACAGTTTAGAAGCCGGTTGTTACCAACTGGTAGTTTGGGACAGTTTGCTGAATTGCAGTGTAGATACGACAATTTGCATCGAAGACAAATCTACAGCTGTTGAAGATTTATCCGGATATTCAAATCTTATAAAAATATATCCAAATCCGGCAAATGATTTTATTTCAATTTTATACAAAAACAATACGAATAATCTAATAAACTCACTAAAGATATACAATACAAACGGGGATATTTTGATAGAGAAAAACAGTTTTAATTCCTCAATTGATATTTCAAGTTTAGATGTTGGTTTATATTACATAAAAGTTCAATTTCAAAGAGGAATCGTATTTAAGAAAATAGTAATTACAAGATAGAATCCACTTACAATTCGGCAAGAGGTCGGGAGACCATTGCCTCGGAGGCTTAAAGATAAAAGGCAAAAGTACAAAGATAAAAGGACAAAGACAAAAGGATTGAATGTGAAAATGAGGGAATGCTTTTAAAAGGCGTTTCAAATTTAATTGAAACAAAAAAAGTCCCGGAGGGACGACATATTATAGCCCGGTACGTAAGTGCCGGGTAAAGAGGGCGCACAGTCTGTTTTGGCGGTATTTTTGCAGCGCAGCCAGGCAAAAATA